>JH611066.1 GCA_000252485.1 Prochloron didemni P4-Papua_New_Guinea | reverse complement strand
ATAAGTGTTGCCCTATTAGTAAAAGTTCTCGAACTGTTATTGTATTTGTAGCATTCTTTTTCGGATTTCATATAATAATAAACCGCAGAGGAAAAAGAGAGAGCTAGTTTTTATTTATTCATGTCTCAATTATGCAACGCCTTAATTTTAATTTCAATACAGTCAATTTTCCTTCCTAGATTCGATAAATAACTCTCTCGGTGGGCATTGCCCACCCTACAATTATCTAATAAACTATCAACTATCAACTATCAACTATCAACTATCAACTGCTATATTTATTGTTCTCTTAAAACATAACCAACTCCTCGCACCGTTTGAATCAAACGCTTTTCCCCTCCTGCTTCCAACTTAGTCCGTAAATAGCGCACGTAAACCTCAATAATATTAGAATCCCCCATAAAATCGTAACCCCAAACCCGCTCCAAAATTTGGTTGCGAGTGAGAACTTGACGGGGATGAGCAATTAAATATTGCAACAAATCAAATTCTTTCGCCGTCAATTCTATAGAGCGCACCGCGGAGCGGATCCCTTCGGGATCACCCCGAAAAACTTCCCGAGTAATAAGATTCAAACTCAAATCGGAAAATTGCAATTTATCCTTATCCTCTTCCTGAACCCTTCTTAAACGAGCGCGAACCCTGGCTAGTAATTCTTCAATACTAAAAGGCTTAACTAAATAGTCATCCGCCCCAGCATCCAAACCAGCAACGCGATCGCCCACCTCATCCTTAGCGGTAAGTAAAATAATCGGCACCATCATCCCAGTAGTGCGAAGGCGACTGCAAATTTCCGGTCCCGAGATTCCCGGTAGCATCCAATCCAAAAGAATTAAATCCAGCTCCAATTCCCTAGCGCTAGATAAACCAGAAATGCCATCATTAGCCACGGTCACTTTATAGCCTTCATATTTCAATTCCAACTCAATAAATCGAGCTACTTTGACTTCATCTTCTATAACTAAAATACGAGCTGTCATGTTAAACTAAAGCAGGAACATTTTCTAACCAAGGTTGAGTCGTAGAGAGCAATTCTTGCGGTTGAACTGGTTTACCCAAATAAGCATTGGCTCCCCGCTGTATCGCTTCTTGTCGGTGGCGATCGCCTGTGCGGCTGGTCAACATCACCACAGGCAAATGTTGCCATTGGCTGCGAGAACGGACGGAATGAAGTAGCTCAAAACCATTAACTCGAGGCATTTCAACATCGGAAATTATCAAATCAACCTGTCCCTGATGTTCCTGCAGAGTATCGAGAGCTTCTTGTCCGTCCCTACAGACAAAAGAATTATAGCCCATTTGAGTTAACAACCTTTCCAACAAACGGCGAGTAGCCACTGAGTCCTCCGCCACCAAAATAGTGGGAATCTTGTTGGGAACAACCCTAATCTCCTCCTCCTCACAGTCCGGCTTCAATGCCTTCGAGGGTTTCTCCAAAGCTTGAGGCAGCAGTACCGGAACCACCTCTCCAGAACCCAAAATAGTGCAACCAGCAATATAAGGGGGTGTCTCCACCGTATCATCAAAGGGTTTCACAATTAATTGTCCCTCATCCACCAAAGCATCCGCTGTCACCAACAAAGGACCGAAAGAACAATCTAACACAATTCCCACTTTGGGGTCTAGCAACTCCGTCCCCATGCCAGGACGAGGTAAGATAGTGGACAAAGGAAGTACTTTTACTGGTTGTTGATGCCATTTAGCCATGGTATATTCGCCATCGAGCCATTCCAATTCACTCAAGAGTAAAGTTTCGCGAATGCTGCTAGCGGGAATAGCTACAATCCGACCTTGCAATTGGATTAACATCAGAGAGAGCAAACTTAAACTGGCAGGAAATTGGAGAGTGAAAACAGTACCTCCTGGGTATCACTACTTGCTGTTGTAGAGAGAGCTGCTAAATATTTATCTCGTTTCTGACGCAAGAGAGCGATCGCCTCTTTTGCCAAAGTAAGAGCAGCTTCACTATCAGCGTCATCCAGCACAGCTTCTAAGGGAGCAATACCTAATCTAAAGTTTCTCCCAAAAACAAACATTCATCAAAAAAACTTTCCAGGCAATCCATAATCACTTCCCCAGGAGCATCAGTGGGTAATTCTTCCACCCTGGCAAAGCTATCTTCTAAATCCTGTTGCAAAGAAATTGAGACAAAGGCACTATTGACGGGTGCGGTCAAAAGTAGTTGCTGATGTTGCGGTAACGCCCCTCCCCTAAATCCCCTCCCCCCCTTTTGAAGGGGGGGCCCGGCTCCCCCCTTTTGAAGGGGGGCTGGGGGGGGATCCTGTTTCACCAACGGGTTTTGACCACACCCCTATTGACATTACTAACGGTTTCGACTGTTTCAACTTCTGTCTCCTGAGATTCATGGAAAAGGGTTAAAGTAGCCATCAGTTCCGGGTCTGCTTCCGCCTCATGACCAGCTTTAGCCTGACTCAACATCAAAGACATTTCACTAACTCCCTGTTCCAGAAGCATCCAGGCCATATCTACGTCTTGCACCTGCCCTTTTTCCAGCAACTGGAGGATATCTTCTAGCTTGTGAGATAAGTCTTTTAAACTAAACAGTTCTGCTGCCCGCAACAGAGATTTAAAATCCCCATCCCGGTTTTTTAGACCTGTTTCCAACATCTCCATGTATTCTGGAGCATCTTGATCCAAAAAACATCGCCGCACTTCTTGATAGCAGGCAAAAATCCTAACTTGGTGGCCTCTCAGCAGCAGGTTATACAGAATCAGCCCTATTTTGACCCTTTGCGTAATTGCCACATGTAAGATAGAATAGTGCAAAACTTGTCGCAAGCCCATAACGAGGTCTAAAATGCTACAAACAAAAACAGAAAACGCAGGTTAAAATAAAAAAAACAAAAAGTAGTTGCGCAAAACCATTTGGATGTAATATAATTGTGCTTATAAGCTAGCGAGGGCAATTCGCGAAGAGCCAATTAACTTGGCCTAGACGCTAAAAATCTCACAATAAACAAACCATGGACAACATAGAGTCACCTGACTTACTAAACTTAGCAGGCTCAATCATCTCAGAAGAACCCGAAATACCGTTCATCCAGTCCCATGTAGGTCAACCACCTCCTTTAATAGAGCTAACCCCAGTCACAGAAGTGGTTCTGAATGACGAACAAACAATATTTGAACAATGGAATAAGCTCCCAGAGCTAGAGTCAGACATAGAGCAACCCCTAATCCAAGAAGGGATATTGGTTGGAGGTCAAGTAGAAAGCCTACAGCTAGAAACAACATTGTCAGAAGCAACATCCTTGGCACTGACTACCTTAGGGGAATTGAACAGCTCCCCAGAACAAATATCTTCCTTAGAAAACGTATTGGGAGAGAAATGGAGCCAAGAAAGGGTAAGACCCTTGATTGATGAGTTGTTGGCAGATGGGTTACCCCCTATCGAGATAATCCCAGTAGCAGAGCTGCAGGCCAATGGAGCCTTTAGCATAGAAACCAACACTATTTATATAGCCGATAACTTTATCGAAAATAATCTAGACGATACTCAAACTATTACAAAAGTCATTATAGAAGAGACAGGTCATTATTTAGACCATTCCCTTAATTCTACAGACCATATAGAAGAACAGGACGAAGGAGCAATATTTGCAGCCATTGTTTACGGAGATTTCAGCACTAGCGATGGCTGGAATTTCCGAGGCACAGTATCAATAGACCAACAAGCAATCTTAAAAGAAGATCCAGACTACTTCAGTCACCTTTCCCAAACCTTCACCATCCCCGAAGGAGTAAAAGCCCTCCAATTTGATTTGCTAGAAGCCAAATTAGGAGCTACACCGCTAGCCCCTCCAGACGCATTTGAAGTAGCACTTCTAGATGGAGAAACCCTTTTACCCCTAACTTCCACCATTCCTCTTCCTCACAGCGACGCGCTCTTAAACCTACAAGCAGATGGAAGCCGATACACCAGCTCCCAAGTAGAAACAACTCCTCGCACAGTTACCATCGACCTGGCCCACATAACCCCCGGAACCCAAGCCACCCTCTACTTTGACCTTCTCGGATTTGGAGAAGAGGACGCAGAAATAATCATCGATGACGTAATCTTAATTTCAGAAGATGCGATTATTCCCATAGCAGGGCATGACGAGATTACTACCATCGTCAATCAATCTATCGTTATACCAGTACTGGAAAATGATAGTGACCCAGACGGAACCATTAACCCAGATAGTTTAGCAATCCTGACCCAACCAGAAAATGGCAGCATTGTTCGCAACGAAGACAATACCATCACCTATACTCCCAATCCAGATTTCTTAGGATTAGATACCTTTACTTATAGCATCGCCGATAAGAGCGGTATTCGTTCCATTCCAGCCATCGTAACCATTACAGTAGAAGAGAGCGGTCCAAAAATAGGAACAGGAACCGGACTGTTAGGACAGTATTTTCATAAAGAAGATCTCACAGAACTATCCTTATTGCGACAAGACGCCACAATAGACTTCGATTGGGATAGAGATGCCCCAGCAGAAGGATTGGCAAGAGATAACTTCAGTGTTCGCTGGTCAGGGCAGGTAGAAACTTTATATAGTGAAGAATATACCTTTTATACAAACGTAGACGATGGAGTGCGTCTTTGGGTGAACGGGGAACTCCTCATAGATAGGTGGGAGAAGAATACATCAGGTGGTTGGGGGCATAGCAAACCAGGTGGTTGGTGGCATAGCAAACCAGGTAGTTGGGGTTACAACACATTAGGTCCCTGGGATTACAACACAGCAGGTGGTTGGGGTC
>JH611065.1 GCA_000252485.1 Prochloron didemni P4-Papua_New_Guinea | reverse complement strand
GGGGCTACAACACAGCAGGTGGTTGGGATTGCAACACATCAGGTGGTTGGGGCTACAACACAGCAGGTGGTTGGGATTGCAACACACTAGGTGGTTGGGGCTACAACACAGCAGGTGGTTGGGGTCACAACACATCAGGTGGTTGGGGCTACAACACATTAGGTCCCTGGGATTACGACACATTAGGTCCCTGGGGCTACAACACATTAGGTCCCTGGGATTACAACACATCCAGTGGTTGGGGCTACAACACATTAGGTCCCTGGGGTTACAATGCATCCAGTGGTTGGGGCTACAACCCATCAGGTTGCTGGGGACACAACACATCAGGTAGTTGGTGGCATAGGAAACCAGGTGGGTGGTGGAATAAAGAATCAGGAGAACATAAAGCAAAAATCTATCTAGAAGCAGGAGAGAAATATGATTTGGTGATGGAATACCGAGAGTTCAAAGGTGCAGCTCACGCTAAACTACTCTGGTCCTCAGCAAGCCAAGTCAAAGAAATAATTCCCACCTCCCAACTATATTCAACCATCCCCACATCAGCGGAACGAGGAACCAGAACAAAATGGGGGAAAGATTCCCCAGTTAATTCCGCTAGCGATACACAAGGAGACGAAGGAGCAATTTTTGCAGCCATCGCCCAAGGTGATTCCTTAGATGAAACCAAACTTTCCCTTCTCAAAACAGAAGATGACAGTGCAACTCTAATTGTAGATGGTAAAACTATTGCAGTAGAACATTCTGACAGCGAAGTTGAAACAGAAGGCTATCGCACAGGATTAGAAATCGAATTAGATTACGACCCAGTAGCAGTAGCCTTAGGAGATCTTAATCAAGACGGTTTTCAAGATCTAGTCACTGCTGAGGATTACTACGATTTTACTGAGTATACCTACAAAGGAAATGTATCAGTATTATTGGGTTCTTCAGGTGGAAAAATCTTTACCAAAACCAATTACAAAGTAAATCCAAATCCTTTAAAAGTAGCTATTGGTGATTTTAATGGAGATGGTTTTCAAGATCTAGTCACTGCTAATTACAATAACACAGCATCTGTACTCTTGGGAATAGGGGATGGAAAATTTAAAGAAAAAACCGATTATTTCTTCAACACTGGAAATTCTTTCTTGTCTTTAGAACTGAAAGACATTAACCGAGATGGTTTTGACGATCTAGTAGGGTTTAGGAAAGGATATCTATCTATCCTATTTGGTTTTAATTCAGAAAACTCAACCAGCCCAACCTATTATCAAATCGATGGCAGCAGAGTAGGCGCAGCTCTAGGAGATTTAGATGGAGATAACGATCTAGATATTTTAGATTTGGGAAGTGGTGGCTCGGGATCCGTGCATTTATACGACTTAACCTATTATCAAATCGATGGCAGCAGTATAGGTGCTGCTCTAGGAGATTTAGATGGAGATGATGATTTCGATATCTTAGATTGGGGGAGTGGCGACGGTGGCCAAGCATTGGTGCATTTAAATCAAGGAGATGGCTCTTTTGTGCCGTCAGAAACCAAGTACGAGCTTCCTGGGGTTAAGGATGCAACTCTTGCCGATGTGGATGGAGATGAAAAATTAGATTTAATCGCTGTTGGGAGATATTATTCTGATGAGCAGAATAAACAGTTGAATCGATTATCAGTGTCATTCGGTTCCGGAGATGGAACTTTTGGCGAAAAAACTGATTATGATTTAGAGATAAATCCTGGCTCTATTGAAGTAGGAGATTTAGATGGGGATGGCCACCTAGATCTGGTGATCGAACCACTTTACAGTGGCAATACATTAACATTTTTAAATCAAGGAAATGGCACTTTCCAGCAAGGGCGAGAAATAGGATTGAGTGTAAACGATTTCATCCTGGGAGATGTTGATTCCAATGGGGTGGAAGAGTTAATAGCAGTAGATGACTATCCCGAGAACCAGGTCTTGATCCTAGACATTTCACCTGAATTAAAAGCGGATTTGGTAGTTGAGCAAGTTGATATTCCTGAGGGAGTACATTGGGGAGATTCAGGAATTGAAGTATCTTGGACAGTAACCAACTCCGGAGATAGAACAGCTTGGGCAGATTGGTATGATGGAATTTACCTGTCCGATGATTCGACATTTGATAGTGACGATACTTTGTTAGATTCTGAGTGGGTGAGGAATGAGTCCCCATTAGCTCCAGGAGAGGATTATACTGCGTCCCGATTTATTAACATTCCATCTGATGGTGTTGGGCAACCCTATCTATTCGTGGTGGCGGATTATTTAAATAACGAACTCGAAAGCGATGAATCCAATAATACAAAATCAGCTTCCAATCTTATCACTATACCAGATGTTGATTTGGTAGTAAGCGATGTAACTATACCAGAGGGAGTAACTTGGGGACAGTCGGGAGTTGACATATCTTGGAAGGTTACTAACTTGGGTTTGGACGAATCTCAAAGTAGTTGGTATGATGTAATTTACTTATCCAGCGATTCAGAGTTTGATAGTGATGATACTCCTATCGCAAGGGAGTGGAACAGCTCAAGGCTTTCATACAAAGAAAGTTATAATGTAAATACAAGAATTACAATTCCCAGCGGGTATAGAGAAACAGGAAAACCCTATTTGTTTGTGGTTGCGGATGCTTACAACTGGCAAATTGAGAATGATAAATCTAATAATGCAGCGTTAGCTTCCAATTTAATTACCTATCCAGATTTAGTTGTTACTGAGGTGACTATACCAGAAGATCTAGATTGGGGACAGCAAGGAGTAGATATAACTTGGGAGGTAAAAAATGAGGGGCCGGGAAACGCTGTAGGAAGTTGGTACGATGGAATATATGTCTCTAGCGATCCAGTATTTGATAGTAGCGATGATGATTATATCTCCGATCTGTATATATGGAACGAATTCTTAAATCCGGAAGAAAGTTATACGCGATTACAAACTATTGACATTCCGGTGGGGAACGGAAGCGATGAAAAACCCTATTTGTTTGTGGTTACAGATTATCGAAACAATCGGCCTGAAAGCAATGAAACCAACAATGTTGCAGGAGATCCCAATGTTGCTGTTCCCGATTTAGCAATTTCAGCCACCGCTCCGGAACAAATATATCTCAATGAGGAGTTTGTTCTTGATTGGACCGTAAACAATCCCACTTCAGTTCCCGCTTTAGCAAATTGGACAGATGCAGTTTACCTCTCCGATGATCGAATCCTGGATCAAAACGATTTTCAACTGTTATCCACGAATTCCCTAGGACAAACCTATGAAAACAGTCAGCCAATTACCATTCCCAGCAATTATAGTCTTGGCAATAAGTATTTGTTGGTAGTAACAGATCTAGATGACCAACAACAAGAAACTACAGAAAGCAACAATATCGCCGTATTACCGGTAGAGTTAGTCGCCCCCGATCTACAAATAACCTCCGTCTCAGCTCCTTTAAATCTTGCTTTAGGAGATTCAGTTGAGGTTTCCTGGACAGTAACTAACCTAGGAACCGGGACAGGGAACCAACAGTGGACAGATGCAGTTTATCTCTCGGAGGACGAAGATTTAGATTTAAGCGATAGACAATTAATTACTTACACTAGACAACAAGCCCCCTTGGCAATTGATGGAAACTATACTCAAACCAATACTATTGATTTAGGGTTAGATTTAATCCCTGATTTAATCCCTGGAGATTATCATCTTCTCTTCATCACCGATAGCAATAACCAGCAAATAGAAACCACAGAAAACAACAATCTTCTGGCTGTTGACTTTACAGTCGAGCCCCCGGAGCATGCAGATTTAATCCTAGAAGCCATTACCGTACCTAGTGAGAGTCTCAGTGGCGAGGAAATAGAAATAATCTGGAGAGTGCGCAATCAGGGAACTCATGCCACCAATAGCGCCAATTGGCTAGATTCCATTTATCTATCTTCAGATCAACTACTAGATTCAGACGATACCCAGTTAGGTCTCATCAGTCACACAGGAGCCATTGCCCCAGACCGCACCTACACCAATACAGCCAGAGTAGAGCTACCAGATGGAATTAGCACCGATGACTATTATATTTTAGTCAAGGCAGATGAAAAGAATCAAGTTTATGAATATCTTTTTGAAGACGATAATTTAGAAGCTTCTCAAGAAACCATCGCCGTCACCCGCAAACCAGATCCAGACTTGGAAATAACTTCCCTTACAGTTCCCGAAACCGTTCAAGCAGGAGAAACTTATACCATTAGCTGGGAGGTAACTAATCATGGGGATGCCATAGTAGAGGATGATTGGCAAGATAAAATCTACCTAACCAACAACGGAGCCATCGATAACGATTCCATTACGCTAGCAACAGAGTTCCAGGATGCACCTCTAGCCGTAGGCGGTAAATTAAATCCAACTGCCACAATCGAAATCCCACTCCTAGATAATGGAGATTACCAAATTGTCATTGTAACCGATGCGTCCTCTCAGGTATTTGAAGGGGATAATGAACATAACAATCAAGAGAATTTTACCATTACAGTTGCCAATCCAGACTTAGAACCCACCATTCTCATTGCCCCAGAAACCGCCACTTCCGGCAGTTCCCTTAGCTTGGATTGGTTAGTAAAAAATACAGGAATTGGACCAGCCCAGGGAGGTTGGACTGAATCAGTTTATTTATCCAACGATGAAAGATTGGACGAAAAGGATATTCTCCTCAAAGAATTTACCAGAGCAGGTTCCTTAGACCCAAATAGTAATTATCCCATCGGCAAAGATATAACTATTCCCATCAGTGCCAGAGGTTCTCAATACCTAATTGTAGCAACAGATACAGGAAATATTCTTGCAGAAGTAAACGGAGAAAATAATAACACCACCGCCGTTCCCATCGAAATCCGGCTCACGGACTTTGCCGATTTAGCCGTATCAGAGGTCACCGCTCCATCCCTCACCATAGGAGATCCCGGCAGAGCAACCATTACTTGGAAAGTCAGCAATGTGGGACAAGGAATCACCAACGTTGATAGTTGGGTGGATCAGGTAGTTGCTTCCCAAGACGAAGTAATAGGGAATCACGACGATATTATTCTCGCCAGCTTTACTCAGTCCGGAGCGTTAAATTCAGAAGCAAGCTATAGTTCCCGCGAAGAGATTATTCTTCCTCCCGCTTTGTCTGGACGCTATCAACTATTTGTACAAACAGATTCCGAAGGAGCAGTATTTGAAGATGGTCTGACCAACAACAATACAGACTTTGCCCCCAATGTCTTTGATGTAACTCGTCAACCCTATGCCGACTTAGCAATCTCCTCCATAACCACAGAACAAAACGCCGCCAGTGGCAGGAGTTTGGAAGTTTCCTGGACCGCAACCAATCAAGGAATTGGAATCACCAACCAAAACCTTTGGGATGATCAGATTAAACTAGCCACAGACCCCCAAGGACAAGATATTATAGCAACCCTTACAGCTCGGGGAACCAGTCGCTTTGAACATGTAGGACCTCTGGGAGTAGACCAAAGCTACTCTCGCACAGTATTCGTAGATTTACCCAACGGATTGAACGGCACTTACTATGTGGTGGTATCTACCGGTAATCCTTCTGGCAACCTTCTAGCTGGCGGTTCCATCGACGAATTTATTTACACCCACAATAACAGTGCCGTTTCCCAAGCAGTACCAATTACTTTCACCCCCCCACCAGATTTAGAAGTCATAGATATTGTTGCCCCCGATCTATCAGTAGAGTCTGGACAAAGGGTGGACTTGAGCTGGACTGTTAGGAACAACGGTCCTGGGGAGGCGATCGGCAGTTGGACCGACCGAGTTTACTTGCAACCAGCAGGAAATAGCGCTGATAGCGATGAAAACTTGATTAGTTTAGGTTCCTTTACCTATAGCAATAGTTTAGGAGCAGGTAACTTCTACCAACGCAGAGAACAGTTCTACTTGCCTTCTAATTTACAAGGTTTGTATCAGGTAGTAGTAGAAACTAACGCCAATCAAAGTCTCTATGAAGCAAGAGCAACAGATAACAATCAAACTGCTGATGATAATACCATAGAGCTCACCTTGCCTCCCCGTCCAGACTTGCAAATCAGATCTATTACAGTTCCTCCTGAAGTGCAAGCTGGGGGAACCGTATCAGTAGAATTTGAAATAATCAACCAAGGAACAGTTCCTACCACCACTCCCCATTGGACAGATCAAGTTTATCTCTCTTTGGATAATCAGATTAGTGGAGACGACATTCTCTTAGGGAGCTTAGAAAATCAAGCAGCCCTACAACCAGGAGGAAGTTATAAGAGCAAGACAGAGCCTTTAGTAGTACCTCGTCGTTTCCGTGGCCCAGTACATATCATCGTCCAAACAGATAGCGATCAACGAGTGGATGAACGAGACCGAGAAGTAAATAACACCGATTCTAAAGAGCTAACAGTAATAGGAATTCCTCCATCAGATTTAGTAGTAAGCGATGTAGTTGCTCCCACTCAAATATTTGCCGGGGCAACAGTAGAACTCAGCTATAAGGTTACCAACTTAGGTGTGGGAGAAACAGATCGAGATGGTTGGACAGATACTATTTGGTTAACCCGAGACAAAGATCGCCCCTCCCCCATTACCAACGACCTCGTCCCTCGCCCCAATGACATTTATTTAGCTGCCGTAAGTCATCAAGGTTCCTTAGACAAAGATGGTTACTATGAAGTAACCACAACAGTAACCATTCCCGAAAATATCAAAGAAGAACAAATTGTTGGCGATTGGTATTTAACCCCTTGGACCGACGCTTACGATTTAGTATTGGAAGATACCTTTGACGTTAATCTTAACCCAGACGACCCCAACGAACTAGATAACAATAATTATAAAGCCAGAAAAATTACGATTCTCTCTCCCCCTAAAAGTCTTCCCGACCTGGCTATTACTAACGTTGTCTCCCCCTTAGAAGGAGTGGCAGGAGAACCCTTCCAAGTAAGTTGGACAGTGGAAAATCAAGGAGATGGGGCTACCACAGCAAATTGGGGCGATATAGTTTATCTTGCCGACCAACCCACCCTTAAGGAATCCACTAAAGTTTGGTCTTTAGGCGAAATAGGACAGACAGGTAGTTTAGAAGTAGGAGAAAGTTATACAGCCAAATTAGAAGTAGAATTATCTCCCGCTACCATCGGACAACATATTATTGTGGTCACCGGGGGCCCTTCATTAGAAGAACTTGACAGTAACAACAACGAAAAATCCGCTCCCACCAACATCACCAATACCATTGCCGACTTAGTCGTCACCAATCTAGAAGTACCTGCCACCAACTTCTCTGGGGAAACAGCCCTCATTCGCTGGACTGTGGAAAATCAAGGAGATGATGTTTGGTCGCGAACTCGTTACTGGAGTGATGCTATCTATCTCTCCCCCGACCCCACATTTATTGAAGAACGAGCCATTTCCTTAGCAACCCTAGCCTATGGAAGTGAAGAGCCTTTAGCTGCTGGAGCCAGCTATACCCAGGAAAAAACAGTAACTTTACCCCAAGGAATAGGCGGAGAATACTTCATCTATCTGGAAACCAATACAGATCCTTTCAATCGCTCATTGCCCACTTCTGGAGACAACGAAAAAACTGTCCAACGTTTTAGCACCGAAGTTTACGAGTCCAAGAACAATAATCTTGCCAGTCAACCCCTACAGATTACTTACCGAGAACCAGATTTAATTGTTCAAGATGTTTCAATTGAAGCAGAATCCATTCAATCTGGAACCACCATCCCGGTGACTTGGACTATAAAAAATCAGGGTTCGCGAGCAACGAGAATTGATAATAGCCGCTACAATCTAGATACTTGGCGTGAAAGAGTCTATTTATCCAAAGATCCTTCCTTAGATTTCCAAGACCTATTCCTAGCAGAATTTACCAATCTTGGTGGGACTTTAGAAGCAAATGGAGATTACCAACGCACCGAAAATATTTCCCTTCCCCATGGCATAGAAGGAGACTTTTATCTCCTCACCTTTGTAGATGCCAACTTAATAGATAAAGACTCTCGATTCGTCTATTCAGGAAATTTACCTCCAGATGCCAGTATTTATTACGAAAGAAAAGGATCTCGCCGACGACCAATTCCCCTCATAGATGGTAGAGAATTAGAATTTCAAGGAGAAGGCAATAACGTAAATGCAACACCTATCACTGTTCAATTACAGCCCTCCCCCGACTTGCAGGTTTCCGCCATTGAGATACCAGAACGAGCTATTGTTGGTCAACAATTCACCCTCAACTACACAGTTACCAACCAAGGATTAGGGGATACTTCTGACACAGAAACAACTTGGCAAGACCAGATTTACCTTTCTCGAGACCAATTCCTAGATCCCAACAGCGATTATTTTGTTAGCTATGTAGACCGGGAAGGTGGGTTAACCGCTGGAGACAGTTATTCTGTAGAAACTACCATTACTCCACCTAGCTGGTTAACAGGACCATTCTATGTCTTCGTCCTCACCGACCCTCCCAATTACGATCTAGACCGAGATATTTTTATTGGCGATGTCTTTGAAGGAAAATTAGAAACCAACAACGCCAGTCCCAGCACCAATCCCATTTTCCTAGAACTCCCACCCCCCGCAGACTTACAGGTAGATAGCATCTCTATCCCCCATCAAGGCATATCGGGAGCACCAATAACCATAGAATGGACAGTAACTAACCATGGAGAATACCAGGCAAGTGGTCAATGGGAAGACGCAGTCTATCTTTCGGAAGATGCCATTTGGGATATTGGGGATGCTTACTTAGGAAAAGCAGAATTTTCTACTGACACCATTGCCCCCAATCAATCCTATGACAATCAACTCACCGCCAATCTCCCACCCCTGGCCCCAGGAGAATATCGAGTAATAGTCCGTCCCGACATTCGCAACCAAATCTACGAAGGAACCAACGAAGCCAATAATTTCACTGCCTCAAGCAATATCATCACCACCACAGTGCAGGAGTTGCAACTAGGCGTACCCTTAGAAATAGCCTGGGATGGCACAGCTCGGTTATTCCAAATCTCCGTAGACGAAGGAGAAACCCTGCAAATAGACTTAGATTCCTACGCCGAAAATGGAGCTAACGAACTGTTTATCCGACACAACGCAGTGAGCACCGCCACCACCTATGACTATTCCTACTCCGGGCCATTAGCTCCAGACCAAACAGTCATTGTTCCCGACACAGAACCAGGAACCTATTACATTCTGGCGAGCGGCTTCTCCCCAGAAGAAAACGAAAATAGCGCGACTCTCAGTGCCACTCTTCTTCCCTTTGCCATTACCGATGTAACCAGAGATAGGGGTGGAGATAGTCAATATGTAACCCTAGACATTATCGGCGCCCAATTCCACGCCAGTGCCATCCCCAAACTCATCCGTCCCGGCATCGCCGAATTTGAACCCGTTAACTGGGAAGTTGTAGATGGAACCCACATCAGAGCAATTTTTGACTTTACAGACGCACCTCACGGTTTATACGATGTCACAGTCATCAACCCCGACGCAGAAGTAGTAGTTCCCTATCGTTACTTAGTAGAACGAGCCATAGAACCAGATGTCACCGTAGGCATTGGCGGTCCCAGAATATTAGGTTTAGGAGAAACAGGAACCTACGGCATTTCCGTGGCCAGCCTAACCAACATAGATACTCCCTACGTTTACCTTGACTTTGGAGTTCCCTCCAAATTAGGAGTTGAAAATTCTCGCACCAACAATATTCTTTACAGCTTAGTTCCCCAGGGAGTCCGAGAGTCAACAGGAATCGAAGAATTACCCTATCTCAGCTTTACCTCCAATCTCCGGGGAGCCCCAGAAGAGGGAGGCGATAAAGATATACCTTGGGCCAGTCTAGTCCCCGATGTAGATACAGGTCAAAATATCCTCGCCCCCGGTTATATCTTCGACCTAGCCAACGGAGATTATGCAGGCCGCACCTTTAACGTTCAAATCTATCCCGGTATT
>JH611064.1 GCA_000252485.1 Prochloron didemni P4-Papua_New_Guinea | reverse complement strand
ATTTCTTAGCAGTTTTCAAGCGTCAAGAAACCCGGTTTCTGCGTAAGTCCTATCCATGCTATTTTTAACAATAGTTTCTTAGCAGTTTTCAAGTAAAAATTCTTTTTTTTACCCGCAATTTAGTTTGATTAGGAGTAACCCATTGCTTGACGTATGCGTAATTGGTTTTGGATTCAGCGCCATTCCTTTGATTCGTGAACTAGATCTCACCGGCACCAATTTCCAGATCGTTACAGGAGATGATGACAGTGTGTGGGATAGATTGGTTAAGTGCGATCGCTTGGATTTTAGCTTAGTCAGTAGTTACATCACCAGTTTTTACTCCTTTGACTTAGTGAAAGATAATTTTAAAAAAGATTTCTTTCCTACAGCCAAACAGTTTTATGAAATGCACATGCGATGGCGTAACAAATATGCCCACAAAGTGATCCGAGATTTTGTTGTTAAAATAGAGAACTTTAAAGACTACAGCTTGGTTTATACAAAAGCAGGACAGACTTTCCAGACTAAGCACGTTGTAGTGGCGACAGGTTTTGAACGACCCGTGCACGATATTTTGTGCGAACTAGACTTTAACGTCTCCAACAAGACTTTTGTTTTAGGTACTATGGGGGATTCAGCTAACCTAGTTATAGCCAAGCTGATACCCAACAATAATAAGATTGTCATCAGGTCCCATGGATTCACTCCTTTCGATCAAGAGCTGATTCTAAACGGGGAGCCTGTGACATACGATCAGCATGAGTATCATAACGTTAGATATGCTTCCCCTAGAGTCATTCGTGACATCGTAATGTCTCAATGGTTTCAACATCACGACGACTCCCATCCAGCCCTACTAACCAACCAATTTCCCTTACTTAGGCGAGATTTCAGTTGGATCTATAGCAGTAAATCATCTATGCCAAATGGTTTGCTTGGCATCAAATACTGGCCTATTGAGCAGTATAAATCCAATTTTGGCGACAATCTAGAACAATCTATTGCTGAGGGGTATCTACTAAATGACATTGCCATGTACGTTCATACTGGCAAGGTCATCGTCGTTCCACCGGACACTCCTATTGACTTTGAGAACAAGACTATTACTTATGCGGGTATTGAAAGAGCATTTCATCAATATATAAAGTTTGAGATTGAATATCCTAGATTGCCAACAATTTTAATCAATGGAACAACTCTCTATCAATACGATTATCGAGATAGCTTCATGGGTGTTATTCCTCAAAAATTAACTAACCTGTATTTCCTGGGGTATACACGTCCAACAACCGCTAGTCTCGGCAATATCACAGAAATACAAAGTCTATTTATCCACAAGCTGATAACTCAACCAACGTTTCATAGCAAGATACACAAGAATTTATCAAAGGGAATTGTAGCCTACAATCAATACTACTATGGGGACTCAAAGCCTGGAAAGCATGACCATTTAGTACTTTACGGTTTCTATACTGATGATGTTGCTAGGTTGATAGGAATCGAGCACAAACCCAGTGCATGTAAATCCCTCAAGGATTTGATGTTTTACTATCTCTTTGCTAACAACGCTTTTAAATATCGTGTGGCAGGAGAATATGCTGTTGATGGTGTTCCAGAATTAATTGAAAAAACATCCAGCGATATTAACTATGCTGTAAACTTTGCCACAATCCTCAAGGTATTTACTTTGCAAGACTGTGAGAAGGTTACTAGATGGTATAATTCATTTCCTCGCATCGGTTTCAATGATATGAGATATAAGGAGCCTTACAGAGAATTTCTCAATACCTATATTGATGCCTATCGTCGGGTCAAAAAAACCACTGTGGATGAGGTTGTGGATGAAGAATGGGATTTATTAGTTAGTGAGGCTTGTAAGATAAGAGATACGATGTTCAATGACATGAATAGTCAAAACCAAGTAGATGAGGATTTTCAACAGTTAGTGGAGCTATTAGTTTCTCTGATGTACTCTGATATTGTGTATATATTGGATTTGAATCGTAGTGGTAGTTTTGGTCCACTCTCTAAATATATAGGTTTTATTCATCAGCTTTGGCAGCCAATGGAATACAGCTTGCCTTTTCTCTACGATGAGTAATTCTCAGCAAAGGTAGTGAATGTATTTATAGCAGTTGATAGTTGATAGTGGACAGTTGATAGTTATACAGCAACCTGCCGGTTGCTTTCAGGAAATACTAAACACCTTCATAGGCTGGATACGTAGATGTACCTCATGAATCTAAGAAACGCTATATAAACCTAGCTGAAAAATATCTTGATTAATTGTTAATTGTTAATTGTTAATTGTTAATTGTTATATAAAAATGATTGCTACAAATAGTTTATTGCATAATAGTATAGATTGAGGTGATCCCGTCGGTTGAGAAACCGGGTTTCTTTCCCAAGTTTCTACATTAATCCTTAAAATAATAGGAGAAACCCGGTTTCTGGGCTGAAATCATTCACTAATGTATCTATAGCAACCATTTTCAGATTTGATATTAATTGTTAATTGTTAATTGTTAATTGTTAATTGTTAATTGTTAATTGTTAATTGTTAATTGCTCATTGTTAAGCAGCGTTCCAACCGGTTTCACCAATATCCAAGGGCAAGACTTAATGAGAAACTTCCCCTGTTCGCCTTGTCGCACTGAACGATTCTGTGATATGATAGCGCTTGTTGTGTTTCCGACAAAACCGTGTTAACTGCCAGTCCAATGTCCAGCCCGTAATATCCGCTTGGTTTGGGGGAAAGTAGACAAATTAATTGGGGAAAGAACCGTAAGATTATTATCCCATTGTCTGGAGAAAAAAATCAACCATTCCTCATTCAAATAAAACACTTCCTACTACTGGGCAGAATACAATAAACAAAGTTTTTGTTCCGATTGTGCCCCTAAACTCTCATTAGAAGAATAAGTAGTGTCGATAAAATAGTAAAGTCAGCGAACCTAAGAGAGGTTAAATCATGATTCAAGCTGTCAAGAAACCAACCGAGGTAACGGTAGATAAACCTCAGAAAATTGAACATCTGTTGACTTTCCAAGAATATCTTGAATATGTTCCAGAATCAGATGTTAGATACGAGTTAGTCAAAGGAAAATTAGTACCCATGCCAGCATCCACACATTTACATACCAATATTTGCAAGTTTTTGGTTTACAAGTTACAGCGCTATTTTGCAGCTGAAAACTTGGATTTAGTGGCCAATGCTTTAGGAACGGGAGTGCGAACGGAAGATAATACATCTCGAATCCCAGATGTGGTAGTATTTAGCAAAACTGTTTGGGAAGAAGTTATTCATCGTTCCGGAGCTGGAGTTTTGGATTTTTCAGAACAGCCGATTCTAGTAGTAGAAGTGGTCAGCAGCAATCGCCGGGATGATTACGAGATTAAACGGGATGAATACGAAACAGCAAAAATTCCTTCCTATTGGATAGTAGACCCAAAAAAGAAACTCGTGAGGGTATTTACTAAATCTAGGAATAAAGAGGGATATACTGCTGTGGATTTTACGGAAGAGAAAACAATTGTTTCCAGTCAGTTTGACCAACTAGTGTTATCGGTGCAAGAACTGCTGAATCCTCCTATAGTGGAGGAATTAATTAAAGAAGAACAAACCACAATCAAAACTTTGGCAGAACAAGCTGAAAACGAACGTCAGCAAACTGAAAACGAACGTCAGCAAACTGAAAACGAACGGCAACGAGCTGAAAACGAACGCCAACGAGCTGAAACTTTAGAACAACAGGTTGAAAACGAACGCCAGCAAGCTGAAAAGGAACGCCAACGAGCTGAAACTGAACGGCAACGAGCTGAAACTTTAGAACAACAGGTTGAAACTTTAGAACAACGAGCTGAAACTGAACGGCAACAAGCTGAAAAGGAACGCCAGCGAGCTGAAAAGGAACGCCAACGAGCTGAAACTGAACGGCAACGAGCTGAAAAGTTAGCCCAGCGTTTGCTAGAAATGGGAATTAACCCAGATTCGGAGAATTTCGGTAGTGATGTAGAGTAAATTAGCACTACCAAATCTTATTTGATATAGCATTTACATTTGTTTACTAACAAAACGTAAATGCTATATTTAAGAAAATAATCAAATCAGCGAACCTGAGAGAGGTTAAATAATGATTCAAGCTGTGAAGAAAGCAACCGAGGTAACGGTAGATGAACCTCAGAAAATTGAGCATCTGTTGACTTTCCTTGAATATCTTGAATATGTTCCAGAATCAGATGTTAGATACGAGTTAGTCAAAGGAAAATTAATACCTATGCCAGCAGCCACACATTTACATACCAACATTTGCAAGTTTTTGGTTTATAAGTTACAGCGCTA
>JH611063.1 GCA_000252485.1 Prochloron didemni P4-Papua_New_Guinea | reverse complement strand
CGGAGCGCTCGCCTTTAAAGAACTATCTAGATTATAAGCGATCGCGCGGAAGAGTAAAACTAGCACTATCTTGAGTTAATACCCTTTCCGCAGAAATCCCTACGACCGCCACAAGTCCGGAAACAACTAAGAAAGAACTATCTGGATTATAAGCGATCACGCCTTTCTTGTAACTAGCACTAGCTTGAGTTAATACCCGAATAGCTCCAGTCAATGCGATCCACGCCCCCAAATAAAAATGAGAAACTTTCCTAGGGGGTCTTATCGCACTAAGCGAGCTGGGTGCTATTATAGGGCAAATAGGTCTTTAGTCCTGGTTAATTTTTCTAGATAAGGAACAAACAAACTATCTTAGATATGAAAACAGACAGTATTTTCTATCGTCTCTTCTTGGAATTTCCCGGTATATTCTTTTCCTTGATTCAAGGGGACGACCTGGAAGCGGATGATTATCAGTTTACTTCCCGCGAAGTCAAACAACTTGCTTTTCGCATAGACGGTTTATTTTTACCCAAAACTGAGGGAGAAGATAAACCTTTCTATCTGGTGGAGGTTCAGTTTCAGCCCGATGATGAATTGTACTATCGTATTTTTAGCGAACTGTTCCTTTATTTGCGACAGTACCAGCCGCGGAGTCCTTGGAACGTGG
>JH611062.1 GCA_000252485.1 Prochloron didemni P4-Papua_New_Guinea | reverse complement strand
GCACCCAGATTTTTCCGCAGAGTTACCCGGTTTCTGCGTAAGTCCTGATATCAAATCTGAAAATGGTTGCTACCATTAATGAATTTGATTTCAGCCCAGAAACCGGGTTTCTCCTATTATTTTAAGGGTTAATGCTAAAATTTTGGGAAGAAACCCGGTTTCTCAACCTACGGGATAACCTCAATCTATACTACCATGGGATAAACTATTTGTAGCAAATATTTTCGTAATTCATGTGAGCTAGTAAATCTAGATGTTTGAACTTGTTGCAGCAATGCTATGATAAAACTCTTATATCCCTCTTCTGTCACTCTCCGGTTTTTCAAGCATATTTGAAATTTCCAGAGTCAAGGTATACTCGATGATGTGGAATGGAGCGATCGCTTCGCGGCAGGAAGGGATCGCTTCGCGGCACGAAGGGAGCGCATTTTGGTCAATTTCACACTCTCCGGAATTGCTACTGGGAAAAAATTACGCGACCGCTTGCCCAGTCTACATTCTAGGATTAAGAAAATACAAGGCGATCGGGAGAATGACAGAAGAGCAATATTACCGGCCCATGAAAGTGTTTACTGTTTCCTCAGAGCAACCGCAGGTTGCAGTATAACTATCAACTGTCCACTATCAACTATCAACTATCAACTATCAACTGCTATATGTCTAAAGACAAACTCTCTATACCAATAAAACCTGTCATTAGCTATCCTCGCCAAGCAGAGGTAGGTAAAACTTATTTAATGACCGTTGACTTAGAACAAACAGATGATTTCCATAGATGGCACTATGAGGAAGAGGAATATCCCATTTACTGTAAGGTGGATACGGATTCCTTGTTTAAGAGTAAACCAGTAGGGAAGCCAATCATTCTCTTGCATCGCTTTGGCGGCAGTTACGGTGCTGCTAAGTTTTTATTGACCGCAGCGCAGGAGGAGATGAAAGGGGAAATTAAAATAACTTTGAAGAATGGATGGGGCGTACCTATTGAGAGACTAACGTTAAAAAATATCCAAATCGTATTGAAGAAAAAAGATGAATTAACCAACCTACCTGAGTATATTAAGCTCTCTAACTCAACTAGGCTAGATTTGAGTAACAAACAATTAACTATCGCTAAATTATCTCAATATATCACAAGGCTTTCTCACGTAACTCACCTAGATTTAAGTAATAATCAATTAACTAGTCTACCAGAATATATCACGGAACTCTCTCACTTGACCGAGCTAGATTTGAGTGGAAATCAACTAAGTGAGCTACCAGAGTCTATTACCAAGCTCTCTAACTTAACCCAGCTATATTTGAGTGTAAATCAACTAAGTGAGCTACCAGAATCTATTAGCCAACTCTC
>JH611061.1 GCA_000252485.1 Prochloron didemni P4-Papua_New_Guinea | reverse complement strand
GTAGAAATCGACTAAGTGAGCTACCAGAATCTATTAGCCAACTCTCTAACTTAACCTGGCTATTATTAGATGATAATCCTTTAAAACATCCCCCGCTGGAAATTGCCAATAGAGGAATCAAAGCCATAAAACAATACTTCCAAAAATTCCAACTAGAGAAAAATTATCTCTACGAAGCCAAACTAATCATAGTTGGAGAAGCAGGAGCGGGCAAAACCACCTTAGCCAAGAAAATCAAAAACCCAGACTACCAACTACAAGAGGAAAATTCAACCCAAGGAATAGATGTAATTAGCTGGTATTTTCCCTACAACAACCAACGAGATTTCCGTGTGAATATCTGGGACTTTGGGGGACAAGAAATCTACCATGCCACCCATCAATTCTTTTTGAGCAAACGCTCTCTCTATGTTTTAGTAGTAGATGCAAGAAAAAAAGATACTGATTTTTATTATTGGCTCAATATAGTAGAACTCCTCAGCGATAACAGTCCCGTACTAATTATCAAAAACGAGAAACAAGATCGAAAAAGAGAAATTAACGAGAGAGGTTTGCGAGGACAGTTCACCAACATAGAAAAAACCTTAGCTACCAATCTCAAAACTAACCGAGGTTTAAGCGAAATTCTCGGTAACTTTAAACATTATATTACCAATTTACCTCACATAGGGGATAAGTTACCTAAGACTTGGAAGCAAGTTCGAGAAGTATTAGAACAGGACGGTCGAAACTATATTAGTTTGGAAGAATATTTGCAAATCTGCCAAGCCAATGGCATTACAGAACGAAAATACAAGTTACAATTAAGCGGTTATTTACACGACTTAGGCGTTTTCCTCCATTTCCAGGACGATCCTTTATTAAATAAAATTTTAATACTCAAACCAGAATGGGCAACTGCAGCAGTTTACAAGGTCTTAGATAACGATAGAGTGCGCGATAACTTGGGAAAATTCACAAAACAAGACTTAGCTACTATTTGGCAGTCCGAAAAATACGAAGATGCTCAAGCTGAACTACTACAATTGATGATAAAGTTTAAACTATGTTATCAAATTCCTAATACTAGAGATACTTATATCGCTCCTCAACTCCTCGAAGAGAGCCAACCCCCATATAATTGGGAGGAAACTAACAATCTCATTCGTCGCTATACCTATGAGTTCATGCCCAAAGGCATTATAACTCAGTTTATTGTGGCCATGCACCAGTATATTTGGCAGCAACAATACGTTTGGAAAAGCGGGGTTATTCTGGAGAAAGACCAAACCAAAGCAGAAGTCATTGAATATTACGGTAAACGAGAGATTAAAATTAGAGTTGCAGGGAAGTACAAACGGGATTTGCTCTATGAGGTGACATTGGAATTAAATAAAATTCACGATTCTTACCAGCGATTGAAGTATATTAAATTAATACCTTGCAATTGTTGGCGTTGTCAAAATAATCAAGAACCTCATTTTTATGAACATCATAAGTTGCTAGAACTGATTGATAATCACAAAGAAACTATACAATGTGGTAAGAGTCCTTATCCTAGAGTTAATACCTTATCTTTGATTAACGATACTATAAACTGGAGACAATTCTCAATCCTTTTTAATCGGTTAAACATAAATTCAAAAAGCAAATTTCAAGAATTTGTTCAAGCTAATGGTTTAATGTCTCTACCCAAATATCTAACGGAGAAAACAGGTGGAACAGATCATAGGCCAGAGTTTACTTCTAGAGTTTACGTAAACGATCTCTTCTACGGCGTTGGCAAAGGGGGAAGTAAGAAGGAGGCAGAAAAAAAAGCTGCGGATAATGCTCTAGCAAAATTAGAGAAAAGTACATTTTGCTAAGGGAGGGAATAGGGAATATTTATAAACAATTGTAGGTTGGCGATTACGATAGCGAAACCCTTCGACTACCGCGGTCACTGAGCGCTCGCCCTGCCCTTCGACTTCGCGGTCAGTGAGCGGAGTCGAACTGCAGGGACCGCGAAGTCGAAGGGTAGCCGAAGTGCAGGGACCGCCCAACAGCAGCAACTTGTGTTGGGTTTCGTTCCTCAACCCAACCTACGAAAAATAAACTGGTTCCATTTCTTGTGGGATAGGCTTCTAGCCTGTCCCACAGATAAGATCAAATACGAAAAAGAATGCTACTATCCCCCTAAATCCCCCTTACCAAAGGGGGACTTTTTCTTCTCCCCCTTTCTTTTCCCCCACCCCCCCCTTGGT
>JH611060.1 GCA_000252485.1 Prochloron didemni P4-Papua_New_Guinea | reverse complement strand
AATTAACAATTAACAATTAACACTCTCCGAAAGCTTTTACGTATTATATAGCGCTTCGCTCGCCTTGCGTGTTGTTGCATGCTACATTTTTTAGACAAAAGTGCTGCATCTGCTGTATTACCTTTGTACAAAGCTTGCATGGGCATTTTTCTTGCACGAACTCGCCACTTGTTCATTGTTCATTGTTCATTGTTCATTGTTCATTGTTCATTGTCATTGCAATAGTTTTTTCTGCCTCTGTCATTGCCTTCATATTCAACTCTTCAGAGTCCAAACAAATTACCTTTACGTCATAGAGACTCTCAATCCAAACCCTGGCACCACATTTTGGATTGTGGGGTCGATAAACAACCCGACATCCTCCCGGGACTTCTACTTCATGGCCATAGATATTGCTATTGCCTTTTTTTACTGTAATTACCGGTTCTTGCTCGTTCTGTTTCAGATTCTGTCTGATGCGCTGTCCGTTGACATGAATAATGGTTTTGGCTGGCTTGCGGGGATTTTTCCACTTGGGAGCTGGACCTAAGAATGCCCTTGCTAATGAAGGGACGACCGTCGAATAAAGGAATTAGCCACAATAAATCCGCACTTATAAGCTCCTTCTACTCGGCCCTGGGCCAGAAGTACCCGCAATCTGGCCCCGGAAATACCTAAAATGTCTGCTGCTTTTTTGGTTGTGACAATCATAGTGAGTTAATAATTTTTTATTGCAATAGTTTTATTGTAGACAAGCTTTTGGCTAATGTCAAGGGGGGAAGGAGGGGGGGTTTTACCAGACAAAAATACTTGCTATCCCTTAGCTAGTAATAGTTTGAGCAGATTTTTCCCTATTTAAGATTCGGTGAAGTGGATAGTTGATAGCTCCTGCGGTACGCTGGAAGCCCTCAAATAAAAATAAAAAACTTCCTCAGGGAGCCTTGTCGCACTGGGCGATTATGTGTTATTATCGCAATGAACGGTTTCAGACAAAACCGTATTAACCACTAGGAAGAGAAAATGACTGCAGATCTTGACCAACGTTTTCATCTAGTTCTGACTGCTATTGAACAGACAAATCAAACTGTCCAACAGCTAGCTGTGAGAATGGAGCAAACTGATAAAACTGTCCAACAGCTAGCAGTAAGAATGGAGCAGACGGATAAAACCGTCCAACAGTTAGCAGTAAGAATGGAGCAAACTGATAAAACTGTCCAACAGTTAGCAGTAAGAATGGAACAAACAGATAAAATTGTCCAGCAGCTAGCAGTAAGAATGGAGCAAACTGATAAAACCGTCCAACACCTAGCAGTAAGAATGGAGCAAACTGATAAAACCGTCCAACAGCTAGCAGTAAGAATGGAGCAAACTGATAAAACTATCCAACACCTAGCTGAAAAAATGGATCGGAGGCACCAAAACATTATGGAACAAATGCAACAGACGAACCAAAGCATTAAGGAGCTAACTCACAAAGTAGACTCGGTAGCAAGAACAGCTCAAGCCCACTCAGAGGCCATCGCAGCAGACAGGCGATCTCGTCAGGCCACAGACAGACAAGTGGCAGCATTGACCCGAAATGTAGCGGACTATATTGCAGCTTCTCGTCAAGATACATCAGCTTTGATTGAAGATAGAGCTACAATGTTTGAAATTTTACAGAGTCTCAATGAAGATCGGGTGACACTAGCTGAAAACATGGCTTCTATTGCCTCTTCTCTCGTTAAATTGTCAGAAAAATAATAGCTATCCACTACTTAACATCGCTGATAGCGCATTCCTGGCAATTGGGATACCAAACCTAATAATTCCAATTGAACCAGTGCGGCAGAAACGGAACTAGCTGTTATACCTGTATTAGTCACAATAACATCAAAAGAAGTTGGTTCGTGGGCGATCGCCTTGATTACCCGCATCAATTCCGGTGATAAATCCGGTAGAGATTTTACTTCTACTTTTTTTTCTTGGGCAACATTCCAGTCTTTATTATCTAAAGCCGGTATTGCTCCCAACATAGATAATAATTCCTCCTCTCCCACAATCATTCCCGCGCCATTGCGCAATAGTTTCAAACAGCCGTGATACTGGAGATTGTCAGGAGAGTGGGGCAAGGCGTACACGTCTCGACCAAACTCATTGCCATAGCGAGCAGTGATTAAAGCACCGGATTTTTCTGGAGCTTCCATTATTAATACGGCACGACTCAAACCAGCAATAATGCGATTGCGGGCAGGGAAATTACCTCGATCCGGTTTCGTCCCCACAGCATACTCGCTCAACAATAATCCCTGTTGAGAAATTATCTCAAAAAGCTCCTGGTGTCGCCAAGGATAAACCCGATCTACCCCCGTACCCAACACAGCGATAGTTCTTCCCCCCACCTCCAAACAGCCTTGATGGGCTTCTCCATCGATTCCTGCCGCCAACCCAGAAACGATCACAAACCCAGATTTAGCTAAGATGCCGCTAATTTTGCGGGTCCAGCGCCGTCCGTGTTCTGTAGGGCTGCGAGTTCCCACAATGGCGATGGCGGGGGTAATACCTTGATTTTCCAGTAATTCCGTTTGTCCTTGATAGTACAACACCGATGGGGGACTGGGAATTTCCAACAACAATCGGGGATATTCTTCATCTGCTGGGGTCCAGAAACAAGGATTTTCTTCCCTGTGTTGGGCTAGTAATTCTTCTGGATTAATTCGCGATCGCCCTTGCACCACAGCATCAACCAACTTGCCTCCTAACCCCTCCACTTCTGCTAGAGCCGTTGCGGGAACTGTCCACGCTTCCTCTAGGCTACCGAAGTGCTGCCAAATTCTATATACCAGTACGGGACCCAAACGGGGGATTTTCGACCAAGCTAACCAGTAAGCTCGTTCTGTTGTTGGTTGTTGGTTGTTGGTTGTTGGTTGTTGGTTATTTGTTGTTTGTTGTTTGTTATTTGTTGTTGGTTGTTGGTTCAATCTTATTTCTTTAACAATTTGATAATTATACTAATTATTTTAAAAATGCTGCTATTTTTGCGGCTGCCCTTTCCAAAACTGCTTCAGAGCGCACTAAAGCAAAACGAACGTATCCTTCTCCAGCTCTACCAAATCCCGCTCCAGGATTAACTGCCACTCCTGTTTGAGCTACTAACTCTTGACAGAATTGTACCGAATTATTTTGCCAAGGATAAGGTAATTTAGCCCAGACGTACATAGTAGCTTTAGGAGTGGGTACTTGCCAGCCAAAATCTGCTAAAGCTGCGATAAAAATATCCCTTCTTTGTTCATAAGTAGCCACCGTTTTTGCTACCGTAGTTTCATCTGTAGTTAAAGCGGCGATCGCCCCATTTAAAATTCCTAGATACTGATTAAAATCTATGGCCGCTTTGACCTGTCGCAAAGCGGAAATTAATTGGGGATTGCCAATAGCAAAAGCAACTCTAAATCCTCCCATATTATAAGATTTAGATAGGGAAAAAAACTCGATTGAGATTTCTTTCTTTTTGTCTGCTTGAAAGATAGAAGGAGCCGGTGGAGTAGGAGAAAAAACAATATCGTTATAGGTAAAATCGTGGACTAAAACTAAATTGTGGCGGCGGCAAAAAGATACAGCTTTATAGAAGAAAGATAGAGGAGCGATGGCCGTAGTCGGATTGTGAGGATAGCTCAAAACCATCAGCCGAGCCTTACTCAAAATTGACTGGGGAATATCTTCCAGAATCGGTAAAAACTGATTTTTGGCGAATAGGGGCATGGTATAAACTTGACCGCTGGCCAAATAAACGCCCCCATAATGAGAAGGATAGCCTGGATCTTGCAACAGAGCATAGTCCCCAGGGTTAAGCAGTGCCAAGGGTAAATGGGCTGTTCCTTCCTGAGAACCAATTAATTGCAATACTTCTGTTTCTGGATCTACATCTATGCCGAATTTGTTCAAGTACCAATTAGCTGCTGCCTGACGGAAAGCACCAGTGCCATGGTAAAGTAAATAGCGGTGAGTTTTGCTATCTTGTAAAGAAGACTCAATTGTTTTAATAACTAAGTCCGATGCTGGCAAGTCTGAAGAACCTAAGGACAGGTCTATGATCTCCTGACCTGCTTTTTGTGCTGCCGCTTTTGCCCGATCCATATCGGCAAATACATTAGTATTGAGTGTTTGTAACCGCTTGGCAAATTGCATTTGGTTGTTGGTTGTTTGTTGTTTGAACCACAGATGAAGTCACAGGCAAGATGCCTGTGCCACGATGAACGCGGATGAATACTGATATTTTTAGTTGTTTGTTGGAAAGTTGTTTGTACTTCTATAGATGATGCTCTAACATTTCTATTAACCTATTTTTCGTTATTGCTCCTTCATGAGAAGCAATAATTTCTTCATTTTTAAATAGTCTCAGAGCCGGAACACCTTCTACCTTACACTTAGCAACAGATTCGGATTCCGGCTGTACTTCAAGTTTAACCACTTTAAGGCGATCGCTGTAGTTTTCTGCCACCCAGTTAATAGAAGGAGATACCAGACGACAGGGACCACACCAGGTAGCCCAAAAATAAGCCAATACTGGTTTATCTGCTTGGACAACTTCCCTGTTAAATTCCTCATCGGTAATAGAAATGACGCTGCTCACCAAAATACTCCTCTTAACTCCAACAAATTGAGTTTCCCATTGTAACATAGGAATGCAATAGGTCCCCATAGTGGATCCTGTTGCATTCCTTTCTTTCATGGGCCTACAGCTGATTGATTTCAGCTCGCAGGGCATCCAATTCTGCGTCCACTTTTGATTTAGGTTCAGCAGTAGATGAGGGGGTCTCTTTTGTCATTTCAGCAGCAGGTAATGCTTCTTGAGATGGAGGGGCTCCAGCGATGCTCGGTGGAGCGGCTTCAGCAGCGATGGCCATTTTCATCATGGCCAATTCATCTTCTACCTCATTACTTCCTTCCAGCTGGGCAAATTGCTGCTCTAAACCAACACCCCCCAGTTCTCCCACTGCATTAGATTGAGCTTCTATTTCCAAAACCTTATCTTCCATGCGCTCGAAGGCTCCCATGGCATTATCCGCCCCGAGATTCTCAATGGTGCTTTGCAGTTGGGCATTAGCCTTGGCACTACTAATCCGCGCTTTCAGCATGTCTTTCTTTGTCTTCGCTTCAGAAATCTTATTTTCTAAAGCGATGAGATTGCGCTTAAGAGTTTCCACTTGAGCGACTTGCTGATCTAGCTGCTGTTTGAGAGTATTAGCTGTGTCCGCGCTGGTTTTTTTCCGAACCAAGGCTTCCCGAGCCAGATTTTCATCCCCCTTAGTTAGAGCCAGTTGGGCCCTTTGCTGCCAATTATTGGCCTCTGCGAGGTTTTTCTTGTATTGTTGTTCCGTGCGTTTTTGGCTAGCAATGGCTCTGGCAACTGCTTGGCGCATTTCTACCAGGTCATTTTGCATGTCAATAATGGCCTGATCCAGAATCTTTTCCGGGTCTTCAGCCTTGTTGACAAGATCGTTAACATTAGCGCGAACAATTCTACCAATACGATCAAATAATCCCATGACTCTATGTATTCTAGTTGGATGTTTATTATTTTCTAGTATGAACTACGTCTATCCGCTACGCTGAGATAGACGTTTCCAACTTCGCAGGAGATTGCCTCTGCACAGGCTTACGCCCAAGCTTTGGTCTTACATCTCCTCCATTGGCAGAATCCCCCGTCCCAGAGGATCGTAATATCCTGATGCCTTCTGCTCTAATGTTCTTGGCTGCATTCTCATCTCTATCATGTTTAGCACCACAGCTAGGACATTCCCACATCCTAATATCTAATGGCATTTCACTTATTTGATAAAGGCAATTTGAACATGTTTTAGAACTAGGGAAAAACCTATCAATTTCTACTAAAATTTTGCCTTCTTTCTCTAATTTATAAGACAAGAAATTGACAAACATCCCCCATCCTGCATCTGATATTGCTTTGGCTAGATTATGGTTACGAACCATACCCTTGATGTTTAGATTTTCAACTACGATGACTTGGTTATCGTCCACAAGCTTTTTCGATAGCTTGTGCAAGTAATCTTGGCGGGTATTGCTAATACGTTCGTGAACTCTAGCTACTATTTTTCTGGCTTTGTTTCTGGTATTACTTCCTTTTTGCTTTCTGGCCAATTTCTTTTGCTTAAAGCTCAGGTTTTTCTCGTGCTTACTCAAATGTTTAGGATTAGCAAACTTTGAGGTTTTATCACCATCGTTAACGATGGCGAAATCCTTGACACCTAAATCTATCCCTGCCACTTTCCCTTCATGACTAGGCTTTGGATAATCTCCTCTCTTATCAGTCAAAATGGAAGCAAAATATTTCCCTGATGGGGTCATGGAAATAGTAACAGTTTTGATATCTCCTTCAATTTGACGTTTGTCAAATTTAGTTTTGATTACACCAACTTTCCCAGGGAATTTTAGATTGCCATTATCAATTTTGACGTTTTGGGGGAATTGAATAGATTGCTTATTTTTCTTTGATTTAAATCTAGGGAACCTAGCCCGACCATCAAAAAAATTTTTGTAAGCTGTAACAAGATTTAGTGTAGTAGCTTGAAAAACCTGGGAATAGCATTCTTTCAACCATTTAGTTTCAGAAGCTTTTTTTAGCTTTGGGAGCATGGAGTTTAGATCGGCACGAGACTTTCCTTTCCCAGTGGCTTTGTAGGTATCAATGCAATAGCTAAGTGCATAGTTCCACCACCACCGAGCGCAACCAAAATGTTGAGCAAGTATTATTTTTTGTTCGTTGCTCGGATAAATCCTTACCTTGATTGCGTAATGCCTCATTTGCTTTCCTCCTATTTACCATTATATATAATTAGTGGTAAAGTAACGACCTAAAAAATATTTCTTAATCTCTATCTCTGGTGTGAGCTATCATCCCCGACCTCAGCGTAGCGGGTCGGGGATGATAGCTCACAAGGGTTAAAACAGTTGAACTTATTCTTTTTTATTGGTTGCTGGTTGGTGACACAGGGTCATAGCCTGTGATTGTAGCAAGAATATCTTTCTGCACCTCACCGCCTCTGCCCTTTCTCCTCTCCTCCTTCCAAAGCAGCAAATTTACTTTCCAGACTATCTGTTTCTAATTCTGCCACAAGAGCAGCCCTGGCTTCTAGTTCTATTACTCGATCTTCCATTTGCTGGAAAGCATTGAGAGAAATACCAGTATTGAGATTGCCAGCCACTTGCTGCATTTTTTCATTGGCCACTGCGGATCTCGCCCTGGCAATATACAGATTCTTTTTCATTTTCGTTTGAGAGATTTTACTTTCTAGCACTCCCATGTCCCTTCTCAACTTGTTCACAATCTCTGTTTGCTTATCTATTTCTGTTTGCAAGGTTTCAGCGGTAGTTAGATAAGGTTGACGGCGAATGAGAGCTTCTCGTGCTAACCTGTCATCTTGTTTACGCAAAGCTAACTGAGCCCGACCATACCATTGATCAGCGGCAGCTTTATTTTCTTTCAATTGTCGCTCCGTGCGTTTAAGACTGGCAATGGCTCCTGCCACACCTTGACGCAAGCCAATCAAATCTTGTTCCATATCCAGAATAGCTTGTTCGAGAATTTTTTCTGGATCTTCAGCGCCATCAACGATACTGTTAATCTGGGCGCGGAATATACGCCAAATACGCCCCACTAAACTCATAGTAACTCCTCTTTATTGATTATTTATCCTCATGCTAAAACAATCTCAAGGATAAACAGAGGCGAAAATACCTTTCTCTCGAAGTTGCTCAACAAATTTATCCGCATCAACTCTGGTGTTGAAGGCTCCCATTTGAATCCACTTACCCTGAGACAATTGGCGTATATAAGCATCTTGGACTAGTTCCTGAGCCAGTTCCAGAGAGTGATCGCCTGTATAAGGAGTCAACACATGATAAAAATCTAGGGACAGGTCGGGAGGAAGCAAAGCATGGGTTAAATTGCCAGATCCAACTCTAAGGGTTGGTTTGGAAGTGGGGGCAACAGAACTTTCCATGGTATTGGGGGCATTGGGAACCAATCCATCTTTTGATTCAGAGAGAGTGTTACTGGGACTGGGTTCAAGAGTAGGAAGACTGGCTAAATTTAAATTAATAAATTCATCCCCTGCTGGATTGGAACCCACCAAATAGGGTAATGGCAGTTCTTCTGGCTCTCCCGTTGCCAGGAGATTTTCTTCCTTAGAGGAATTATTGCCATTAAAAGCTAGTTGTTCTAGCTTCCAAGAAGTGAGAACCACCGAACCTACCAGAGTCCCAGCAACCAATAACATCAACATGGAAGTAATACTCAGAGGAGTGAGTACCCCTTCCAGTAATTTCTCATCTCCTGCAATAAATGTTTCCTCTTCAGCTAGACTCTGCAGCAATCGAGTGGAGGATTCCAGATAGTCATCTGGCGGTGGAACCTGACTTTCATTTTCCGGCACTAAATCCGATGGTTGATAAACCAAACTAGCGTTTGCCGGATTGATAGCCAGGAAGGGATCTAAGTTGCTTTCTTCTGTGCCGGACGATTTGCCAGCAACCATCTTCTCTGTTATAGATAAATCCGGTGTAATTTCTTCTTGGAGATAACTTCTAGCCAAAGCTCCTTTTTGAAAACCCTTTTGAAAGACCTTCAAACGCCGATATCTAGTTAATTCAGCTTCCAGTTCCAAATCTAGACTTCCTAGAGCTTTGAGTAGGATTGGATTTGCTGGGGAGGGAAGGGGCAATTTAACCGCAGTATTTTTACTCATTCAGTTATACTTGTATTGGCAGTACTTAATAACTATCCACTATCCACTATCCACTATCAACTGCTTTTTCCCATGTCTTTCCATTCCATTGAAGGAATTTTAGAAGCAATTGAAAAACTGCCTGGTTGGACTCGGCAGCAACAATATCGTCGTTTGCTTCAATGTTGGGACCAGGTGGTTTCCCCAAAAGTTGCAGCTAATACTCGCCCCCTTTATATTGCCCGCCAGGTTCTTTCTGTTGCTACTTCTAATTCTGTGTGGGCGCAAACTCTGACTATGCAGCGCTATCAACTGTTGCGAAAGCTCAATGCTTTGTTACCCCATCGCCTTAAGGATATCCGTTTTTCTCCTACCCTAAAGTCCAGATCTGCCCCATCTTCTAGAGCGAATAGTTCTCCATCTAGCCTGAAAAATCATCCCAGTTGGGTAGAGGGAATGGAGGCAAAGCCTGGTGAGCCATCTCTTCCCCTCTGTCCCGGCTGCCAGGCTCCTACTCCAGGGGGAGAACTGCAACGTTGGGGAATGTGTTGTCATTGCGTCGCCCACAAATGGGGCAGTAATTAATATTTCCTTAAAAATGATTCGATTGTTGTTTTCGATACTTTTGAGTCGATCCCCTGTGAGTTTTGACTTGCTTCTGCCGATTGTGTAGTTTTGTTGATTTAAAGTTTACATATGTAAAGCAAAAATTAAATAAATATTAAAAGAGATTTAGGCCCAGGGATCGGAAAAAGCTATATAGAATCATGGCTGGAAACGATTATCTTGAAATATACCAAGCAGCAAAAATAAATATCAATGAGTAAGCTCAAGATATTGGTATAGAGAGAAGTCCCATGAAAAAAGCCAATTTTTTAACTTCTGCTTGTCGATACTGCCGTTTCTATACTCCAGAAGGTAGACGGGGCGGGACTTGTAGTATCTTGGGGGACGTACTGGTACAACCGGGCTGGAAAGCTTGCGCTTTAGCTGTACCCCCTTTTGCTTCTACTTGGGAGAGTAGATCGGGGATAGCACATTTAGAGCATTCACTTTCCTTAAATTGCTCTTATCTCAATGTTTCACCAGATCTAGCAATAGAAAAAAAAGAAGTAGCAATTGTTTAATAACAATTTTTAATCCATTCCCTGCAAAATTTAACAAAAAATTAAAATAAACCTTTATTGGAAGTGGCACTTTGAGACAAAGTGCCACTTCCGCTTTTTGATTGAGTATTTACTCACAAACCATGGCAGTGGATAGTTGATAGTGGATAGTGGATAGTGGATAGTTGATAGTTGATAGTTGATAGCTACGAGAGTGACCAGTGACCAGTGAGACGGTGTTTTCAGTTTTTTAAATTTTGGTCACCAAATGTAATTTCAGAAACTTTTCAATCCCTTAGCTAGCAATAGTTTGAGCATATTTTCGGCGATTTAAGATTCGGTCGAGTGGATAGTGGATAGT
>JH611059.1 GCA_000252485.1 Prochloron didemni P4-Papua_New_Guinea | reverse complement strand
CGGGTTTTGACCACACTCGTGGATAGTTGATAGTTGATAGTTATACAGCAAAATTCATGGGTAGGGTGCGTTGGTAACGCACCGGCGATCCTGTAGGGATCTGCTTCGCAGCAAGCGGTTTTTCTCACATTGTTAGGACTTACGTAAACAAACCTAGAAACCGGGTTTCTCACCGGGATAAAATGGCAAAACCCAGAGTTTTGGTTACTATTCCCGGTTTCTGCGTAAGTCCTAATTTATTTAAACGAATCCGCATTGTTAATTGTTAATTGTTAATTGTTAATTGATTCACGGTAGCCAAGGATATTGACGAAAATTAGGGGGGCGTTTTTCCAGAAATGCCTTGTGTCCTTCAGCTCCTTCTTCTGTCATGTAATAGAGCAAAGTGGCATTGCCCGCCAGTTCTTGCAAACCAGCTTGACCGTCGCAATCAGCGTTGAAAGCAGCTTTCAAACAGCGAATGGCAATAGGACTCTTCTGGAGAATTTCCCTGGCCCATTTAATTCCTTCTGCTTGTAATTGTTCCACTGGAACCACTGTATTAACCAGTCCCATTGCCAAAGCCTCGGCGGCACTGTATTGGCGGCAGAGAAACCAAATTTCCCGAGCTTTTTTCTGTCCCACAATGCGAGCGAGATAGCTAGCGCCAAATCCCCCATCAAAACTGCCTACTTTAGGTCCAGTTTGACCAAAAACCCCATTCTCGGCGGCGATGGTTAGGTCGCAGATGAGGTGGAGGACGTGACCGCCACCGATGGCGTAACCCGCCACTAGGGCAATAACTACTTTGGGTAGGGAACGAATCAGCCTTTGCAAGTCCAGGACGTTCAAGCGAGGTACGCCGTCATCCCCAATATAGCCTGCTTTTCCTCGCACACTTTGATCGCCGCCAGAACAAAAGGCATATTTTCCATCGGTGTGAGGACCAGCACCAGTGAAGAGAACTACGCCGATGCCATTGTCTTCCCGAACGTCGGCGAAAGCATCGTACAGTTCAAATACTGTCTTGGGACGGAAGGCGTTTCTTTTGTGAGGACGGTTGATGGTTATTTTCGCTATGCCTTCATCACATTTTTGATAAAGGATGTCTTCGTAGGTTTTGGCTATCTGCCATTCTACTTCTTCCATAGGTTTGGTTTTGTGGCATTGATAAATTCTGGTTACCGCTTGGTAGCCGGTCAGATCCTAGCGCAATCAGTGACCAGTTGCCAGCAATCAGTTTTTTACTTGTGGGTTACCAAATGAAAGATAAAAAGTATAAATTGCTACTATTTTTAGTGGGTTCTATCTGGTAGCACCACACCAACTTGCAAAAGAAAAATCAATTATAAATTAATTGTTAAGAAAAAAAGGTTTCTTTTTCCCCCTGCTACTATCATGGGAATTAATCCTCGAACTCCATAGGGATCGAGAAAAAATTAAAGAAAGTTAAGAGGGATCAACCTTGACACTATTGATTTATTTGGATAAGATAATAATTAATTGAGGAACAGGTAATTGAAGAATCTGAGAGAAACTTGACTGAGGGATTAGTCTCACCCTAGAAAAAAACTCAATTTTTCTACAAGCTAATCTCCTAATAACAGCTATTCGTTATTAGCTTCTGCTTAACTAGGGAGCGATCGCTTGTCTACAGATATATAGCGCTTCGCGCAATTCAAAATTCAAAATTCAAAATTCAAAAACTGGCTATGACTAGGTTTCAGGCTTTATTAATGTCCTAACCTAAATGCGTAGTGCTATATATAGCGCTTCGCGCTGGTATCGTTACATGCTACATTTTGGTTGCAAAAGTGCTGCATCTGCTGCATCACCTTTGTAAAAAGCGAAAGGGGCATTTTTCTGCTCAACCTCTTAATTGTTCATTGTTAATTGTTCATTGCTCATTGCTATAAAATTCACTGGCTCAACAGGTATAAACAATGCGGATAACTCAAAGGATTCGTTGTCCCAACTGTGGTAATCATGGTTCACGGGATTATTTAACAAATCATGAAGTTATTCAGACTTCATGTGAGATTTGCGATTACTTCATGGTCAACTGTTCTCGCACGGGGAAGGTAATTGAGGCTTATGCTCCGGGGATTGGTTTGTCAGCTTTCGGTGTTCTTTCACAAGCGCAGGAATCCCTGAGTGTAACTGAATCTAAGTTAGAGATGACCGCAGTTGCCCACAAGCAGCATCTGCTTGTAACCCACGGGAGTAGCGCACGCTAACTGCTATTCCTTGATTCTTGAGGGATTGGCTGAAGGCTTCAATCCTGAGCTGGTGGGGTCGCTGATAGTCGGCCTCAGTAATAGGATTGTAGGGAATCAGATTGACGTGACTCTGGAATCCCCGCAGATGGTTTGCCAGTTGTTGGGCATGTTCTGGCAAGTCGTTCACTTTGGCTAAGAGAACGTATTCAAAGGTGACTCTCCTTTTGGTGATAGCAACATATTCTCGACATTCATCTAAAAGTTGTTTGAGGGGATAATGACGAGCTGAAGGAATGAGTTGTTGCCGCAATTTCTGATTGGAGGCGTGGAGACTAACTGCTAAGGTTACTTGGAATTGATGGTGGGCTAGCTGTCTAATTTTATCTGGTAGTCCGACGGTGGAAATAGTGAGCGATCGCTGTCCGATTCCCACATCTTGATTGAGAGATTTCACTGCTGGTACTACTTGTTCTAAGTTTATCAGCGGTTCTCCCATACCCATGAAAACTACGTTGCTTACTCGTCGGTTGAAATCTTCTTGAACTGTCAGTACTTGGTCTACAATTTCGTAGGCTTGGAGATTCCGTGTAAATCCTTCTTTCCCAGTGGCGCAAAAATCGCAAGCCATGGGACAGCCTACTTGGGAGGAAACGCAGACGGTGAGGCGTTTGCTGCTGGGAATTCCTACTGTTTCAATGGTTAAACCATCCTGGAGACGGAGCAGGTATTTACGGGTCTTGTCGGTGGCGGTGGTGCAATAATCCATAGTGGAGCGACCGATGGGATATTCTTGGGTTGTTTCCCGCCACTTTTTGGGAAAGACAGAAATATCTAAGAGGGATTTAGCTCCTTTTTGATATAACCATTGATGAAGCTGTTTGCCTCGATAAGAGGGTTGTCCTTGTTCCTGGACCCATTCAGTTAGCTGGGTTAGGGATTTGCCTAATAAAGGCTGTTGTTTTTCTGTTGCTATGGGTTGGATTGTCATTAATACTCTTTCAGAAGAAAATGGAAACTACTATTCTATAGCAGTTGATAGCTCCTGAGGTCGAATTCAAAATTCAAAATTCAAAATTCAAAATTTAATTCGTGACGAACATCTGGGCTATTATGGCAGAAACTTTCTTGAGCCTTGTTACTCTTGGTTTTTAGCTTGTTGTCAATTTTCAGATTCGGTCGAGTTATACAGCAACCTGGCGATCGCTTATATATATAATTACCGAATACTATTCACCGCTCACCATTCACTGAAAAAGCCCATGCAAGCAGCTGGTTTTGTTACTCGTTTTGCAGTTAAGAGAAAATTTGTGCAAAAGTATCTGGTTCATGCTGAAAAATTGCCTCAATTTAATGGGAAATTGAGAAATAGAAGAAAAAATTGTAGAGGATGATTCATGAAAACAGATAGTATCTGGTATAACCTATTTCTCAAATTTCCCAGTATCTTCTTTGAACTTATCGGGGAACCATCAACTAATAGCTTGCGCTATAAGTTTAGTTCAGTAGAAGTAAAACAACTCTCCTTTAGATTAGAGGTCGTATTCTTGCCCAAGGGAGAATCTCCAGAATTGCCTATTCACTTTGTAGAAATCCAATTTCAAAAAGATGAAGATTTCTACTCTCGTTTATTTACAGAGATTTTTATCTATCTGCGGCAAAAGAAACCCAGAAACGATTGGCAAGTAACAGTAGTTTATCCTAGTGGCGCCCAACACAAAGCGCTTTTGCTGTTGGGTTTCGTTGCCTCAACCCAACCTACAATAAATTCCTACTAAAATCCGAGCAGAAACTAGGTTTCTATTATTACTTTGCTATTAATATGGAAATTTTAGGGGGATAAGCAACTATAGCAATCAGGAATGATTTATGAGTTGGGAGTGAGGCTGTATTGGTCTTCATAGCGTTAACTGGTTCTCACATCTGATTACTGATTGCTATAGCAATTCCCAATGAACAATTAACAATGAACACTTCGGCTACGCGGTCCCTGCACTTCGGCTACGCTCAGTGACCGCGAAGTCGAAGGGCAGTGCAGGCAATTAAGAGGTTGATCAGAAAAATGTCCCTTTCGTTTTGTACAAAGGTGATGCAGCAAATATAGCATTTTTGTACAACAATGTAGCATATAACGACACCAGCGCGAAGCGCTATATATATCATTGTGGGGATTACTAAGCACTTGCTTCGTCTTGCTCTAAGTGCAGCAAGGATTGGAATTTTGATATACTTTGAATATCCAACAAGTTCTCTCGTTGAATGATGAAGTTACAAATTGGACGCTGGGGCAATTCTCTAGCGATTCGGATCCCAAAATATGTTGTAGAGGCACTCAATCTTAACTCTGATGATGTTGTTGAATGTTCTGTAAAAGATGGAAAGTTAGTGGTTGAGCCAATCCAGGCTTTGCCTTCCTTAAGCCTGGAAGAACTCTTAGCTGAGGTTGTTGAAGCTCCTGAACCGGAAGTAGATTGGGGAAAACCAATGGGAGAGGAAATTTGGTGATTTATATTCCAGAACGTGGAGATTTTGCTTGGCTTCGCTTCGACCCACAAACTGGGCATGAACAAATGGGCAATCGTCCAGCACTGGTAGTCAGTCATGCTGATTTTAACCGCAAAATTGGTTTTGCCTTTGTCTGTCCGGTGAGCAATACACGACGCAAAAACCCTTTCTATGTAAAGATTCCAGATGGAGAAGTAGTTACAGGCGTTATTATGGCAGATCAACTGCGATCGTTGGATTGCCGAGCGAGAAAAGCAAGTTTCCTTGGTAAGTGCCCAGAGCAATTACTTCAGGATGTTCTCCGAAGAATTAAACCAATTCTTTTCTAGTCTTTCAAAACAGAAGATTCGATCGCATCGCAAGAGTCTTCAACTGCGAATACCTCTCTTTGTGGCAGAGATATAAGTAGTTCTCTATTTGTCAATTAGATTACCATATCAGCCCATTTTTTATCCAGTTTTTAATGATGAATATGCTGTTAAAGAGGATAATTCATGAAAACAGATAGTATCTGGTACAACCTATTTCTCAAATTTCCCAGTATTTTCTTTGAACTTATCGGGGAATCATCAACTATTAGCTTGCGCTATAAGTTTAGTTCAGTAGAAGTAAAACAACTCTCCTTTAGGTTAGATGGAGTATTCTTGCCCAAGGGAGAATCTCCAGAATTGCCTATTCACTTTGTGGAAGTCCAATTTCAAAAAGATGAAGAGTTCTACTCTCGTTTATTTACGGAGATTTTTATCTATCTGCGGCAAAAGAAACCGAGAAACGATTGGCAAGTAACAGTAGTTTATCCTAGTCGGTCTTTGGAGAGTGCCGAACCGACTTGGTATCGAGAGTTCTTTACTAGTCCTCGCTTAAAACGGATTTATCTAGATGAAGAACTAGATTGGCTGGGAACTGCTACAGTTGGTATAGGAGCGGTAAAATTAATTGTCTCACCGGAAAGAAAGGCAGTAGAGTCGGCCAAACAACTAATTGAACAGACGAAACAGAGTGTAGAAGATCCTGTTAGCCAACGAGATTTTATAGAATTAATAGAGACCATCATCATTTACAAACTACCAGAAAAAAGTCGGGAGGAACTAGAAGCAATGTTGGGATTAAGCGAGTTGAAGCAAACCAAAGTTTATCAAGAGGCTAAAGCGGAAGGTAAAGCGGAAGGTAAAGCCGAAGGTAAAGTGGAAGCAGTTCCTCGATTGTTGAAGTTGGGATTGACTGAAAAACAAATTGCCCAAGCACTCCAACTTACTGTTAAAGAAGTTCGGCAAATAGCTAAATCACAAGATTAGCTTTTGATTTAGTAAGGAGCAAGATTTAGAAATGGTAAATTGAGAAATCGATATACATTCACGTTGAATAGTCATCAGGACAGAAAGTCTGTCCATCATACAGAGGTGGGCCTGAGCCAGAAAGGCTATCCAAAAAGGGGCCCAGTTTATCCAATGTCAGATAAAATAGCTAGAGATTGGAATGTTTTAGCTAGCGGTGCTGGTTTTGTGACTCGTTTTGCAGTTAAGAGGGAATTTCTGCAAAAGTATCCGGTTCAAACTGTTGGTTCTGCTATTTGTCAAGAACTATGGGTTCCTGCTGAGGAATTGCCACAATTTAATGCTAATATTGTGGGGAAAATTGAAGTTATTGCTGAGTTTAGAAAAAATGATTGCTAAATAACGATTGTATCTAATAATTTTTAGTAGGTTGGGTTTCGTTGCCTCAACCAAACCTACAATTTATAATTAATAGTTTTGTAAAATCTGGCATTGGAATATGAAAATTAACTTGTTAGACATAAAAATTTTGACTTAGATAAATCTATCTAACTGGTTATTGCTTGGAAGCGATCGCTCTTTTAAAAAACCCTTTACTTATAATCAAGTAGGGTGCGTTACGAACGCACCGAGCTTATCGCTCTTTTAAAAAACCGTTATAATAACAGGAGGATATAGCTAAAATTAATCAGAGCAAGTTTTCGAGCCATGAAACTAGATTATTTAGATTTAAGTCGAACAATATCCCATGCTCTGCGTCACGAACCATGGATTTACGAGCTGGAAATAGATGATAGTGGATGGGTATCGATAGAATCCTTATTAGATTCATTAAGGCCATTAAAACCGCAATGGTCTAATTTGTCAATGGAGGATATGCAAAAAACAATCGCTCGCTCGGATAAAAAACGTCATGAGTTGTCAGATGGTAAGATTCGCGCTTTGTACGGCCACACTATTCCAGGGAAATTAAAGAAGGATCCAAGACAGCCACCAAACATTCTTTTTCATGGTACTTCCCCCGAGTCAGCAAAGCTAATTTCTCAGGAAGGGCTAAAGCCAATGACTCGCCAGTACGTTCATCTGGGAACCAATATTAAGGAGGCAATGAGAGTTGGGAAAAGGAAATCCCAGGAACCTGTAATTTTGACAATTAAAGCTGGTGATGCTTTTCTGGAAGGTGTTAAATTTTACGTGGGCAATGAAAAGATATGGCTATCAGATTTTGTCCCACCTATTTATGTTGATAGTTGATAGTTGAGAGTTGATAGTTAATAGTTATACAGCGGGTATGGAACTTATCATCTTTATTGGCTTGCAGGCTTCCGGAAAAAGTACTTTCTTTCGTACTTATTTCCCCAAGACCCACGAACTAATTAGCAAAGACTTAATGAGAAATAACAAGAATCGAGAGCGCCGCCAAAGACAACTTCTGAGGACCGCACTAGAGGCAGGACGTTCGGTGGTGGTGGATAATACCAATCCCACTGTTGAGCAGCGATCGCTCTTGATTCAACAGGGACAACAATATAATGCGCAAATTATTGGCTACTATTTTAAATCTAATTTGAAAGATTGTCTGAAACGGAATCAGCAACGAACCGGGAAAGCAAGAGTACCGAATGTAGCGCTGTATACTACTAGCAAGAAACTGGTTCTACCTAACTATGGAGAGGGATTTCACACATTGTTTCATGTAGCCATAGCTAAGTCAGGTGGATTTAATATTCAGTCGTGGGGAGAAAAAGTGAACTATGAACTAATAAATTAAGATAAAGGCAAACGACGAATAGCCATCATGGTAATATCATCAAACTGAGGCGCATCATCCATATAAGCAAACAAATCGGTTTCAATTCTTTTTAATAACTCCGACGCAGAAGTTGCAGGTTGCTGGCACAACATCTTCAGTCTCTCATGAGTATATAAATATCCTTCTGGATTCTGAGCTTCTGTCACGCCATCAGTATAAGTAAATAAGATATCTCCCGGTTCCATTTCAATCTTTTTAATTGTGAAGCTCATATTAGATATATTAGACATAATCCCCACTGGAAGACCGGTAGATTTGAAGATTTTCTTGATTCCGGACTTCCCTAAGAGAAAGAGGGGAAGATGTCCGGCATTAATATAAGTAATTATCCCATTGACAGGATTTAACACCCCGAGGCAATATATTTGTCAGTTAGCATGATTGCTTGGAGCGGTTTAATCGCGTCTAAGTCTGCTTCCTCAAACTTATCTACAGACTGGATTAGTTCCTGATTAGTTACTCTGTTAAAACCTTGCAATTGAGTTTGTCCAGAGAAGATGCGAATTAAACTGCGTATCAAAGCCATAAATAAAGCTGCACCCACCCCTTTACCACAAACATCCCCGATGGCCACTCCCAGATAATTCCCTAGTTCAAAAGTATCGTAGAAGTCCCCCGCTACTTGTTTGGCAGGATGAAAACTGGTGGCTATTTCCCAATTGGGGGGTTCAATGATTTCGTAGGGTAGAAAGTCAATTTGAATCTGTCGCCCCTTTTCCAGTTCTTCGTCTAAGGCTTGAGCATATTCGTCAATTTTGGAGTAGAGTCGGGTATTTTCCAGAACGAGAGCCATATGCTCGGCAGTTACCTGCATGACAGATCCAGTATCTTGGCTAAAATGCTCTGGTTTGGAATGGAGTAAGGTGAGAATACCCAACAAATCTTCCCCTCTGAGAATGGGAACAGCTAAAGCAGAACGGACAGTATAAGGTTGATTTGGTAAAGTCAGCCAGCGATCGTCCTTTTCCGTATCCATTATCAATCCCAACTGACGGTTGCGAATGGTCCAACCTGCCAAACCTTTATCAAAAACACTTTTAATCAGGCGATCGCGTATTTCCTTGGTTACTTCAGTACGAGTGAGAATGGCATCCACTACCCTGCCGGTATTGGGCTCTAATAAGAACAAACTGCCTTTCTCCGCACCTGTTAAATTTGCAGCTAGATCTAACGTTTTCTGTAAAGCGGCTTTAATAAAGTCAAACGTATCGGAAGAACCAGCCATGGTGACTAAATTTTCTAGCAATACGCTTTGAGCCTTCAAAGCAGCTTCTTTTTGCTTCAGTTGGCCAACTTCCTGCCGCAATTTTTCTAATTCTACTTCTAGCTCTTCTTTACTCAAATCGCGATCGCTCATTTGTTGGTTGTTGGTTGTTGGTTGTTGGTTGTTGGTTGTTTGTTGTTTGTTGTTGGTTGTTTGTTGTTTGTTGTTGGTTGTTTGTTGTTGGTTGTTTGTTGTTTATGAATTTTGGCTGCTATTTTCCATCATAGTATTCATTCAATCATAGTTTTTTGTTGGTTGTTTATTAATTTTGGCTGCTCTTTTCCATCATAGTATTCATTCAATCATAGTTTGTTGTTTGTTGTTTATTAATTTTGGCTGCTATTTTCCATCATAGTATTCATTCAATCATAGTTTGTTGTTTGTTTTTTAGTTTAACCATGAAAAAACCATCCATTTCTTGTTGGTGGGGCAAGATTTCCAACCAACCTTCTTTGGAAGCAAAAGGAGTTACAATCTCTTCTAATAATGGGGGTTGAATTTGCCAATGAGAATGACTGTCCAGAAACCCTCGGATTACCTCTTGATTTTCTAAAGGATTGAGAGTACAGGTAGCATATACTAGCATACCGCCTGGTTTGACCCAAGTGCTGGCTCGGTCTAGAAGTTCTCTTTGCAAGCGCGATAGTTCTTTGACTTTAGCAGCAGTTTGTCGCCAGCGAATATCGGGACGTTTGTGGAGAATACCCAGTCCCGAACAAGGAGCATCAATTAATACTTTATCTGCTAGATTAGTGAATTCAGACCAATGGCGACTATCCCCAACTTTAATTTGAATGGATCTTAATCCCAAACGTTCACAATTAGCTGACAATTTCTTTAGCCTTTTGGCTTGGAGGTCGCAAGCGAAAATAGTTCCTTTGTCCTCCATTAATTCTGCTAGGTGAGTTGTTTTGCCACCAGGAGCAGCACAAGCATCAATAATAGTTTCTCCCGGTTGGGGAGCCAGCAAGTGACTAACTAGCTGGGCGCTACTATCTTGTACCGTCCACCAACCTTGAGCAAAACCAGGCAACTTTTCAATGGAGCCGTTATGATTATTCAGTCTTAAAGCTTGAGGAAGATGGGGAACGGGGGACACTTGTATCCCCGCTGCAGTAAAAGCTGCCGTTACTTCAGCCATGGAGGTTTGTAGGGTGTTGACGCGCAAGTCAATATTGGGGGTTTGATTGAACCAACTGCAAAGGCGATCGCTCTCGAACATACCGAACCGTTCCAGCCAGATTTTCACGATCCAGTCTGGCAAGCTGTGGCGAACTCCCAGAAGTTGCACTGGATCTCCATCTGCAGCTAATTGCAAGGGCTGGCCCTCAGCAGTAAGACGTTGGTAGGATCTTAAGATGCCATTAACTACGCCACCAAGCTTTTGATACCCGTTGGCTTTAGCTAGTTCCACACTAGTATGAATCGCCGCTGAGGCAGTAACTCGCTCCAGATAGCGCAATTGATATAAACCAATATGGAGAATGATGCGCAAGTCTGGAGGTTGTTGGGTGGCTTTCTTTTTTCCTAATCGGTCGATTAAACCATCCAAAGTTCGCTGACGACGCACTACCCCGTAAACTAATTCACAGGTTAAGCCTCGGTCAAGATTGTTGATTTGAGCTTCTCGTAAAACGCGATCAAGTGCAATGTTTGTATAAGCCCCTTTTTTGTATATGTCTTGCAGAGCAATTAAGGCAAGTTGACGGGGATTATTATTCATTGGTAAAGTAGTCTCTCAAGTAGAGAGCAGATTAACACAAAAAAAGATGCAACATCAATAGCAATGAGCAATGAACAATTAACAATGAACACTCTCGCGTAGCGGTCCCTGCACTTCGACGACCCTCTGTGGCCGCGTAGCCGAAGGGCAGTGCAGGCAATTAAGAGGTTGATCAGAAAAATGCCCCTTTCGCTTTATATAAAGGTGAGCCAGCAGATGCAGCACTTTTGTATAAAAATGTAGCATGTAACGACACCAGGGCGAAGCGCTAAAATTTAAAAATATTTGCTACAGATACAATAGTGTTATAAGTAATTGTAGGTTGGGTTGAACGCGAGCGAAACCCTTCGGCTCCGCGGTCCCCGATCGCTCGCCCTGAGCGCTTGCCCAACAGCCAGTTTTAGGGTGCGATCAGGCGGAGCCTGCCACTGCGTGATCGCGCAGCGCCGCGAAAGGCGATCAGCTTCGCTGGCGCTGCGCGCGCTGCGAAGCAGATCCCTGCGGGATCGCGCTTGAGCGGCGCTTTACGGGGCGCAACGCATCATAGATTACTATTAGAGTGGCTGCATCATTGATGTATAATCAGGCTATCACTTACCAAAATATTACTACTATGCCATGACCATGATATTGAAGCACCAGTTATAATTAGACCTTATATATATGGAAATTCAGGAATATTTAACTTCCTCAGGCAAAAGTCCTTATAATGAGTGGCTTAATAAATTAAGAGACATCAAGACACGAGCAAAAATCCGTCAAAGAGTAGATCGACTTCGATTGGGCAATTTTGGGGATTGTAAAGCTCTCGGCGATGGAGTCTATGAACTAAGAATCAACTTTGGCCCTGGGTATAGAGTTTATTACGGTAAAAAGAAAATATTTTGGTCATTTTGTAGTGGGTCGGAAGTAAAAAGAGCCAAGATTACGATATAAAGAAAGCAAAAACATATTGGATTGATTATCAAGGAGAGGATTAAAATGGGAAATAGATCGCGCAACTATCAAAGTCAACTAATAAAAGAGCTGCAAGATCCTCAAGAGGCTGCAGCTTATCTGGAAGCAGCAATGGAAGATGGAACAACTGAAGAATTTCTCCTAGCTCTTCGTAATGTAGCTGAAGCAAAAGGTCTTTTAACAACCTCACAAGAAACTAACTTAAATAGTGAAAATTTATACAAGATACTCTCCAACAATGGTAATCCTCAGTTATCAACTTTAGTAGAAGTTTTGAAACCAATGGGGTTAAAATTATTAATTGAGCCAATGACTTAAAAGAAGAAAAAACTTTATTCATATAAGGCAAAAAAAAGGGTCTTTAAATTGAAGACCCTGGTTAAGTTACGATTTAAAATCGAGAATGCTAAATCTATATTTTTGATACTTCAAAACTCCTTGTCTTACTTGTTGGTTGTGGTAATCTTCTTAGCTGAGAGAGACAGAGCTGCGATCGTAGGTTTTGCGGAAAGTGGGATGAAGCTTACCTTGAATCACACCATTGTATACGTTTTCTTCCACATCTAAACCAATTGCTGCAGCTGCGCGACCGAGCATGGATTGTTGGCGATTTCTGATGATTTGATAGTGACGCATCATTAAAGCCCGAGCTTGTTGTTGAGTAGACATTTCCGTTCCTCCGAATTTGCTTATTTTTATAATAGCAGCCAATTCTGTAACAGATTTTACATTTTTGCTTTCTGTAACAAAAATTAATATTTGCCATGACAGCACTTACCCAGCAACCCTATTAGCAACTCTATTAGTAGGGTGCGTTGCGAACGCACCCTACTACCTATAATATCTTTGCGTGTCTTTGACCAAATTTTGCGTAAGTTCTAATGAGTTACAATCAAGGTCTTGATTGAAACCCATGCAACCTATGACCATTGCAATCCATCCACCAACACAACAGAAGCTTTTGAGTTTTGATGAGTTTCTCATCCGTTACGGTGATGATAATCGCTACGAGCTGATTGATGGAGAGGTATTTAACTTGGAACCAACAGGCCAACATGAAGAGGTTGCTGCCTTTATTACCACCAAAGCCTGCCTTGAGATTGATAGAGCAGGTTTGTTTACCCTGGTTTGTCCTTCAACGGGGACTGTTTCGCCCTTCTAATATGGGCATGACAGGGTTTCGGCCTGATGTGGCAGTGGTAGATGGAGGAGAACTTGCGGCAGAGCCACTGTGGCCCGAGCAATCAATTCTAACACGAGGTAATTCGATTAAATTTGTGGCCGAAGTGGTTAGTAATAATTGGCAAAATGATTATGCTCGTAAAGTGGAAGACTACGCCACTTTAGGTATTTCCGAATATTGGATTGTAGATTATGCTGGACTAGGTGGTATTCGGTATATTGGCAAGCCCAAACAACCGACCGTTTCTATCTGTACTCTAGTGGATGGGGAATATGAAATTAAACTATTGCGAGATAGTCAAACTATTAAATCTAGCATTTTTCCCAATCTGACCTTGACAGCTCAACAAGTGTTGAAGGCGGGTAACATGACCTTTCAGAAAGCCTTGAAAGAAAGTCGTAATTTCTTCAACTCACTGCTCCAAAAGGCATTCCGTGGGAAACTGTAATCATGGCAGAAAAATACCCAGAAATATATGTAATAGGAGGTTGTAACGGTTCGGGTAAAACTACTTTGGCTCTCAACACATTCCCTAATATTAGCAATATTGAATTCGTCAACGCCGATATTATCGCAGCCCAATTAAATCCCAGTAACCCCGATGTAGTTACCATTCAAGCCAGTAGAATTATGCTACAGCGACTCAAGACATTAGCTCAACAAAAATTAAGTTTTGCCTTTGAAACAACTTTAGCAGCCCGCAGTTTTGCCTCTTTTTTAAGACAATGCCAAGCTCAAGGTTATCAAATTAATCTCGTCTATGTCTGGTTGAATAGTGTTGAACTAGCAAATACCAGAGTAGCTTTAAGAGTGGCAAATGGAGGGCATAATATCCCAGAAGATGTTATCCGTCGCCGCTATAATAGAGGTAGAAATAACTTTCTAGAGATATACAGTAAACTGGCTGACTGTTGGCAGGTTTATGATAACTCCACTAACAATCAATTGATTGCTTTGTCCAATAATTGCAGTCAAACAGTTACAATTATTCAACCAGATATTTGGAGTCAAATTATTAACCATGAATAAACTAGATTTTTCTGATAGTGACAAAATCAGTCAACTATTTAAACAAGCAGTAGACAAAGCCATTGAAAACCACCGTCAAAAAGGTGAATCTATTGCTATCAGTGACGAACAAGGGAAAGTAAAAATTATACCAGCGAGCGAAATACCCAAATTACAACAAAAACAATAGGTTACATATAGCATTTCTTAGACTCATGAGGTACAGCCCTCACCCCCCAACCCCCTCTCCCAAGCTTGGGAGAGGGGGAGAAACTTTATCTAACCAACTTGAGAAACCCTATAATTATATTTCCGGAACTATAAGAATAAAGCAACAGGAGCAAAACCATGGCATCTAACTCAGAAGAAGAACTAAAAAACCTCAAAGCAGAAATAACCAAACTCAAGCAGCAAAATGAAACAGCCCCAGATACCCAAAACTACAACGAAGCTGATACGCGCCGCTACTATATCGATGTATTACTGAAAGAAGCAGGATGGGACATAGATAAACCAGACTGGAAAGAGTACCCAGTTGAGGGAATGCCCAATGAGAAGGGTCAAGGTTCTGTTGATTACGTACTCTGGGGCGATGATGGGAAACCCTTAGCTTTAGTTGAAGCAAAACGCTGCAGTGTCAGCCCTACCAAAGGGAAACATCAAGCAGAGTTATACGCTAATTGTTTGGAGAAAAAATTTAACCAGCGTCCAGTCATCTTCTACTCTAACGGTCAAAAACATTGGATTTGGGATGATCACACTTATCCCCCTCGTCAAATACAGGGTTTTCTCAAGAAGGATGAACTAGAAAGAATCATCTTTCGCCGTAGCCATCGCCAAAGCCTTGATTTAGTAACACCCAGTAAAGAAATAGCTGGGCGCTGTTATCAACGAGCAGCCATTCGCCGCATCACCGAAACCTTTGGCCAACAGAAACGGCGCAAAGCATTATTAGTCATGGCTACTGGTACGGGTAAAACCAGAGTTGCTATTTCCCTAGTTGACCTATTAATGCGAGGTGAATGGGTTAAACGAGTGCTATTTCTAGCAGATCGTACATCACTGGTTAACCAAGCATTACGTAACTTCAAGACCCACTTACCCAACGTTACCCCAGTGGATCTAACCAAGAATAAGAAGGATGCAGATAGTGCCAACGTCTTGCTTTCTACTTATCCTACCATGTTCAACTGCATTAGTAAGAACAATAAGGAAAAATTACAGTTTAGTCCGGGTTATTTCGATTTAGTAATTGTAGACGAAGCCCATCGGAGTATATATAAAAAATATGGAGCTTTATTCCAGTATTTTGATAGTCTGCTAGTGGGACTTACAGCTACTCCCAGGGATGAAGTACATAGAGACACTTATAGGATATTTGACCTAGAGGCTGGGGTTCCTACTTTCGCCTATGAATTAGAAAATGCCATCGCCGATAAATATCTAGTGCCGCCCCAAGGTATTAAAGTGCCTTTCAAGTTCCTGCGCCTAGGAATCAAATACAACCAACTTTCTCCAGCGGAACGAGAAGAATATGAGGAAAAATTTAGGGATGAAGAAACAGGAGAATTTCCCAATAAAATAAACGCAGCAGCAATAAACAAATGGCTGTTTAATACTAATACAGTAGACCGAGCCTTAGAGTTATTAATGGAAAAAGGTCTAAAAATAGAAGGAGGGGACCGCCTAGGAAAAACCATCATTTTTGCCTGCAACCACAGTCATGCAGAGTTTATTGTCCAACAGTTCGATAAAAATTACCCTCATTACAAAGGTAAATTCGCCCAAGTAATTGACAGCCATAATTCCTACGCCCAAAATCTGCTAGATGATTTTTCCGAACTCAACAAAGAGCCAACCATAGCGGTATCTGTTGACATGTTGGATACGGGGGTAGATGTTCCGGAAGTAGTTAACTTAGTCTTCTTCAAACCAGTATATTCTAGAGTTAAATTTAATCAAATGATTGGACGAGGTACTCGTCTCTGTCCCGAACTATTTGGCGTAGAAGAAAACAAGAAAGAGTTCTTTATCTTCGACCTCTGTAGCAATTTCGACTACTTCAGTCAGGAGTTAAAAGAGTCAGATATAAAACCACCAGCCAGCCTAACCGCTCAAATATTTAAAACTCGTCTTCAGTTAAACGATGCTATTATTCAAAACAATAAGCCAGAATATAATAAACTCAGAGAGTCTCTACTAGATAAACTCCATCAACATGTAGCAACAATGGAGAAAGATAACTTTCTAGTACGCCCACATCTACAGACAGTAGAATATTTTAGCGATCGCACAAACTGGAACAATCTCAACCAGTCCCCTCCCAGCGATCCCCTCAATCCCCCTCCCGTCCCCCTTGATAAGGGGGAAGCCAGAGGATGCTTCGCTGTTGTTGCTTCCGGCAATCCCCCTCCCGTCCCCCTTGATAAGGGGGAAGCCAGAGGATGCTTCGCTGTCGTTGCTTCCGGGGGGTTAGAGGGGATCGAAACCCTCGCATCCCTCCCCAACGGACTACCGGCAGAAGAACCCTTAGCCAAACGCTTCGACCTACTTTGTCTAAAAATACAACTAGCCATCCGATACTTTTTAGCTACCAAAACCTAGAATAATCTAGACTTGGCTCACTAATGCAAGTTGATTTCTCAACCAGGGGGTATCTCCCAAGGCTCGCAGGAATATCCCACGAGCGCCGTTGATGTCTCGGTCCATGGTCCGACCATCAACTTTTGACTTTATTTTTTTACTGCCACCGATATTAACGAGTTCCCCAGTCCAGCTAACGGTCTTGCTCGTATAAGCTTCGCAGACATCAAGCACTACTTTTCCCGTTTCTTGAGCTTTGTGTCTCAAAAATTCCTTGAATCGGTAGTGGGCGAAAGTAAGCATGTTTCGGACTGTTTTAGACCTGAGCTTTCTCCCAGACTTCTTTGACATTTGAGAAGTCTCAAAAGTTGGTAGCAGAATGACATCAAAATTATTGACCAGAAACCTGGCTGTTTTGTGATGAAGTTCTGCAACCAAATTCTGCACTCGGATTATCACCCGGCGGGCCGCTTTTCTCATTCGGCGTTTCTTTCCACCAACTGCTTTGCTAATCCGGGAATATAAATCGTCCAAGTGCTGACAAAGTCGCTGAATTTTAGAGAAATCATGATGGCCAATCTTTCCTACCGATGTCTCGCTAAAGAAAGTAATAAACGTTCTAACTCCTGGGTCTAAAGCCACCACCCTACCTTGGTTCTCGGCAGGGGGTGCGGTGACTTTGTGAGCGACACACAAGTAGTAATTGCCATTTTCAATCATCAGCCTAGAGTCGCAAATAGCATCCGGCAGGCGTTGAGCGTAAGTTATCTCTCCTAATTTACTACAGTAAATTCCTTTCTCTTTTATCGCTGTTTTCGGGATGAAGCAAGACTGGATTAGGTTTTTTCGGGACCGTACGCGTACTCTTTGAATTGTCCCAGTCAAATTGTATTTTTTCTTAGCTTCTCTAACAGCAATGCAAGCGTCCCGGATAGACATCGATTTTATTTGGTAGGGGACTTCTTTGCACCATTCTGGTAGTTCGTTTAATATGCCTGTCTTTATGGCATACCAGTTAGCTTTTATTTCTCCATCTCGAAGTAATTCAACTGTTTTGTTGAACACATAACGGGAAACTCCCAGCCATTTCCTAGCCATCAATCTTTGCTCCGCCGATAGGTAAATCCGAATCTTTTTTGATTTGGTTACTATATTTTCTGAGTCCGTGGACTCGACAAGAGAAGACGTGAATGATAGACAGAAGGTCGGCAGTAAGCTCGGCTTCTGGGCTGCTTTCAGACTGGTCGAGAACCAAGATTTTTCCACCGTTGAGGCAGACCAAGGTTAGAGTCGATGCCGGTGTTACCACCGGACACCTCTCCTGCCGAACCGTGCATGCTGCTTTCACCGCACACGGCTCTAAGTCTCATAGGGGCCGTAACCCCATCTCCACATCATTTGACGGCCCTGGATTTAGAGTGTATCTCCTGATGTTGGTGACAGTGCTTGTGTAGAGCGACCAGGTTGGATGCTTTCCAATTGTTATGGTTGCCATCCTTGTGGTGTAATTCTACAACTTCATCACCTAGGAACGATAATCCGCAGTGTCCGCACTTGAAGTCCTGTTTCTTCAGCGCCCTTGCTGTGTGATTGTTGTACAGCTTGGAATTACGTTTAGCCCAGTATGGTAAGTTACCGTTGAAAGGACTAGCATCGCCCTTGACGTTTACAAACCTGTTCTGAGACCAACTTACGCTGGGAAAGGCCTGTTTAGTTTTTTCGTTAGTCCACGACCGCTTGTTAGCTATTTTCTTGTTCTTACGGATTTCCAATCTGATGAACTTCCACACACTGTGGTTTAACGCCCATAGGTTGTACTTCTCCATATCACAGTACTGGTAGTAATTTCGCCATCCGCGAACTATTGAGCCGACTTTCTTAATTCGGTCTTCAAGTTTAAATTTCTTGTCTCTGATGACTTCTTTAACTTTGGCCTTTAGTTCCCTGTGTTTCTTATCCGTTGGATAGCTTTTGAATCTTCCATCAGGCAAAACGAGGAATTTGAAACCTAGAAACTCGAAACCCTCAGTGGCCTTGACAAGTCTGGTTTTTGACTCTTCAACTTTTAG
>JH611058.1 GCA_000252485.1 Prochloron didemni P4-Papua_New_Guinea | reverse complement strand
AAAGTTTTTTTTATTTCTCGAATCCTTTGCTTTACAAGGGTTTGCGCTGATTTGAACCTCGAAATAGCTACAATTGAGTGAATTTTTTTTTGTTTTTTTGGAAAAAAATTTTTTTCCCAGCTTGGTCACAAGTCCTGAAACTCTTTGGTGACAAGCTTTTGGAATCATTAGATTTGTTAGATTTTTTTTCAAATACTGGTAGGACTTACGCAAATAGCTCTCTTATACCGGGTTTCTGAACTGGATAAAACGGCTCAAATTAAATTTTTTCGCACAGAGCCAGATTTCGGCGTGAGTCCTAGCTGGAATTATGAAATATTTGGATATTAATGCCGATCTGCCTATATACTCACTCTACCTGTCTAGACTCGAGCATGAATTTTTTCAAATAAAGCGCGATAAACTGGTTTTTGACGGGTAAGAGTAGATTTTTCCCGTTCTGTTTGAATAGGGAAAGGGTTGGTATCTAACCAGGTTTTCTGGTGCTGTTGTTGAAAGTGAGGATTTTGCTGAAAGCACTTCACCATTTCTACAGCTACCGCTTGAATATCTGATTGAAGGAAGACTATAGTGTTGGGGAGCAAATAACGAGCGAGAACATTTACTAGTTCTGGCTGGACGATTCTGCGTTTGTCATGTCGTTTTTTGAACCAAGGGTCGGGGAATTGCACTGTCACCCATTGCAAAATACCAGGTGGCAAGGATTCCAGCAGCACTGATAAGGAAATATTGATGTTGCCATATAAATAATGAAGATTGGTTAATTTCAATTGTTGGACTTTGGAGTTGGCCTCTTGTACTAGGGGTTCTCTAATTTCAATGCCGAGAAAATTGTGATCGCTTCTTAATTGAGCCATCTGTAACAAGAATTTTCCCCTAGCACAGCCAATATCTAAATGCAATGGCTGGGTAGTTCGACTGTATACTTGGCTCCAATCAGGAGGAGCGATGGGCGAATTGTATTTTTGACTGAGTGGGTTGACGTGCTGGCGAACTCTGACTCGAACCAATTGATTCTCCTAGTAATATTTATAATAAATTGA
>JH611057.1 GCA_000252485.1 Prochloron didemni P4-Papua_New_Guinea | reverse complement strand
AAGCCTCGAAAACGTTTTGCCCAACATTGGTTAAAGAGTGAAAAAATACTTAATGAAATTGTGGCAGCGGCGGAATTCCAACCGGGCGATCGCCTGTTAGAAATCGGTCCTGGTACTGGCAATCTCACCCGCTATCTTTTACCTTGGGGCAATCCAGTTGTAGGGGTAGAAATAGACATGGATTTAGGGAAAAAGCTAGTTAAAAGTTTTGGCAAGAAAGACAATTTTATTCTGTTACAAGGAGATATTCTTAGTCTGGATTTAGATACTATTCTCGCTCCCTTTCCTGCTTTCCAAAAACCGAACAAAGTAGTGGCCAATATCCCTTATAATATCACAGGACCGATTTTAGCAAGATTGTTGGGGACTATTGCTGCACCAGCTTCAAGTAATTACGAATTAATTGTATTGTTAGTGCAGAAAGAAGTGGGCGATCGCCTTACAGCCAAACCGGGTTCTAAGTCTTTCGGGGCTTTATCAGTTCGAGTAGGTTATTTAGCAGACTGTAAATTAGTTTGTTTCGTTCCCGCTAAAGCTTTTTATCCACCTCCAAAAGTAGATTCCGTAGTAGTGAGTATTCGTCCGCGAGCCATAACCAATCCGGCTCAAAATCCTCCCTTGTTAGAAACTTTAATTAAAGTGGGATTTGCGGAAAAGCGGAAAATGTTAAAAAACAATTTAAAATCCCTCTTTGACCCTATTATTTTAAGCCAACTAATGGAACAATTAAAAATAAATCACCAAGCGAGAGCAGAAGATTTAAGTTTAGACAACTGGATTCAACTCAGCGATGGATTATCAAAAACCCAAAATCAATAATCAACAACTAGAAATATCTCTATTCATCTGCGTTCATCTGCGTTCATCTGTGGTTCAAAATGATAAACTTAATTGCCCGAGGTAAAATAAACTTATACTTAGAAATAATCGGCCATCGCCCTGACGGTTATCACGAATTAGTAATGATTATGCAAAGTATCCAACTGGCAGATAAATTGCAGTTGGAACAGAGCGACCATATTTCCATTACTTGTAACCACCCCGAAGTACCTACGGATGCCACCAATTTAGCTTACAAAGCGGCATTATTAATGCAGAAGCAATTCAATCGTACCGATGGGGTTAAAATCGTCATTGACAAACAAATCCCCGTTGCAGCCGGTTTAGCCGGGGGTTCCAGCAATGCAGCAGCTGTGTTAGTAGGAATTAACCAACTATGGCAGTTGGGACTGACCCAAGAGGAATTGCAAGTATTGGGGGCTAAAATAGGCTCAGACGTGCCTTTTTCCTTGTTAGGAGGAACAGCCATGGCCACCGGAAGGGGAGAGAAATTAGATTCAATTCCCCATTTAGATTCCCTTTGGGTAGTATTAGCAAAATACCAAAGTATGAGCGTTTCTACACCTTGGGCTTACAAAACCTATCGCCAACAGTTTAGCCAGGAATACGTTTCCCAGAGTACAGCAATTCAGTCTCGAATTGCAACAGTTCGTTCCGGTCCCTTAGTACAAGCTATTATGACTAAAGATGGAGCTGCAATTGGCAAATTATTGCACAACGATTTAGAGAAAGTGGTATTGCCAGTTCATGGGAAAGTGGAGAAAGTGCGATCGACTTTTGCCGAGGCGGGAGTATTGGGAACCATGATGTCTGGTTCTGGACCTACTGTTTTTGCTCTCTGCCAGTCGGAAGTTGAAGCTGAAGAAGTCAAGGAAAGAACAAAGAATATAATTAACGATTCGGATTTAGGTTTTTGGGTGACAAAGTTGGCTAGTACGGGAATAGAAATTAGTTATATAGATGTTTAATTGATTCTGAATTTCATTTAAAAGAAGCTATAGAAGAGGTTAAACCCTCGGGAGAAATCACAGTAGAATTAAAAGGAAATTCTTCTCTTCTTGCTCGTAACGCTAAATTAAGTCTTAGATATACTAGTTTAACTATTCAACCACCTCAAAATCGTAAATCACAAGAACAATTAAAACCAATTAAGTTACAAGTGATTTTAGCGTTAGAAGAAGAGCCACAATTCGTGGAAAAACCTATTAGTTGGTTATTACTGACGACCTTACCAATTAGTAACATCTTTGTCAAGTTTTTTGTAAAGAAATATGTTTATAAAGGATAGCTTATTAAGGGGTATTTAGGGGGATAAAACCTGTTTCTAGCAAAAATTTTCCTATTTCATATTATCTCCCCTTGGATAATCAACAGGCTTAATGGTGGGCAATGCCCACCCTACAGATAGGAAAGAAACCGGGTTTCGTCAAGTTGTAGCCAGTTCGTCTAATATACTCTGATGGCGATCGCGCTTTCCCGGCGCTTCTCCATTGCCACAGGAAAGAGGTTGAGTAGTGAGTTTGGCAACCGCGACAGCCTAGTCTATACCTCCACTATCAACTATCCACTATCAACTATCAACTCTCCACTATCAAATGCTATATATTGATAATTGTTTTTTATTAATTGACAATTGACTATGGCAGAGGCAAAAATTGGCGTTATCGGCGGTAGCGGACTGTATAAAATGGACAGTCTCAAAGACATCCAAGAAATTGCTGTAGAGACTCCTTTCGGTTCTCCCTCGGAACGGTTCATTCTCGGCACTTTAGATGGCACTCCTGTAGTGTTTCTAGCACGCCACGGTCAAAATCACCATCTCATTCCTTCTGAGTTACCGTTTCGCGCCAATATCTACGCCATGAAGAAGCTAGGAGTAGAATATATCATCTCCGCTTCCGCTGTAGGTTCCCTCAAAGAAGAAATAAAACCTCTGGACATGGTAGTTCCCGACCAATTCATAGATCGCACTAAAAATAGGGCATCTACTTTTTTTGGCGATGGAGTGGTGGCTCACATTGCTTTCGGCGATCCCGTTTGCCCCAAGTTAGCAGGTATCTTGGCAGATGCAGTGGCCAGTCTTCAATTACCGGATATTTCTCTCCATCGCAGGGGCACTTACATCTGCATGGAAGGACCGGCTTTTTCCACCAAAGCAGAATCCAATCTCTATCGTAGCTGGGGAGCGAGCATTATTGGCATGACTAATTTGACGGAAGCCAAACTGGCGAGGGAAGCGGAGATTGCCTATGCTACTCTAGCTTTAGTGACGGATTACGATTGCTGGCATCCAGACCACGATAGCGTGACCGTAGAAATGGTCATTGACAATCTCCAACGCAATGCGATTAATGCCCAAAAGGTTATTTTGGAAATAGTCAAGCGTTTGAGCGAGAATCCTCCCGTTTCTATGGCCCATTCTGCTTTAAAATCAGCTATTTTCACTCCTTTAGATAGGATATCTCCCTCTAAAAAGGAAGAATTAGCTCCTTTGTTGCAAAAATATCTTTAATCTCTATTGTAGGTTGGGTTTCCCGCGAGCGAAACCCTTCGACTACCCAACAGCAGATAATATCAAATACGAACATGTTTGCTACAAATTTGATTTTGGTGTTGATTAATTAAATCAAAACACTTATAATGAAAATAAATAAAGGCATCACGGGCAATGGTAACAACAACGGAAGTAGCACCAATTAAGAAAACGGTACCGGTCCCTGACTGGGAAACCCAAATGCCACCGACAGATTTAATCTTTGACGACGGAGAACCCTTGGAATCCAATAGACATCGAATCGCAATGAACGTACTAATCCACTCTATAATGGTGGGATTAGGCGATCGCGAAGATTACTTTGCTGGAGGCAACATGTTTGTTTACTACAGCATAGCTCAAGTTCGTAACAAAGACTTTCGAGGACCAGATTTCTTTGCTGTCTTAAATGTAGATGGTAAAACCAATCGCCAAGGTTGGGTAGTGTGGGAGGAAAACGGTCGCTATCCCGATGTAATTGTGGAATTAATGTCTCCTTCCACAGCTAGGACAGATAAAAACGAGAAGAAGAAGATTTACGAGCAAATTTTCCGCACTCGAGATTACTATGTATTCGACCCCTTCGATTCTAATTCTTTACAAGGTTGGCATTTAGATAATCATCACAAGTATCAAGAACTAACTAAGAATGAACGAGGATGGTTGTGGTGCGAAACTTTGGGTTTTTGGTTGGGCACTTGGGAAGGCACGATACAAAGAGAAACTGCAGTTTGGTTGCGCTTTTATGATGCAGAGGGAAATCTAGTTCCTCTACCTGAAGAAGCAGCTCAGGCAGAAGCTATCTCAGCTAAAACAGAAGCCCAAGCAGCTCAAGCTGAAGCTATCTCAGCTAAAACAGAAGCCCAAGCAGCTCAGGCAGAAGCTATCTCAGCTAAAACAGAAGCCCAAGCAGCTCAGGCTGAAGCTGAAGCTGCTCTCGCTCGAGCTGAAGCTGCCGAACGGGAATTAGCAACAGTTCAACAACAAGGTCTGAAACAAGGAGCATTGCAACAATTATTGCGCTTATTAGTGCTTCGCTTTGGAGAAGTTCCAGCTTCTCTAGAAACCCAGTTAAAAGGTTTAACTTTGGAGAAATTGGAAAATTTAGTAGAAGTGGTGCTAAAGGTTGATTCTTTGGAGCAATTTATTGCTCAGGGATTAGAGTTATAGCAATGAACAATGAACAATTAACAATTAACAATGAGCAATGAACAATGAACAATGAACAATGAACAATAAACAATGAACAATAAACAATTTAATTGCTTATTGTTATATGTTGTCGTTTTAGATATGTAATATCAATAAATTTGACGATCAGTTGTTTATCTGCTAAAATCTAAGTTAATGCTGTTGGGCGTTGACCGCGTAGCCGAAGGGTTTCGTACCTCAACCCAACCTACAGTCCCTAACAAACAACCAACAACAAACAACCAACAACCAACACTCTCGCGTAGCTCAGTGCAGGCAACAAACAACAAACAACAAACAACAAACAACCAATAACCAATAACCAACTAGGATAATTTACCTTGAGACAATTTACAAATTTATTAGGCAACAAAACCAGAACCAACAAAGGGAAAAAGAGACAAAGAACTCAAACAATGGGCATGCCTCGTCCGCAAAAAAGCAGTCGCGGCATTGAAATCAAGTCCCCCCGAGAAGTAGAAATAATGCGTCGCTCGGGCTTAATTGTAGCCACGGTGCTAAAAGAAATTAGCGAAATGGTAGAACCGGGCATGACTACCGCTGACTTAGATGCTTACGGGGAAAAACGCATTCGAGAAATGGGAGCAACTCCTAGTTTTAAAGGATATCATGGTTTCCCCGGTTCTATTTGTTCTTGTATTAATAATGAAGTAGTTCACGGCATCCCCAATAAGAAAAAAGTAATTCGGGCTGGGGATGTTTTAAAAGTAGATACGGGGGCTTTTCAAGGAGGCTACCATGGGGATTCTTGCATTACTATTGGAGTGGGAGAAGTAACCCCAGCCGCCGCTCGTTTAATTAAAGTAGCTGAGGAAGCTTTATATAAGGGAATAGAACAGGTAAAAGCGGGCAATTATTTATTAGATATTGCGGTAGCTATTGAAGACCATGCTAAAGCTCACGGTTATACTATAGTTGAAGATTATACCGGACATGGTGTGGGTCGCAAGTTGCACGAGGAACCTTCCGTGTTTAATTTCCGCACCAAACAGTTACCCAATGTTAAATTACGCGCCGGAATGACTATCGCCATCGAACCTATTTTAAATCAAGGTTCTCGGTTTACTAAAACATTGCGCGATCGCTGGACTGTAGTAACGGTAGACAATAATCTTTCCGCTCAGTTCGAGCATACAGTATTAGTGACTAAAGATGGCTACGAAATCCTCACCGATCGCGCAACATTGTAATAGTTATCAGTTACCAGTTTTTTCACTCAGAAAGTGCTTTTAAACTGGGACGAAGGCAAAGATAAGCCAGAGGCCCCAAAAGAGGTACGAGACTCACGGATCAGAAAACAACAGGATTATCCATCCCCCTTCTGGTCATGTCATCTCCTAACAAAATAGGAAACAAGCAAGAAAGCAAGCAAAAATCCAAACTCATCACATTAATAAAGCGACTAGTTTCCCACTGAGAAATAAATTCTTGCCAGTTACCAGTTAATAAGCCAAAAGCCAAAAGTCCAATTCCAGCTAAAGCAATAGATAAGCCGAAAAAACGGGAGTCTTGTACCTGGAGAAACCAATCTTTTTCCCCACTAAAATTGGGGTTAGACTGACGCAAGACCAAATAAGGAACCAAGGCAAAAGCACCCACAGCAAAAGAACCCACAGCAAACGGCCATGCAGGTATTTTTTGCTCCCGACCATCTGCAAATAAGAGACAACCGTAAATTAAAGGCCAAATTCCCATTAAATTAAATAAAGCAATAATTAATGGTTCGATCCCGGTCCACTGTCCGAGAGAAAGATGTTGGATTAACTCCAAAGTATCCGGTGTATTGGGATGGGCTAAGAAGAAAGCATAAGCCACAAAGCCAACCCAAATCGAGCCTAAAATAATTTTCCTCATGGATTCTATAGCAGTCGTTATATAATATAGTATAATAATTCAACTGTCAACTATCAACTAATGAACAAATCTTCGAGAGCGCTGGTATTTAGTTTCTGGCTCATAGGCAGTATATTCACTGCCGTAAATATACCAACATTGGCCAATGAAATTGAAGTCCCCACCATAGTCCAATCTAATAATTGGCAAGTAATTGAAGGCAAGGGAGTCCGGTTATCATTGCCCGCTGCTTATATAGGAGGGAACCCAGAAATAGACCTAGATAAGATTACAGCAAAACTAGTAGAAATAAACCCAGAATACAGCAACAGAATAGAAGCAATGAAGCGCAATGCCACTGCAATTTCTTTCTCAGCATTCGATACTAGTCCTAGTAATTCTAGCTTCATCACTAATGTTAACATAGTCACCGAATCAATTCCAACTCCCATGACCCTGGAGCAATATTCCCAAACTTCTCTCCAGGAACTAGCTCGAGTTTATGAAATAGAATTAGAAGAGACTGTTGCCATTGGACCCTATGAAGCAACTAAAATAATTGCCCAATTACAGACCAATGAACTATCCATTAAACAGCTCTTTTATCTGATTCAAAGTAATGAAGCCAACAGCGATGAAACAATATTTTGGGTGGTAGTCTACAGTACCACCATCGAAGAATTTGACAGCAGATTAGCTAATTTTGCCAACAGCATTCAGACTTTTAGCCTTCAACAATAAAGAAAAGTGGATTTAAATCAAGCAATTATTGCCTATAAAGCGGGAGACCAAGAAAGTAAAACTCAGGCAGAAAAATGCGCTCTCCAGTTAGAAGAGCGTCATTGTCACGTATTAATGGGTCCCAGCGGTTTTAAAGATAATCCCTATCCGGTATTTCTCGCCTCTTCCACTGGGAAAATAGATTTAGCGGTAATATTAGGAGGAGACGGTACGATTCTTTCTGCAGCCAGACATTTAGCCAAGGAAAACATTCCCATTTTAGCGGTAAATGTGGGAGGACATTTGGGCTTTTTAACCGAACCTTGGGAAGTATTTCGAGATACGGAAACAGTTTGGGAGAGACTGGAGTTAGAAGATTATGTGCTAGAATCAAGAATGATGTTGTTCGCCCGTCTCTTTGAAGGGAATCGCACTAATCCAGAACCAGCAAGCGATCGCTTTTTCTGTCTCAATGAAATGTGTGTTAAACCAGCCAGCATCGATCGCATGCCCACCTCAATCCTAGAAATGGAAGTAGATGGAGAAATAGTAGACCAGTATCATGGAGATGGTCTGTTGGTAGCCACACCTACCGGTTCTACCTGTTATACAACATCCGCCAACGGTCCTATTTTACATCCAGCAATGGACGCGATCACCGTTACTCCTATTTGTCCCCTTTCCCTTTCCAGTCGTCCCATTATTTTGCCTGCCGGTTCCGTAGTGAATATTTGGCCCTTGAGGGATTTAGAATTAAATAGTAAACTGTGGACCGATGGAGTATTAGCAACTTCCATCTGGCCGGGACAGTGGGTAGAAGTACGCATGGCGGACTGTCGGGCTAAGTTTATCATCCTGCGGGAAAGTCATTCTTTCTATAAGACTTTGAGAGAAAAGTTACAATGGGCAGGAGCGAGAATACTATATAAAAGCGATCGCCGCACTTGATAATTGCATTAACCATAGCGTATTATTCCACAAAGAGTTCCTTTTTACTCAACTATTCGTCGAGTAATACGTCAAGTAGGTTGGTCAGATAAGAGTGAAAATTTTTAATGAGTGGGCGATTGAGTTACAACAACAGAATTCTTTAAGAAATTGGATAGCTATCGATGGAAAAAGTTTAAGAAGTCCTATTAATAACTACAGCAGTAAATCTCAAAATTTTGTAGTAATAGTTTCATTTTTTAGTCAAGAGTTCGGGCTAGTTTTAAAGTTTTAGCTCACTTGTCTGGATGTTACTAGTGGTAAAATTTGGCAGGCAAATCAGCAAGGAGAACAGCGGACTGCCTGGATTGACGAATTTCAAGTTTTTCCCTATAATTCTTAGTAAGGAACAATCAGTAATTATTTCTTCAATAAAAACCAACAAGTAACAAACAACAAACAACCAACAACAACCAATATGCAAATAAGAAGAAGACAGCCCAATCCACCAGTTAAAGTAAGTCACTTGAGCTATCAAGTACAAGTACCAGATGGAGAACCGCGCCATATCTTAGAAGAAATAGTCTGGCATAAAGAAGACGAAGTGGATAGTTTGCGCCATCGCCTTCCTTTATTAGAATTACGCAAACAAGTAGCAAAGGCTTCTCCTCCCAAAGATTTTCTTGGGGCCTTAAAAGAAGGAAAAACAGCACCGGCCCTGATTGCAGAAGTAAAAAAAGCTTCTCCCAGTAAAGGAGTAATTAGAGAAAATTTCGACCCAGTTTCTATCGCTCAATCCTATCAACTAGGAGGTGCTAGTTGTCTCTCCGTACTGACAGATGCTAAGTTCTTTCAAGGCAGTTTTGAAAATCTGGCTTTAGTACGTCAAGCAGTAGAACTGCCTTTATTGTGCAAGGAATTTGTAATTTATCCCTATCAGATTTATTTAGCTCGAACTAAGGGAGCCGATGCAGTTTTATTGATTGCCGCAATTTTAAGTGATCGCGATTTGCAGTATTTTATCAAAATTGCTAATTCCTTACACATGACTGCTTTAGTTGAAGTTCACACTTTAGCGGAACTAGACCGAGTCTTGAGTTTAGATGGAGTTAGTTTAATCGGCATTAACAATCGCAACTTAGAAGATTTTTCCGTGAATCTGGAAACTACTTGCAAGTTGTTAGAATTGAGGAGAACAGAACTAAAAGAAAAGGGGATAATAGTAGTGAGCGAGTCCGGTTTGCACTCCAGTGAAGACTTGGGAATAGTTAAAAATGCTGGGGCAAATGCCGTTTTGATTGGGGAATCTTTAGTCAAGCAACCAGACCCAGGAAAAGCAATAGTTGATTTATTTCACTATCCCCCTAAATCCCCCTTATCAAAGGGGGACTTTAAGCTATAGCACTGCACCGATCAACCAACTACCAACTACCAACAACCAACAACCAACAACCAACAACCAACAACCAACAACCAACAACCAACAACCAACAACCAACAACCAACAACCAACTACCAATCCTTAAATCTACCTTAGAAAATCCCCTCCCAACCCCAAAATTATCCCATAATCCCAAGCAATACCCAGAGAAAGGACAAGTTGATGCAAGACAAGCACATGTTGATGATTCCCGGACCTACACCAGTACCGGAAAGGGTTTTGCTGGCCATGGCAAAACACCCTATCGGCCACCGCAGCGGCGATTTTGGGAAAATCATGGCAGAGGTGACGGAAAACCTCAAATGGTTGCATCAAACTGAACATGACGTTCTCGCCCTCACTGCTTCTGGAACCGGAGCCATGGAAGCCGGGATTATTAACTTCCTCAGTCCGGGCGATCGCGTTTTGGCTGGAGTGAACGGCAAGTTCGGCGATCGCTGGGCCAAGCTAAGTAAAGCTTACGGTTTGGAAGTAGATATTATCAGCTCCCAGTGGGGACAACCTTTAGATCCGGAAGAGTTTCGGGCTAAACTGGAGGCAGACAAGGAAAAGACTATTAAAGCAGTCATTCTAACTCATTCGGAAACTTCCACCGGCGTTCTCAATGACCTAGAAACTATTAACAAATACGTCAAAGAACACGGCGAGAGTTTAATTATTGTAGATGCGGTCACCAGTTTGGGAGCGGTAAACCTACCCATCGATGCCTGGGGCTTAGATGTAGTAGGTTCCGGTTCCCAGAAAGCCTACATGATTCCTCCCGGTTTAGGCTTCGTGGCAGTAAGTCCCAAAGCCTGGAAAGCCTACGAAACCGCCAAGTTGCCTCGTTTTTACTTGGACCTCAAGCCCTACAGTAAATCAACGGCTAAAAACGCCACTCCCTTCACTCCCCCAGTGAACCTGTTCTTCGGCTTACAGGAAGCTTTGCGGATGATGAAAGGGGAGGGATTGGAGAATATATTTGCCCGTCACAGCCGTTTAAAGGACGCTACCAGGGCTGCAATTAAGGCTTTAGGTCTGAAACTATTCGCTGCCGATGAAGTGGCTAGTACGGCGGTTACAGCGGTAGAGCCAGCACCTTTGGATGCGGAAGCCATTCGCGCCACCATGAACAAGCGGTTTGATATTTCCTTAGCCGGAGGACAGGACCATTTGAAAGGGAAAATCTTCCGGATGGGACATTTGGGATTTGTGTGCGATCACGACCTGTTAACTGCCATCGGTGCCTTAGAAGCAACCTTGCAAGAAATCGGTTACGACGGATTTCTCCCCGGTGCGGGAGTTGCTGCCGCAGCTAAAGTATTCTCTCAATCTTAACCTCTTAGTAGGGTGGGCATCGCCCACCTATTTCAATGTACAATTTTTCAATTGACAATGAACAATTTTTCAATGAACAATGAACAATAAACAATAAACAACAAATCTTCTATGAAAGAAACAATTTACATTGAAACTAGTATTTTTGGTTATCTGACAGCCCGACCGAGTAATAATTTAATCGTTATGGGGAATGCAGCAATTACCCGGGAGTGGTGGGAATCTCGCCGCAGTCAGTTTATACTTTATGCGTCCAAAATTGTCCTGGACGAAGTAGCGCAAGGGGATGCAGAAATAGCTGCCCAAAGACTTGAAATTCTGAGAGAAATTGAATTACTTGAACCGAATCAAGCTGTGGAAGACTTAGGTAACCAGTTTCTTGCTCAAAGCAATCTTCCTCAAAAAGCAGCGGCTGATGCGTTTCATATTGCCTTTGCCACAGTTTATCGCTTAGATTATCTGTTAACATGGAACTCTAAGCATATAGCTAATGCTCAGATTCAGAAAAAGCTATCGCAAATAAGCTTAGAATATGGATATAAGCTACCAACGCTTTGTACACCTTACGAACTAAAAGGAGAATAACAATGTGGAAAGATGAAATCTTGGAAGAAATTCACAAATATAGAGAGGAACATGCTAAATCCTTCAATTACGATCCTAAAGCAATTTTCAAGGATTTAAATAGTAAACCACTTCCTAGTGGGATGAAAATGATTTCCAAACCGCTAACGAAAGCTAATGAAATTGAAAATCCACAATAATTAATTAGCAGTAGGGTGCGTTCGTAACGCACCAAAACTTATAGACACAGCTATTACGAACTAAAAGTTTATTCCATCGTAGGTTGGGTTGAGGTCACGAAACCCTTCGGCTACGCGGCCACTGCCCTTCGGCTACCCTTCGACTACCCTTCGACTTCGCTCAGGGCAAGCGCTCAGGGCGAGCGCTCAGGGACCGCGAAGTCGAAGTGCAGGGCAACGCCCAACAAACCAAAAGATTCGGTGTTGGGTTTCGCTATCTCTCAACCCAACCTACATTTACTTTTTCAATGTACAATTGTTCAAGAAACAACCAACAACAAACAACCAACAACAAATAACTATGGCCAAATTAACTGCCATCGGCACAGCCTTGACGATGGTATTTCTCATCTTAATCGCCGCCATCGCTCCCAGGGAAACCTACGCCGGACCAGTGACTGTTGCGGGAGATAACTACATCCTGGAATTTAACCATATCTATTTTGAAGTAAATGCTCAAATTGGAGGAAGGATTACCACCTTTTCCCTGGACGGTAAAAACGTTTTGACCGGACCTTCCGTCAATCCCGATAACTACGGTTCCACCTTTTGGACCAGTCCCCAAAGCGATTGGGATTGGCCCCCCATCCCGGAAATTGACAATTTGCCTTATGAAGGGACGGTAGAAGGAGATACCATTATCCTGCAAGGCCAGGTAAGTCCTGAGTTGGGAGTCAGCATCACCAAAGAATTTTCACCGGATTTAGACAACGATGCCATAGTTCTTCATTACAGTATCAATAATGAAAGTGCCGAAAGTGTAACTTACGCTCCTTGGGAAATCTCCCGGGTTGGTGCCACAGATGCGATCGTCTTTTATCCCACCGGTGAAGGAGGTTACGACTCCGGTCCTTTCGATCTACCGAAAATAACCGAAGCGAAAGGGATTACCTGGGTAGAGTACGATAGGGAATTTAATGACCAAAAGCTATTTGCAGATGGTTCTGATGGCTGGTTAGCCAGTCTCACAGACCGTCAACTGTTTATTCGGTCCTTCGTGGATATTCCTCCAGAAGAACAGGCTCCTGGTGAAGGGGAAATTGAAATTTATTTCAACGGTCCCACTACTTATGTGGAAGTGGAACCTCAAGGCCCTTACCAGGAGATTTTGCCTGGAGAATCTTTATCTTGGACTGTAACTTGGTATTTGAGGAATTTACCTCCTAAAATACCAGCCAAAGTGGGTAGTAAAAAACTAATCAAGTTTGTCCAAAGAACAGTTGATAGTTGATAGTGCGTAGGGTGCGTTCGTAACGCACCATCTCAAAATTTACCAACAACAAATCACTCTAAAAATAGCACCAACCTCAATTAACAAATTCAATCAAATAAGAGAATAAGTTTTAGTGGGTTAAACACAGCTATTTTGGTAGAATAGATTGAAGTTATCCCCTGGGTT
>JH611056.1 GCA_000252485.1 Prochloron didemni P4-Papua_New_Guinea | reverse complement strand
GCTAGAATAGATTGAAGTTATCCCGTGGGTTGAGAAACCGGGTTTCTTTTCCAAGTTTCACCATTAATCCTTAAAACAAGAGCAGAAACCCGGTTTCTTGGCTGCAATCTATTCCACTGACAAATATTGTTAATTGTTAATTGTTGATCTAAATTTGTGCGTAGGGTGCGTTCGTAACGCACCAGCCCAAATTTACCAACAACAAATCACTCTAAAAATAGCACCAACCTCAATTAACAAATTCAATAAAATGAGAGAATAAGTTTTAGTTTATTTCATCGTAGGTTAGGTTTCGCTCACGAAACCCAACCTACATTTACTTTTTCAATGTACAATTGTTCAACAAACAACAAACAACCAACAACCAACAACCAACAACAAACAACAAATATTGTTAAATCATGAATACCCCATCCACCATCGTCCAAGTCCAACTTTCCGATGGGACTGAAATCAGTATAGAAGCCAGACCCATGGGAGAACGGCAAATATCTGCAGCCACCCTTCCCTTTCAACAAGCCGTAGCCGCTATTAGCTCTATCGCTAGAGATATTGCCCAAGCGGTCCAGCAAGCCAAACCTGACAAAGCCCAGGTTAAATTTGGTTTGGAAATAGCCTTAGAATCAAAAGGTTTAACTGCCTTATTAGCTAAAGGTTCCAGCAAAGCCAATCTAGAAGTAACCTTAGAATGGAATAATAGTTGATAGTTGACAGTTGACAGTTGACAGTTGACAGTTGACAGTAAATTGTAGGTTGGGTTGAGGTAACGAAACCCAACAACCAGCGGTAAAAATACTACTCCAGCTATGAGTTGATAGTGTAAATTGTAGTAAATTGTAGGTTGGGCCCTCGGCAACGAAACCCAACAACCAGCGGTAAAAATACTACTCCAGCTATAAGTTGACAGTTGTAGAGATTGTAGGTTGGGCCCTCGGTAACGAAACCCAACAACCAGCGGTAAAATACTACTCCAGCTATGAGTGAAATGCGCTTAGATCGCCAATTACAAAACTGTACGGTACGTATAACTACAGCTAACAGCCGGGGGACCGGATTCTTCGTCGCACCGAGGCTGATTCTCACCTGCGCTCACGTAATCACAAATTCTGGAGAAATCCAAGTATTTTGGCCTCAAGAATCTCGGGAACTGAAAGTAGAGATTAAGTCTTCTAAGCCAGAACCTCATTTAGATTTTGCTCTACTCCAGCTAAAAGATAATGAACTATTAAATAAGGATTCGGTTGAATTAGATATTTCCGAGCCAAATCTGGGAGTAGAATTATATTGCTTTGGCTATCCACAAACTTATTTAGAAGGAGATTCAGCAACCTTTCTCTATGAAGGAATCAGTAAGAATAAAGGAGTTGAACGATACAAACTGAAACAGGGTGAAGCAGAGTCGGGGTTGAGTGGCGGACCTTTGTTGAATCCAGAGACAGGGAAAGTTTGCGGGGTTATTAGTTTGTCTCGGGGATTGGGGACGGATTTGGGAGGTAGAGGGATTCCCATCGCAGTTGTCCAGCAATACTTCCCCGATTTATTGGCTCTGAATCAGCAATTTCATAGTTCTAAGACTTATATGACTAACCCTTTTATTTATAGCGGAGCGGTTCCTCTTGAGAATTTTTGGCGCAGAAAAACAGCTCTAGACCATATTAAAAACCGTATCGGTGCTGTTCAAGCCCAGTCAGTGAATATTGTAGGTTACCGACGACAGGGGAAAAGCTCTCTCTTGCGCTACATTAAGGAACGTCCGGGAGAGTTCTTTAAAAGAGAACAAAAACCAGCGATCGTTTATCTAGATTTACAAGATAGACGGTTTCACCAACCGGAAGGAGTCACTGAGGGGATTCGCCGGAGTATTAAGAAAGTGTTGGGGGAGGAACTGTGGCGCAGGGAGGAGAATGGAGATCCTTTTGCTGTGGAAGATGGGTTGGAGAGTTTGAGAGAAAAAGGCTATCGCTTGATTTTACTCCTGGATGAATTCGAGCAGGTAGGGGTTAAATTAGAAGAATTTGAAGATTGGGGGGACGATTGCCGCGCCAAGGCATCTGCGGGATTGTTGGCTCTGGTTGTTGCCACCAAGAGACCCATCCATGAGGTTTACCAAAGTCTGAATCTCACTTCTCCCTTTGGCACTATTTTCAGCATGACGGTGTTGAGAGCCTTGGAAAGGTCTGCTTGGGAGCAAGGAGTATTGGCAGGGTTTGGCCATAGACTTGAGGCCAGAAAATTAGACTGGATAGAGGAAGTGGCGGGAGGATTGCCCTTCTATACCCAAATGGCTGCCTCTATTTTGTGGCAACATCAGGATCTGGATTCCTGCCAACAAGCTATGACAGAAGCGGTAAGACCTCATTTTGAGTACCTATGGCAGAACTTGAAGGATGGAGAGCGAAGGGTTTTGCAGGAACTGGCTGGCCAGGGAACTGTAAAGGATAGCGATCGTCGGATTTTGCAGGAACTGGAGCGCTACGGTTTGGTGAAGCAGTCAGGTCACAAGGTGTTTAGTAGTTTGTTTGAAGAGTTTTTACAAAGTCTTGGATGAAGCAATATTTGCGAGAAACCTGGGAATTGTTTTACTGGGCGCTTTGGTGTCCGTCCAGGCTTCAACAGCGCATGAACGATTGGGTTCCTCTAGATTCGGATACTAGATTTAGGGATATTCTATTTGCTAAGTTTCACTTTCGATTCTCAAGTCAATTTTTGCTTTTAATTGGTGTTTTAAGTTTACCTTTGCTTCTCACTGGAGCTACATTTTTTCCAGTCATTATAGTTTTTGTCTTATTGACAGCTTACAGTGTTTCTTTTTTGTTCTTACCATTATCCCTATCTATTCCTTTTCTTTGCTTTTTTATTTTTTTAGATCCGGGCAATGAATTAGAGTTTATCTGGACTGAAGTTCTAGACGCTATAATAATCCTACCCCTATCTCAAATCGCCTTGGGCATTGGAGTTGGTAGTATAGGTATAGGAATAACCTCTGCCATTGTCTTCACCTTACTTCGTGGAAACCAGCTCAACTGGTCTAGAAATGCTTTCGTCATTGGTAATACATTCAGTGCTTTGATAGGAGGAGCATTAGCCACAGAAAATTTATTCTTGACGTTTTTGTTGACAGGGTTCTTTGGATTTAGTTCCTTTACCGTTAAAAACAATCTTCAAAATGAAAATGATGCGGTAGTCGTTGCGGGAGGAGTTGCAGGAAGATTTGCGGGAGTCGTTGCGGGAGGAGTTGCGGTAGTCTTTGCAGGAGGAGTTACGGTAGTCGTTGCGGTAGGAGTTGCGGTATTCTTTGCGGTAGGAGTTGCGGTAGCCTTTGCGGAAGTCGTTGCGGAAGTCGTTGCGGGAGGAGTTGCGGGAGGAGTTGCGGTAGTCCTTGCGGTAGGAGTTGCGGTAGGAGTTGTGGTAGTTGTTGCGGTAGGAGTTGTGGGAATTACAAAATTGTCCCTCTTCTGGTTTCTAATAATTGTTGCTGTGGTTGCCGTCTGCTCCTCATACCCAAAACCAACTATTTGGTTACTATTATTTGCTTCCTTCTATCTTACCATCCTAGGAGCAGAAAATCTAGGAGTAAATACACTATGGGTTATACCTATCTTTTTCCTCTGCCACTTTCGTCTCTTTCCCGATTACTTGTTTCTATCTCTTCTTCTCCAACTTAGATCAATTGCCAAAATCCTTCTTGGGCTACCTAAAACTTCTCCTTTAAAACAACTCCAACAACTTCCTCCCTACTCCACCGAGTTACTCTGGCTTCCCCTACCGGGACATAGCCAACTTATAATAGCAGCCTTCCAAAAAAATCCCACTCAAGCCCTGCCCATCCTACAAAAAATGCAAGCCATGCTTACGCCTGGTTTCCAGCGTACAATTCACCAAGCCCTCTCCCAAATTGTGGCCAATCTCTTAGCAAAAATAAACTCAATCGATACATTACTCCAAACCACTTCTCCCAACCATCCCATTCTCCCCATATTAGTTCCATCCTTCTCCACGGAATTCCAAGACAACCCTATCAAAACCAAAATCCCCACTGATTTAGCCATCATCCTCCCTCGATTGCAAACCATCGTCCAAGATGTCAACAACGCCTTAGAAGCAGGAAGCATCGCTCTGAAAGAAAGAAGTTTAGAAAGAATTATCAATAACCTTAAACTCTTATCTGCCCAACTCCCTTCCCTCGGCATTCGCGGCCCAACCCTACCCCGCTGGCAACCGGTCCTCCAACGCTGGCAGGGCATAATCCAACTAGAACTGGAAGAACAACGGAAACAATCCCGAGGGGAACTCCTCAACCCATTTCTCTATGGCAATCCCCTCAGAATAGAAAGCAAAAACCTCTTCAAAGGCCGCCGAACATTTGCAGACCAAATTGTCCGCTTAATCCTAGATAAAAACCGTCCCACCCTCGTTCTACTGGGACCCCGACGTACCGGTAAAACCTCCTTCCTCGTCAACCTCCCTCGCCTCCTCCCCAGGGATTATATCCCTATTTACATCGACCTCCAACGAGCGGGAATGACCAGCAGCGAAGGAGACTTTTGCTACGGTCTGGCCCGAGCCACCTACAAAGACAGCCGCAGTCAAGCCATCCAACTCCCAGCTCCCCCAACCAGAAAGGAGTTTCTCCAAAATCCCTACACCACCCTAGAAGACTGGCTGGATGACAACCTGCCTCAACTGGGTTCCCGCCGTCTCCTCTTCTGCTTGGACGAATTTGAGAAAATCGGTACTGCCCTCACCGAAGGACGGTTGACCCAACATCTCCTGGACGAACTGCGCCATTTGATCCAACATGGGGACCGCCTCAGCTTCCTTTTCAGCGGGGTGCAAGCCCTAGACGAACTGGGACCCAACTGGAGCAGCTACTTCATCAGCACCACTCCCATCAAAATGCTCTATCTAGAATCTGCGGAAGCGGAAGACCTGTTACGCAATCCCGACCCGGATTTCCAGTTGCAATACCATCCAGAAGTAATCCCGGAAATCCTCCGCCTCACCCGCTGTCAGCCCTACCTCCTCCAACTCCTGGGAGCCAGCCTGGTGACTGTGGCCAACCAACAGGGGGGCAAAATCGCCACTCCTGACATGCTCCAGCAAGCTATCCCTAAAGCCCTGGAGCAAGGGGAACCCTACTTTGCCAACGTCTGGAGCGAATACACCGGAACTACTGCTGCAGAATGCCGAGCAGGACAAATATTCCTTCAGCAGCTGGTGCTAGGCCAGCAACCTGAACCGAACCCAGAAGCGATCGCCGCCATCCAACGCATGGTGAAGTACCATCTCCTGGAGCCTACAGGCAACGGCAACTACCGTATCGAAATACCTTTAATCCACCAATGGATACTTGTCAATGAACAATGAACAATGAACAATGAACAATGAACAATTAAACTATAAATTTATCTATACTACAATCCAAAAGAAACCGGGTTTCTGCTGTCACTTTGGTATAAATATCGACATTTTGGGAAGAAACCCGGTTTCTCACCCTAGGAGTCTCCATAAATAACGTTCTTTTCAATGAACAATGAACAATGAACAATGAACAATTTCCAGGTAAAACTAGCTAACAAAACAATAAAGTTGTGGAACTGCAATAGTTTCTTTTGTCAATCTCCAACCAAATCTATCCTT
>JH611055.1 GCA_000252485.1 Prochloron didemni P4-Papua_New_Guinea | reverse complement strand
GACAGCAACTTTGGCGGACGACTTAGCAATGTTGCTGGTTACTTCCGCGGTGTGGGGAACAACACAATTAACTTTGCTAAGAGGTTCCGAAGAAATTCAACAGGCTCTACTTTTATAGATGATGGCCCCATTATCGATGTCAAAGCTACAGACCTAGGGTATGTGGATGACGTTCTAACTCCACTCCAAAAAGTAAACGTGTTGACTGCGGCTGATGATGGTCTTCTTCATGTAAGTGGTAACTCGTCGCCTCTCGCCCCGGGAACAGGCAGCAAACTCCCATCTTTGGCAGCGTTATTGAATAGCGTCTTTCAGGGAAGTAGCACCTTAGCAGATGGTGGTGGTTTTGCTTCTTTGACTGGTAATGGTATTGGTGATGGCCGCTTGCTCAGAAATATTGAAGATGTTTCATCCTCAAATGTAAATAAAGGGGGCAACACACCGCAAGGGTTGCTCCCACCAGTGGGTGGGGTTCGCCAGATTGCTGACGATCCATCGTCGTCAGGCATCACTGTATTCCGTGTAGATGAGCTTAAGTTTCCAAGGGTTATCTTGGGAGACGATAGCTCCGTTTCTATTCCTGATGTAAGAACGAGATCGGGTAGAGTTAGGGAATTATTTATCAATGTCAATCAAAAGCGAAGAGCTGATGTTTTCTTGAGAAGACGTTTGAAACAGAATAAGCCTGCTGTGATAAAAGCTTTCGAGGTAGAAGAATCTTTTGTCGATTTTCTTCGAGACCAGGCTGTACTAGAATCAGAGGTTAATCAGCTGCCAGGACCCAAAAGACCTATTAAGGTTGATTTACCCACACCAGATCAATTCGGGTTGAAGACAGAAGAACATATTGAAGCCTTGAGACAGGCAATTATACAAGAGACGGGAAGAATCGTGGAGCCAGGAGACTAGAAAGAAATGGATGATTACATTCAGGCGTTACAAAACGAGCGCAGTAGGCTACTAAACAATGTTTCTCCAGAGGAAGAAGCAGAATGTTTATACTTAGTTTCTTACCTTGCTCAATGTCCTGCAGGAGCACAGGGTGTTCTTGCAAAAATCAAAGAAGTCCTGCTTGTGGTAAATAATACGTTACTGCATAATGGCTCTTGGCCTAGTCTGGAGGAGTGGAGATTAGTTCTCCCTGATTGGTTTGTTGTGAAGTGTCGGAAAGAAAGAACACCAGATGAGGCCCAGGAATATCTGACATGGTGGGACAGTCTCTCTCAGGAAGAGAAAGCGAAGCAAGCAAAATTACCTAGAGTTTGGTCTTTAGGTAATTGGATATCTTACTTTGACCCTGAGCAAAGAGAGTGGTATTGGTGGTCAGCTCGGTTTGTCAATCCCAAGCAGCTCCTCATTAGAATAGGGGCATGGGGGCATCCATTTCCCTCAGGTGCTTTTCTTTGGCTTCTTGAAACCTCGGGTGCAGGAAAGGTTGAAGAGATTGATGATTAAGGTGAGGACTCAAAAATGTCAAATTGTCTCTATGAAATACCTGTGAAGGTTAAGCCAAAAGATAAGGATTCCATGCCCGCAGGCTATGTGGCTGCGATAGTTAATTGCTATGTTGCCGCTGTAGACTACACTGTTGCCTTGAGGAATACGGTGAAAAAGTTATCTAAAGATTGCTATATTTTTGTTGGCCTCGCCTCAGAAATCCGTCAGATAGATCCAGGGAAATGGGAAAGTTTTGTAGAGCTTGGCTGGAGTGATTTATCTGACTACCTTCCTAGTGCAAAAGATATCGCAAATATGATAGAAACAGGTGGAGTAATGTATGGACCCTTTATCGGTTACGAATCTGAAGATTAACCAAGTGATATCAATTCCGTTAGCGTCAGAATAAATGATATAATGGCTCTAAGCACCCACTTTCCGCACTTCGTTTTGTAACATACATGGTAGCATATAAATCTTGGCTAAATTGGCTATTGGATTGAGTACTTATACCCAAGATTCCGCCGGTAGTGCTGTTGTACTCTGTACAACAGACCAGAGGGTAGAATACATTGGGAAAAACAATATATTACATAGGGTGATCACTCTAAGAGATAGATCAGGGATCAGCAAAAAGTCGCCATAGAGGGGAAAAATACCGGTGACTGACTATGAGTGGGATTGGCGGAATCGCCTTGTGGCTGTTTCTACTCATGATGATAATGGTGAGCGAATCTCTGCATCGAGCTACCAATATGATGCTTTTGACCGCCGTGTGGCTAAGTTGGTGGATTCCAATGGGGATGGGTCGTTTGAGCTGGTGGAAGGGTTTGTCTATAACGATGATTCTATTCTTTTGGTGCTGGCTGGGGATGAGATAAGTCAGAGGTATTTCTACTGTCCTGGTACTGATTTGGTTCTGGCGGAGGAAACTGCTGGGGAAGGGGTCCAGTACGCTCTGACTAATCATCTGAATTCGGTAGAGTTTATTCTGGACTCTGCAGGGTTCGTAATTAATGAGATTATTTACGATAGTTTTGGCAATATTACCTCTGAGACTAATCCGGGTGTGGATGTGAGGTATGGGTTTACGGGTCGGGATTTTGATAAAGAGACTGGTTTGGGATTCTATCGGACAAGGTATTACGATTTTGTCACTGGTACTTTCCTGTCTGTTGACCGGCTGGGTTTTGAGGCGGGGGATGTTAATCTCTATCGCTATGTGGGTAATACTCCTACTGTTTATGTGGATCCCAGTGGGATGATTGTGGAAACTATTTGGGATGTTGCTTCTGTTGTTCTAGGGGTGGCTTCTTTCGTCCACAATCTCTATCAGGGGGTTAGGAATCGGGAGAGATCTTATTTTGTGGATGCTGGTTTGGATCTGGTGGGGATTGCTGCTGATATTGGGGCGGTCTTTTTACCTGGGGCTCCTGCTGTTGGTGCTGCTACGATTAGAGCTGGTCGTTTTGCATCGAGGGCTGAGACTGCTATCGAAATCGCGCAGGTAGCCAATGTTGGTGTTAATGCTTACCAGGCAACAATTTCTGCTAAGGACTCGGTTCAGGCTTTCCAGGAAGGTCGTATTACTGATGGTTTCCTTAATGCTGGAGGTGCACTCCTATCTGGTGCTGGGGTTGCTACTTCTTTCAAAGGTAGTGCTCCTGGTAGTGCGGGTAATCTAGCCAGGAAGAGTGGTAATGTTATTAATGATATTTTTGGTGAGGGTTCTTGGCCTAGAGGTGGTAGGCGGCTGGTTACTGCTGCTGAATCATTAGGTACGGCTGGAAGGATCGATGCTGGTGATGTTGGTGGACAGACACAGTTCGATAAAATCGATGCTGGTGATGTTGGTGGAGCAAACACGGGGGCAGAAATTCCAAATAGAACAAGCAGGAGAGGAGAATTACTTGATGATGCTAGCTTGCAAGAAGCGTTGTCAAAACAAGCCCCTCTCCGTGGTAGTGGTCCAGTGGCGAGGGTTATTGAAATAAGTCCTCGAACTCAATCTACTGCTAATTTAAAAAAATTAGTACCTTCTCCCATGAAGAACGAGTTTATTTTTGATCCCACTACAAATACCTTTATAGTGGGTGATACTCCTCAACTAAGAATGGAGTCTCCTCACGAAAGTCTTGTTAGGGTTTCTGGGACTAACTACAGAGAAGTGGTAGGAGGCACTATTTCAAAAACACGAGATAGTAATCACATACGAACTACTGAGAATAGTGGTCACTTTGGAACCAGATGGACTGACAAGATTCGAAAGCAATTTGTAGAATTTATGAATCAACAGGATATTATAGTTGATCATGAGGTATGGCAAGACTAAAGGTAGTAGAGACATGGACAAACAGCAACTAGCTATTTCCCTTGAGGCGGCAGATCCAGAACTTTGGATAACTTCATATGTTGGAAACCTTGACAAAGCTGAAAGATGGATTTGGATCGCTAGTGTGAGTGAGTATGGGGTGAGCCTAGGAATCTCAGAGGGAGGTTACTGGGTGATAGAAGCAGAGAATATTATTACTCCAATTGTTGAGGGTAAACACCTAAGGGATTTATTGCCATGTCTAAAAATGTCGCCAGATGAAATGACCTTACTTATAACTAAAAACCTTACAAAAAGAGGATTATCAGTAAAGATATGGGATGGTTTTCCTTTGCAAGACTTGGTAATGTCTGGACTTAAAAGCCGTTCAGATTTTTGGGCTAATCTTGCATTAAATTGGGTTGAAGAATTTCCTACAACTACTTTATTTGCTGAAGAGCTTGAGGAAATTATAGGAGCAGAGTGGGTAACGCAAAAAACGAGGCACAAGGCAAAGAAAATTTTAAAGCGAAAAAGCTGAAGGGGCGACAAGTTGCCCAAAACCTCCACGGGGTGATATCAATTCCGGTAGCACCCTTCATGATATATCTCACCTTCTCCACTACCGAAGGTAGCACCCATCTTCTGTTTTTCTTCCAGAAGGCGATGCCGCTCTTATCCGCTCTCGCGACGCACCCTATGGCCTGTAAGAGCTTTCCGGGACAGGGATTATGCTGGTGGAATCGGTCATGGTATTGGGGCTACTCTCTCTTTCGGTGGTGCTGCTACTTCAATTCTGGGTAGTGCTCCTGGTAGTGCGGGTAATTTACTCAGGAAGGGTTTTAATGCTTTTGATGATTTTGGCGGGGGCTTTGGGTCTTTTGGTAAACTAGCTACTGCTACTGAATCATTAGGTACAACTGTGAAGATCGATGCTGATGAAGGGGATGGTTTCTTCCAACATTTCTTTGCTTCAATTGCTGATGGTAATGGCTCTGAGGAAGGTAGCTTCCCCAGTAAGATCGGAGATTTTATTCCTACTGGTGTGCTTGATGCAGGCGGGTTTGGTACTATTCTTACTCTTGACGATCCAAATTTAGTGTTAAAGATAGCAACCCAATCAAGAGGAAAGGCAAATGCTCAACTAGTAGATGAAGCAGCCAATTTAAAATTGTTAGCTGAGAGAGGTCTTCCAACGCCATTTGTTCGCTTTGTAGAGGCAGTAGATTCTAATGGCGATGTTCTTCAGGCAATTCTCTTGAAAAGAGTTGATGGTGTTTTGAGCAAGAAGATACTACAGACTGGCAAGTTTCAAAATATTACTCCTAGCGCTGCTGATTTAAGCTTAGTCAATCAAAAGACTATTCAGGAGCTAGAGCAAGTAAAGAACATTGCTGCTGAATCTGGCTTGGTAATCGACGATCTTCAGTTTATTGTTGATAAGTCAGGATCCATATCGTTGATTGACCCTGCACGAATTACTGACATATCTAAATCCAGAGGGAAAAAAGCCAAAACTCTGAAGAAAAACTTTTTGAGTAGAATAGATAAAATAATCCATGAGCTAAAGGAGATCGCAAGAGAAAATGCAAATTAGAGAAAAAGACCATGACTTGGTTGGCCAGAAGCAAGAGGTAGAAAAACTTCCTTCAATCCTCGAATACCTACGCTCGAGTTTGAATTCACTCGAGCGTTTGTATGGAGCCAAAATTAAAAACCTGTGTCGTTTGTGTCATATCAGGGATGTGGATGTCCTTTATAGTGACGAGCCTTTGCTTCTAGAAACAGAAGGTTCAGATAGATTTCTAATCTGCTTAGATGAGGGAACAAGCAATATATTTTTCTTGAATGATGTTGACCATGAAGATAGAATTCGCAATTCTTTTTCGGGCAATTTCGAGATATTGAGTATAGTTAGTGGATACCGTTCAGAAATATTGCATGAGTATTGCTTCGACAGAAAGATAGATAGAATTAGAGTTGTTGGGCGCGAACACGATTATGAAAATTGGTGTCTAATGAGTGGGATAGAGCTAAGTTTTTCAGACGGAAAGAAAATTTTGATAGGTACGATTCTTACCGAATTTGAAATTCAAGGGGTATGGATTATTCGCACCCATGAACTCAGCTCTGGATGGAATCATTTCGATTTAAAGCAGCTTAATCGGGATCGACTGAGGAGTGAACGATAACTTTCTCGCTCGATTCTGCCGTAGTTTTCAAAAACTCTTTTAGACATAAATGAGAATGAAACTGATTCTTTGCTAAAAGACAAAATACCCCAAGATCCCTGTATTAAATTTCCAAAGTTTGTAAAATTTAAGTGTTCTAAACCTACGAGCAAAGTGCCACCTGGCCCTTCACATGGACCAATCACCTTGTGGTGGTGACCAAACAAATGAACTTTAGGTTTAATACGCTCTGCTAGCCTCCGGAGAAATGGCGAACCATCAGGTAATTCCTGGCACTCTGGTCCAGCATGTGTTAGCAAAATATCAGCCTTTTCAAGTCGAGGGGAAAGCTTTTCGAGAGAAGTTATACTGAAAAAACGCGGATCGAGATATCCACTCCGCTTTGCTTTCCGATACCTTTCACGAGCAGCTTTCCCACGTAATCGTTTCTCCTGTAATGGTGGAATGCCACCAAAGCCAGCAACTCTAGGCATCTCCGTTACATTTGAATGATTTGTGCTTAGATCTAGGGCGTGACCATCTGGTATGAACCAGATCTTGTGCCATGGATCTACTGCTGAAGGCTTGGTAAATTCCCCTAAATAATCAAAGTCCTCATGGTTTCCTCTTACAAAATATGTAGTGGGGGCGCTTTGATTACCAAGATAGAATTCGCCCTCAGCAGTGTTGAAACAGAATTCCCGAAATCCAAGCTCATCAGGATCTTCTTTAGCATGCTTTCTAGTTGCATCATCTAGCTTTGATAAATTTGGAAAAGCTCCCATGTCCCCGACTTGAAGCAAAGCTGATAATCTAGCTCCTGTCTTCTCTTGCCATAAGATCGCAAGGGTGTACATGAGAGCAACACGTCCATGTACGTCGCCGAAAACAGCAAAGTGACAGGTTCCATCCATGAGATTCATCCTCCTAAATCCTGCTGGTACTCCTAAAACACAATTCTCTAATAATAAAATTATATCAAATCCAAAAATGTTTGCTACAAATTCTTATAATACCAAATCCGCTTACGATAGTAGAGCAACAATTGGATAAATATGACTATGATAATCGGGGCAATCTCACGAGGATTGAATATCTGGGTGATTCAGCGGACGGTTCCCAGCAGTTGGAATATGATTTGCAATTCAATCAGTTAATTAAATTTACCGATTCCAACAAT
>JH611054.1 GCA_000252485.1 Prochloron didemni P4-Papua_New_Guinea | reverse complement strand
TGAATCGCCTGGAAACAGAGACATTACCTGCAGTAAATGGAGAAACCCCAGTTACTACCTATGAATATGATGCGGCTGGGAATGTGACGAAGGTAATTGATGCCAATAAAAATTCCACCATCTATGAATATGATATCTATGGCCGTTTACAACTGGAAACCAACGCTTTAAATGAGGAAATAAAGTATATTTACGATGCAGCAGACAATTTAGTAGAGCTGATAGATGGGGAAGGTCATAGCAGGACCTATACCTATGACGGTCGCGGTCGAATTAAAACTGAAGTAGATGCTCTAGATAGGACTACTAGCTATGAATATTTTGATGACGACCAAACCAAATCTGTAACGGATAGGCTGGGTTATAAGACTAGCTATGAATATGATTTCCGCAATCGGTTGGTTCTGGAAACCGATGCCAGGGACAAGGTGACGGAATATGAATATGATGCAGCCGGGAATTTGATTTCCTTGAAAGATAGAAATGAGAATGAAACCAAGTATTCATATGATGCTCTTAATCGTCAGTTCAAGGTGACTGATGCGGAAGGTGGGGAGTTTATTACAAAATATGACCCCCAGACTGGCAATGTGGCTAGGACTATCGATGCAGAAAATAATGCAATAATTTATACCTACGATAAGCGCAATCGAGTAAAAACTGTTACTGGTGCCGAAACTGGGGTTATTGAATATGAATACGACCCAGTGGGCAATGTAATTGAGCTGACGGACGAACGGGATAATACTACCACTTATACTTATGATGAACTGAATCGACAGATCCAGATAGAAGATGGGGAAGGGGGTATTACTGAAATCAGCTACGATTTGGTAGGAAATGTGGTTGAGGTTATTGACGCAGAAAGGAATATTACCAAGACTAGTTACGACAAACTGAATCGGGTGGAAGTGGTAACTAACGCTCTTGCTGATACTGCCGAATATAAATATGATAAAAATGGCAATGTTTTGGAAGTCCAGGATGAAGAGGGGCGAGTTACTAAATATGAATACGATAAGCTCAATCGATTGATAAAAGTAACCGATGCAGAGGGACAGGTTACAACTACCCAGTACGATGTAGAGCAAAAAGATGGCTTGTTTGCCACGGTAGTTACTGACCCTCTGGGAAGTACCCGCAGCAGTGTTACGGATGAACTGTATCGGGAGATTCTCCTTTCAGAGGAGCTGGGAACTGCTAATACTTCTGAAGAAGATAGGGGAACTTATATTACCAAGTACTTTTACGATAATGAGCAGTCAATTATCAAAATGATTGACCCCAACTCTTCTGAGACAGAGTATAAATACGATAAGCTCTATCGCTTGATTGAACAGACTGATGGGGAATCAGGAAAGACTAAGTACCGATATGATAAAGTTGGCAATGTACGGTTTGTAACTGACCCAAGAGATAAGGTTACTGAGTATCAATACGATAGGGTCTATCGTTTGCAAAAGGAAATTGATGCGAATGATGAGACTAGGGAATATGGCTATGATTTGGCAGGAAATTTAACTAGTATCCAGGACAGAAGGGGGAATATTACCAGGTTTGAATACGATGATGTGAATCGTCAAACTTCCAGAATTAATCCCTATGGGGCCAGATTCAAAATTGACTACGATAAGGTAGGCAATGTCATTAAGGAAACTGATGAGCTAGGGCGGTCTACTAAATATGACTATGACGAGCTCAATCGCTTGGAAGTTGTAACTAATGCGGAAGACGGCACTGTTGTCTATGGACTACGATAAGGTGGGCAATGTTATCAGTGTCCAGAACGAACGGGGTAAAATAACGAATTACTCATATGATAAGATTAACCGCCAGACGAAGATAA
>JH611053.1 GCA_000252485.1 Prochloron didemni P4-Papua_New_Guinea | reverse complement strand
TTTATTGGAAGTAGAACATTCCACAGAATCGGAGAATCTGAACTCCCATTATCTAGTCACCAACGTAGTAGTAGAAGGAATAAATCTGAAAGGGGAAGAAATTGCAATTAAATCCCAGGGGGTTGATGATAAGCAGTACAAATTAACCGAAGGAGATACCATTTGGAAGTTACAGCCGGATAATGGCGTAGAAGAAGAATATGTAGCCAAAGCAGTAGTAGGATTGGATGTCAGTGATTTAAAAACAGGCTTATACTCAGCCACAATAGATGGTGGGATTCTAACTTTCAACGAAGGCAAATTTGATAACAGGGACAGGGAAACCACATCGAAATCTGTTGCCATAGTCAACTCTAGTAATAGTCCTTTTGGCAGTGGTTGGAACTTGGCAGGACTGCAAGAAATCTTTGTGAATGAAGAGGAATCAGCTTTATTGGTAGATGGAAATGGGACAGAATTAGTATTTGTCAATAAAAATGCCCAAAATCGCAATTTCTTTACCAATATTCTCAATTTCTTTGCCGGGGAACCAGATCCAGAATATGCGG
>JH611052.1 GCA_000252485.1 Prochloron didemni P4-Papua_New_Guinea | reverse complement strand
ATGAAGTTGACTCGGCGGATTTATCCGCCGTGAAATTGATAACTATATGCATACACGCATAATTTGAATACTCCTATTGCTAGGGTTAAGTTCGCTTCGTCAATGTTTTAAGAGCTTGTTAGGCTTGCTGCACTGCCTTACCCCTCGTAGAGCTGTTTAACAACAAGCGACAGGGCCATGAACTAGCGACGCATTCGTGGGTGTCGTGACTCAAAAAACGTAGTCCCCATAAAGAGAACTTAGACTGGTCAGCTATCCTAGGAGGGAGGCACGAAGCCCCGCCTCTTCAGAGCGGGGTGCTGACCTTATCAACTCCAGGGTCAACGGAATAGCTTTATAATTGCATCATAATGGAGATTCTGCCAGAATTACGAAGCAGATCGGCTCTACCTCTCACCAACCACCCATCACTAGAACCTCATTCCCTTTCATGTCCCCTCCTCCGCTAAACTAAAAATATAGTTAAATTTGATTATCTTGAGAGTGGGAATGGAAATCGGGCAAAAAGTCAAAGTGTTGCGTCTTCGAGACTTAGTCTTGGGTAAAACTTCCGAAAAAGTAGGCGAAGTGGGCACCGTCACGGAATATAAAATGACTGACGGCAGCGGTGTGGGTGTTGTGGTCAAATTCGACGATGACACCGCTACTTGGTTTTTTGAAGATGAACTGGAAGTGGTAGAAGTTAAGCAGAAACCCGGTTCCTCGAAAAGAAGACGATTTTAGTCGTTTTCTCCTGACAGAAACCCGGTTTCTCGGTTATTTGCGTAAGTCCTGAGAGATTTAATTAACATGACTTGGCGAGAGGCAAAAGGCAAGAAGAACTAAAATGGCCTTATTACTAACTTTTTTGGGCAAGGGCGGCACCGGTCGCACAACTGTGGCGATCGCCGCTGCCAAACAACTCGCAAGCCTTGGGTCTCGTGTCCTCTTAGTAGGAGGGGACCCTAGCCCCGCCTTTGGTTTGCTCCTCGGTCTCGCTCCTTCTAGCAAACCCCAGGAAATCGCTGCCAATCTGGCTGCGGTGCAACTAAATGGGACGGCGCTGCTGGAACAAGGTTGGGAAGAATTGAAAAAATTGGAGGCGGAATACCTCAAAAGCCCCACTTTAAAGAATGTCTACGGACAAGAATTGGGCATTTTGCCGGGGATGGATAGCGCTCTCGCTCTCTATGGGATTCTGGAATACAATTCGTGCGGCAAATATGATGCCATCGTCTATGATGGTTCCGGAGACTTGGCTACTCTAAGAATGTTGGGAACTCCGGAAATTTTCAGTTGGTATATCCGTCGCTTCCGTCAAGTATTCCAAGAATCTGATTTTGGCAAGACTATTTCTCCTTTCGTTCAACCGGTTACTTCTGCTATTCTCAATGTTTCTTGGACGGCAGATAATTTCGGTGCGGAACCGGCCAACCGAGCTAATTCCATGTTGGCTGAGGCTAAAGCCGCTATTGCCGATCCGAAACAAGTGGCAGCTTACTTAGTAACTGATGCAGGATTGCCCAGTATGGCCACGGCTAAATATCTTTGGGGTAGCGCTCAACAAGTGGGTCTCACAGTGGGGGGAGTGTTGCTGAACCGAGCTAATGTGACTGAGGACATTACCCAAGAATTTGCTCCCCTGGCGGTAACTTCCCTCCCCACCATTGCAGATCAGGACTGGCAACCTTTAATCGATGCTTTGCCCAACTTCCGGGAAGGGGAACAAGGGCCCAAGTCTCTTACTATAGATGTAGCCAATAGTCAAGTGCGGGTATTTCTGCCAGGTTTCTCCAAGAAGGAAGTGAAATTGACTCAATACGGTCCAGAAATTACGGTGGAGGCAGGGAACCAACGGCGCAATATCTTGCTTCCAGCTCAGTTGCGGGGCAGACCGGTTAAAGGAGCTAAATTTTCCGAAGGTTATTTAATCATTACTTTATAGTTATATGGATGATAAGACAGAGAAACAAACGGAACCAGCAACAGAACCAGCAACAGAACCACAGAATAGTTCGGCCAAAGTAAGACAACTCCTGGGGATGAAAGGAGCTGAATCGGGGGAAACCTCCATTTGGAAAATCCGGCTGCAATTAATGAAGCCAGTAACCTGGGTTCCCTTAATCTGGGGTGTGGTTTGTGGTGCAGCATCTTCAGGGGCCTATACTTGGACGGGAGAAGATATTCTCAAAGCAGCAGCCTGCATGTTGCTCTCTGGTCCCTTGATGACTGGTTATACCCAAACCATGAATGATTTTTATGACCGGGAAATCGATGCCATTAATGAACCCTATCGACCTATTCCCTCGGGAGCAATCTCAGTACCTCAAGCAGTAGCTCAAATTATTATTCTGCTAGTAGCTGGTTTGAGCTTGTCCTACGGTTTGGATCTTTGGGCAGGTCACCAGCAACCAACTATGTTGTATTTAACTCTTGGGGGTGCATTTGTTGCCTATATTTATTCTGCGCCGCCTTTGAAGTTAAAGCAAAATGGCTGGCTAGGTAATTATGCTCTCGGTGCTAGTTATATTGCTTTACCTTGGTGGGCAGGCCATGCCTTGTTCGGCCAACTAGACTGGACTATAGCCATTTCTACTTTGATTTACAGTTTAGCCGGACTGGGAATTGCGGTAATTAATGACTTCAAGAGTGTGGAGGGCGATCGCCAGTTGGGATTAAAATCTTTACCGGTGATGTTTGGTGTAACTGCTGCAGCCTGGATTTGCGTCTTAGCAATTGATATTTTCCAAGCAGGAATGGCGGGGTATTTAGTGAGCATTCACCAGAATATTTACGCAATTATTCTGGTAGCATTAATTATACCTCAAATTGCCTTGCAAAATATCTATTTTCTGAAAGACCCCTTAGAAAACGATGTTAAATATCAAGCTTCCGCTCAACCATTTTTAGTGTTGGGGATGTTAGTAGTTGGTTTAGCATTCGGTCATGCAGGAATTTAAATCAATTTTTTTATTTCTAGCTTTTTAGTTCTCCCCCGTTAATCCACGGGGGATTTAAGTTTTTTCTAATAAAACTCTTCTATTGTGCTTGATAATTAGTATTCGTTTTGCTCTTGTTTCTTTGTAGAGCGATTATTATATCAAATCTAAACATTTTAATATATAGCGCTTCGCGCTGGTGTCGTTATATGCTACCTTTTTTGTACAGAAATACTACATTTGCTGCATCACCTTTGTACAAAGCGAAAGGGGCATTTTTCTGCTCAACCTCTTAATTGCCTGCACTGAGCGTAGCCGAAGTGTTCATTGTTAATTGCCTGCACTGAGCGCTTGCCCTGCGGGTAGCCGAAGTGTTCATTGCTCATTGCTATAACCCCTGTGGGATAGCCCTCTGGGCTGCCCAACTGAAATCAAGCAATATGAACAGGACTTACGCAAAATTTGCTTGGAGGCACTATGGATAGTGTGGTGCGTTGCGAACGCACCCTACAAATAGCTGTGGGGTAGCCCTCTGGGCTGCCCAACTGAAATCAAGCAATATGAAGAAAGAATCTTGTCCAGTTTTTCAACTTCTGAGTGGTAAATATAGAATAAGTCTCTGTGAAGCTAAATAATATCAAATCTAAAAATGTTTGCTACAGATATAATAGTGTTATAAATAATTGTAGGTTGGGTTGAGGAACGAAACCCAACACAACTTGGTGCTGTTGGGCGGTCCCTGCACTTCGACTTCGCGGCCCCAGAGGGTCGCCGAAGGGCAGTGGCCGCGGTAGCCGAAGGGTTTCGCTATCGCTATATCCAACCTGGTCACTATGCTATTCCGGTAAATAGTCTGAATCCATAGTTTCCCATATAGAAAAAGGCGATTTTTCTGGAAAAGAATTAATTTCCATTCCCGTTTCAATTGCAGCCCGTTGGCGAGCTTTTCCATAAGCACGATGGAAAACTTCTGTAAAATAGTTTCTTAAACTAGGACTATCTTGAAATGCTTTCTGAAGGCGGTCGCGATGTTCGTAAATAGTATAACGCCAGCTATTAGTTCGCTTTTCTGATTGATATTTGTATTTAAGTAAATGCATGAGTAACTTTTCGAGATTGCTTTCAACCCCTCGCTTTTCCCGTTTACCCAGATCTTCAATTTCTTCTATTAGGTTAGCAAGATCTAGTTGGTGCAGTTGTCCGTTTCTTAACTGTTGGGCTGTGGTTTCTAACCACAAAAAAAAGTCCTGTTGGTAGAGATTGGGTAGATTTGGTAAAGTCCGATGGGAATCTGCGATGGTAACCATATATAGCAGTTGACAGTTGATAGTGGACAGTTGATAGTTATACAGCAAGCGGTTGGTTGCTCTCACTCAATACTAAACAAGAAAGAGGCTGGATACATAGATGTACCTCATTCGGACAAGAAATGCTATAAACAATTATAGCAATAATAATTGTTATAAGTAGTCGTGCAAAATTATTTGTATATAATTTTGACTCCCATTGTAGGGTGCGGGCGCTAAGAGCGGCGCTTCGCGAGCGCAACGCACCGCAACCCATAAATACAAGCGAGGGCAATTCGCGAATATCCAATTAATTTTGCCTAGGTACTTAGGCGGGCTCTTCGCAGATCCCTGCGGGAGCGCTTCGAGAAAATATTGTTTATCTTGCTTCTTTATCATATAAAAGAGAGTCAATAGTAGTTGTTCTTCAGCTGAATATGTAGAAAGTCAACGGTGGGGTAGCCTTCTAGGCTGCCTAGTTTTCAGTATAAGCAGCGACTAAAGAAACCCGGTTTCTCAAACCACGGGATAACCTCAATCTATGATTATATCGTAGGTTGGGTTGAGGTCACGAAACCCAACAATTAGTAGGTTGCTACGCCGACACCACACTATAGTGTTATTATCGCAAGTGAGAATTTTAGGCAAAGTCGCAGCCCTATCTACGAAGAGAAGAAAAACAAGCACGCGATCGCGGTAACTGATGAAGGGTGGACAAGGGTGCAAAAACTAGCAGATGGATTTGGAGTTTCCGTCTCGGATCGGATTCTTTACACGATCTCCGAACAGGAAGTTAGAGTTTTTCCTGTGGGCAAACGTAACGATGGAGAAGTCTATCGTAATTTGTGATTTGTTTTCTTACTATATCGTTATATAAAAAAAATTTTTGCTACAAATATTTTATTGCTACGCTTTAGAGTTGGAT
>JH611051.1 GCA_000252485.1 Prochloron didemni P4-Papua_New_Guinea | reverse complement strand
GGTAGTAGGGTGGGCAATGCCCACCACAACATCTATCGCTGTAGTCAAAAGGGATTGCCACATGGTGGAATTTGTTTTGGTAGATAGACGCTTTCGTTAAATATAATGAATACAAGGGTTTTCCGGCTGCCATTGAGATTGATACATTAACTATCAACTGTCCACTGCTACAGCTTGGGTTTGTTGGGTTTCGTTGCCGGAAACCCAACCTACAAAATAGGATATGGATATTGTGCTGCCATTGAGATTGATACATTAACTATCAACTGTCCACTATCAACTGTCAACTGCTACAGCTTGGGTTTGTTGGGTTTCGTTGCCTCAACCCAACCTACAAGATAGGATATGGATATTGTGCTGCCATTGAGATTGATACATTAACTCTCCAGAAACTTCTTTCAAGCTTGAGGTAGTTCAACCAGTTGGTAGCCAAAGGATTCAGCCTTTTTAGAAATGTGTTTTAGAGTGAGTTGTTTATATTGCTGGTCGTAATAATCAGCACCCAAATCTTTATAAGATTCTTTAGTAGTCCACAAAGTATAGAAAAGACGAGCGATTTTATGTGCAGTAGCGGTAATAGCTTTAGGTGCGCCAGCGCGGGCTTTAATTCGACGATAAAAAGCGCCCAAAGCAGTTTGAGAACGACTAACGGCTTGAGCTGCTAATCCTTTCGCATTGGCCGCTCGATTCTTTACTTTACGGGTTTGAGAAACCCAACACCAACTTTGTGGCTCAACAAATATGTTGACATCTCAAATAAAACAGCTAATTTTTAACCCCTTCGGAACTCACAGGCAAGATGCCTGTGCCACAATGGATTTAAGATAATTTTTGTGAGAGCGTTATTTATCGAAACAATAATTGAATTAATAATAAATATCATTCTAAATCCCTCGAAACGATATAGAATGATAAATGAAGATTAAAGAAAAAATAGTTGATTCCATCGTAGTATAGATTGAGGTTATCCCCTCGGTTGAGAAACCGGGTTTCTAAACTAAAACTCTGGATTTTGCCATTTGATCTCGACGAGAAACCCGGTTTCTAGGTTTGTTTGCGTAAGTCCTAATTATGTCACGAAGTCCGGAATGTGGGTTAAAATAATCTACTTTACCCTATTATTCTGATTTTGGTAATTTCAAATGTAACAAAAAAATATCCTAATGTTCCGAGAGAAGAGAGGTGTAAGCAGCAATAGTTTGCAGGGCGATCGCCCGCCAACTATAAGACTCCAACCCACATTCCGCACTTCGTAATGTAGGAGAAAATATTGTAATTTTAGATAGAAACTATATTTGAAAGTTTTGCGTATTACAAAGTAGCGATCGCTAGATCGGGTTGTGGTAAAATAAATAGGACTGAATGGATTAGAATTTGTTTCGAGACCATTATATTTATTTCTCAATTCCATTATTCTAATTTTTGTAATTTCAAATGTAACAAAAAAATATCCTAATGTTCCGAGAGAAGAGAGGTGTAAGCAGCAATAGTTTGCAGGGCGATCGCCCGCCAACTATAATACTCCAAAGCGTAATTTTTCCCTTTCAATCCTCGCTTTTCTCTTTCATCTTTATCTGCCAAACCTAATCGTAATTTGGCAGTTAGCTCCTTCACCTCACAACTACAAACCCATCCCGCTTCGCACGAACTAACTTCTGGCCAAATATGGACTCCATGGGAAATAACTACTGCAGTCCCCGCAGTCATGGCTTCCGCTACAGCAATACCAAAATTTTCATAGTAAGAAGGTAAAACAAACAAATCTGCATCTTGCAGTAATCCCAGTTTCATCTCTCCAGCGACAAAACCAGTAATAGTGGTGCGAGAAGCGATCACTGATGTTTTTATAATTTCCTCAATCCTTCTTTCGTAATCCGGATCTTGAGGATTGGACCCCGCGAGAACAAAATGAAAATCCAAACCATCTCTTTGAAGTTGTTCCAGCGCGGGGATTAATAAATCTAAGCCTTTCTTGGGGTCAAGACGAGACATGAATAATAAGAGAGGGCAGTTTTGGGCAATACCCAATTGTTGTCTTATTGCACCGGCAACAGGTCTCTTTTCCGGCAACTGTACCCCTAAAGAAATTACTAAATCTTTGGTTTTCGCACCGAAACGCTCAGATATCTTCGCCTCTTGCTGGCTGGTAAAATGAATCGCCGCCGCTCCAGCTAAATTAGGTCTTTCCCAGAGATAACCGTAGATTTGCTTCAGTAGTTTTTTCTTGCGCAAGTCCGCAGGGTCGAGAGTTCCCAAAGGACGGAGAATATAGGGTAAAGAGCGGGATTTCGCTAAATATGCCGCTGCAGTGCTGATGGGAGAAAATAAAGCATGAATATGAGCTAAATCGTATTCTTTACTATGAAGTCTCAACCACTGTAATAGATCGAGAGAGAATTTATAGCGTCGGAAAGGAGAACAGGGGAAGTAGAGGATTTGATATCCATTTTGTTCTATTGGTTGAGCCAGGGGAACCTCTAAAGGTGGTTGACCTGCATCTCCATTGGTATTAGTGGTGAGCAAAGTAACTTCAATGCCTTCAGCCGCCAGGGCAGCAGATAATCCCAGTACCATTTGGCTGGGACCGCCATAGACCAAAGACACTGAAGGGACAATTTGAAGAACTCGCATAGTTAGTGATTGGTTATTGGTTGTTTGTTGTTGGTTGTTTGTTATTGGTTGTTTGTTGCCTGCACTGCACTTCGACTTCGCTCAGTGGCCGCGTAGCCGAAGTGTTGGTTGTTTGTTGTTGATATAAACGATGGGATGGCTTAGTATATCTACTATAGTTAAATACTTAGTCATTAAATCTATCTTGTTGGACTGCGGCCATCCCTCACCGAAGACAACCTCCGTGATTGCCTCAAAGCTCGGAAGGAAAACTTCCTTTGCGACCGCAACCAATAGACGCGATCGCCTTTTGTCAAGACTTATTAGAAGACTTTCAAATCATGACACAGGATAAATATGAGCTTCAGTTTAGTAGTAAAGGAGATTATCAAGAAATTAATCTAGATAAGGATTTATTAGGTCAAATTCTTTGCAATTTACTTGCTAACGCTATTAAATATTCTCCTAAAGGGGGGAAAATTACACTCACTCTTAGTTATTTATCCAAACAAGCGATTTTCTGTATTGAAGACCAAGGTATTGGGATGCCAGCAGAATTCCTCGATAAACTATTTCAACCCTTTGAAAGGGCTGAAAATGTTGGCACAATTCAAGGTACAGGTATTGGTTTGTATATTGTTAAACAAGCTGTAGAATGTCATCAAGGGGATATAGGGGTTGAAAGCCAAGTGGGGATTGGGACAATTTTTACTGTTAATCTTCCTACAGAGTTTGTGAGGTAAGATAAAGATCAAGTTTGTCTGAAACACTTCCTTGAGCTATAATATAACCGAATCGTTCACTGCGACAAGGCCCCCTGGAGAAGTTTCTCATTTTTTGCTATGATTTCGTGATTATCATGATGACTATGATTCTGTGGAATTGAAAAGTCATAGTACTCATTGAATCAAAAAAATCATAGTCTTTTTTATTTGGGGGCGTGGAGCCCGAATCTGTAGCTATCAACTGTCAACTGCCAACTATCAACTCTCAACTCTCAAATGTCCTACACCAAAGAAAAAGAAGTTGCCCTTGCTGCTACAACTGCTGCAGCCAAACTTTGCCAACAAATCCGTCAGCACCAAGCAACCCAAACTATTGCTAAAGCTGATGCCAGTCCGGTTACTGTAGCTGATTTTGGCGCTCAAGCAATTATCTGTCAATTCCTGGCTGCTGCCTTTCCCCAAGACTCAGCCATAGCGGAAGAAAATGCTACCATGTTGCAACAGCCAGAACTTAGCTCCCATCTTACTGCTATTACGAAACAAGTGCAAACAATTATCCCTAATGCTGATAAAAATAAAGTAATAGATTGGATTAATTGGGGCAATGGTTCTATGGCAGCTTGCGGTGAGCCTAGTCGAACCGAACGCTATTGGACTCTCGACCCTATTGATGGGACGAAAGGCTATATTCGAGGAGACCAATATGCTATTGCTTTGGCTTTAGTAGAAGAAGGAGAAGTTAAACTAGGAATTCTCGGCTGTCCTGCTTTACCTTTAGATGGGAATGCACCAGAAGGAGAGAAAGGAGTCTTATTTTTAGGGGTAAAAGGAGAAGGAACTAGGGCTATTGCTCTTAATACTAAGAAAACACAAGAAGTTCGAGTCAATCAATTCACTAATGCCGAGTCTTTTCAGTTAATTGAAAGTGTGGAATCCGCTCACAGTGATCGCGATGCCCAACAAGCTCTAGCAAACCTACTGGGCTTCACTCGTACTCCTAAAAAAATGGACTCTGAAGCTAAATATGGAGCAGTGGCGCGGGGGGAAGCTGACCTTTATGTTCGCATTCCCATTCCTTCTGCAGCTAACCGGAAAGACAATATTTGGGACCACGCAGCGGGGGTGATCGTCTTGGAAGAAGCTGGGGGTTGCGTTACCGATTTAGATGGGAAAGTTCTGGATTTTGGTGTTGGTGCGAAGTTATTAAATAATAGAGGAATTGTAGCTAGTTTGGGTGGCGAGATTCATCAACGAATTGTTAAAGCTATTTCCACAATTAATTAAATTTATCTGGGTTTATAGTAGCATAGGCTTCCAGCCTGTGAGTTAATTTCCAGTTAAAAATACAGACGAATCTACATGAAAAAATGCACCTAAAGCAACTGCTTGTTCTACAGAAATTTCTCTCTTCCCATTAACCAACTCAGTAACAACTGTCGAACCTAAAATCTTAGCTAAGTCAGCCGTTTCAATTCCCTGTTGCTCCATCAAAAAAAAGCAGCATAGAATGAGATGTAGAATTAGCACCTGGTTGGTAGTATTCTCTTTCAAATTTCTCCACCAAAGCCACCAAAAGTTGGTAAAGATTGATAATTATCTGCTGGTGCGTTACGAACGCACCCTACTGGCTTTATCTATTCTCTCTTTCCTCCTCTGTTTCCTCTGCGTCTCTGTGGTTATTTAATAATATTTCGTTTATTGTTTCTTCCTCATTTTCTCCTATTATTTCAAAGTCCCCCTTTGATAAGGCTTGCCCTGAGCGTAGCCGAAGGGGGGATTTAGGGGGATAGTCCGGGGATTTAGGGGGATAGTCCAGGGATTCAGGAGGATAGTCCGGGGATTCAGGGGAATAGTCCAGGGATTCAGGGGAATAGTCCGGGGATTCAGGCAGATAATCCCCATCCAACTTTTCCAACACCTTCATCAAAAAAAAGATCGCCACTAACATCAAAGCAGAATAAGCATCCCCACCCCATTGATCGTGAAACCAGGTAAATAAATCATCTTGATTAGTGCCATGAAACCAAGAGAGAATAGTATTGCGAATTATATTACCCACCACGCTAATTATTACAGCCCCTACCAGCATTTTAATTATTTTACTGCGATCGCCTATATACTCGTTCCAATAAAGCAAGATTAGAGTGACATAGAGACTAGTAAATAACATCTTCAGTCCCGCACAGTAGGGAGCCACTTCCACGATATGTCCTCCAATGGTTAAATAAATCCCCTCCACCACCACATCCAAACCCATTTGAATGAGAATAAAGCCAGCACAACCAGCAATAAATTGCTGCAAAGGGAAAGTATAGGGAGTAATTAAATAAGGGATATAATTAGGAGTAGCAAGAACTACCAATAGTAAAGGAAACCACAGCAATTTTAATCCCGGCATTCCTTTCAGCCAAAGGCAAATGCCTCCTAAAATAAGGGGAAAGGATAAATTAACTAACTCTCCCATTCCCGTGAGATAGAATGCTATCCCTAAACCCAAGCAAAATCCCCCTAAAGGATGAAATTCATTTTCTAATCGACACCAGTCCTTTCTTTTTAACCAAGTTATATAAGCAGCAAAAGGTAAACCAATCACACCGTGACTGAAATATTCATGTTCAATGTCAATAGTTTTGTTTAACCAGCCATCGTACCAGTGGATTATTAATGGAGCGTAAAGAACTGCGAGTAAGAATAACAGTAGGATATAAAACTGCTTCCGTTCTAATATTGGAGTAACCCTTTGAGTAATTTCCATAGTACAATCAGATTGGTGTTTCAGTAGTAAATCGAGCTAATCTAAAATAGAAAATAGTTGCTAAAAATAACGAAGATACCCCTAAATCCCCCCTTCGACTTCCCTTCGACTTCCCTTCGACTTCCCTTCGACTTCCCTTCGACTTCCCTTCGACTTCCCTTCGACTTCCCTTCGACTTCCCTTCGACTTCCCTTCGACTTCCCTGTGCAGGTCAAGCCTTAATAAGGGGGACTTTCCAGGCTCCCCCCTTTTGAAGGGGGGCCGGGGGGGATCTACCGTTAGGACTTTCACCAACAATTTATAAATATCGTTATATCTGTAGCATTCTATTTGAGATTTCAGATAAATAATTTCCATAGTCAATTAAATTAGTGTTTTTCAAATAAATCAAGTCAATATTGACCTTAAACTAGCGCTAATATATTCAATTTGTTCTGCCGTAATACCGGGATACATGGGCAAAGATAAAATCTCCGACCCTAAAGCTTCTGCTTGGGGGAAATCTCCTTGATTATAGCCTAAATAAGCGCAAGCAGGCTGAAGATGACAGGGAATGGGGTAATGGATGCCGGTTTGAATTCCTCGAGCAGTTAATTGCTGTTGAATTTCCTCTCTTTTTAGTTTACAATGGGGATGAATACGAATAATATAGAGATGATAAACATGACCGCTAGCGCTTTGATTTTCAATCAGCTCGATTCCTTTAGCTTGTAATAAATTTAAATAAGCATTATAGTAGAGAGCAGCACGGTTTCTCTCTTGGTTCCATCCAGAGAGATAGGCTAATTTAACTTTAAGAATAGCTGCTTGAATAGTATCCAGACGGCTATTAGTTCCCAATTCCACATGAAGGTATTTTTTCGGAGCGCCATAATTGCGCAGAGTGCGAACTTTTGCTGCTATTTCCTCATCTTTTGTGATTAACATTCCTCCATTGCCAAATGCTCCCAAATTTTTGCTAGGATAAAAGCTATAACCAGCAGCTATACCAATGGTCCCAGCTCCATAACCTTCCCGCTGGGCTAAATGAGCTTGAGCCGCATCTTCAAAAATTAATAAGTTATAACTATTAGCAAAATCTAATAATAATTTGGGGGATACCATCTGACCATATAAATGAACTGGTACGATCGCCTTAGTTTTCGGTGTAATGGCTTTAGCTGCTGCTTCTAGATCTATGAGAGCCGTCTTGGGATCACAATCAACTAAAATAGGAGTAGCACCCGCTTTAATAATAGCAATAATGGTGGCGATGAAAGTATTGGCAGGAACTATTACTTCATCCCCCGCACCGATTCCGCTAGCTTGAAGACCCAGGGCGATCGCCTCTGTCCCGGAAGACACTCCTACTCCATATTCTACCCCAGAAGCCTGGGCAAATGCTGTTTCAAACTCCCTCAACTCTTGACCTAAAATAAAATCTCCCCGTCTGGTTACTTTTAAGATGGCTTGTTCTATTTCTTCTTCAATAGGTTTGTTTTGCAAGCTAAGGTCTACAAAAGGAACTTTCATGTGTTGGTTGTTGGTTGTTGGTTGTTGGTTGTTGTTTGAACCGCAGATGAACTCACAGGCAAGATGCCTGTGCCACGATGAACGCGGATGGATACAGATATTTTAGGTTATTTATTATTTATTATTTATTGTTTATTGTTCATTGTTCATTGTTCATTGTTCATTGTTAGAGATTTTTTGTTTTCGGGTCCAAGGCATCTCGGAGTCCATCTCCAATATAATTAATACTCAATACTGTCAGGAAGATAGCCAAACCGGGGAAAAGAGCCATGTGAGGAGCGGAGGTGAGATAATCCCGAGCATCAAAGAGCATTCTGCCCCAAGTAGGTACGTCGGGAGGAAAACCCAAACCCAAAAAGCTGAGAGTAGACTCCGTAATAATGGCATTCCCCACTGCTAGAGTAGCAGCCACAATCACAATACTCAACACATTGGGAAGGATATGAATCCAGATTAACCTACCGGGACTGGCTCCCGCTGCTCTGGCGGCCATGACAAAATCCATTTCCCGCAATTTAAGAAAACTTCCTCGCACCAACCGGGCCACAGACATCCAATTTAAACCTCCAATTACCAAGACTACCAAAATGAAAATACCCAACTCGGGACCAGCGATAGTTTTAATTGCATCTCGAAACAAATAAACCACTAACAACAAAACTGGCAATTGAGGTAAAGCCAAAAATAAGTCAGTGACCCGCATCAGTAAACTATCCGCTATTCCCCCATAGAAACCAGAAATCGCACCGATGGCAGTGCCTAGGGAAATAGCCACCAACATTGCCGCAATACCCACAGTCATAGAGATTCTGCCCCCAGACAATACTCGAGCCAGTTGGTCTTGACCCAAGTCGTTAGTACCGAAAAGATGCTGCCAAGAAGGAGGCAAAGTAGCCAGGCTAAAATCAATAGTATCCGTTGGCCTCTGGTAAATCAGAGGCCCCAGCACAATACTGGTGGCAATAATCACTAACACCACCATGCCGAAAACAGCCATTTTGTCTCGACGAAACCGCTGACCCGCCTCCTCCCAAAGACCACTATTCATAGTTGATAGTTGATAGCTGATAGTTGATAGTTGATAGCAAGAGTAGGGTGGGCATCGCCCACCACAACCTGTATTTATCTGAGAAACTCAAGAGCAATTGAACAATATCTAATTAAAATCTAACTAAAATAATCCGATACATTCGTCAACTTTTTTCTAAGCAAAAATACCCAGTTTCTAATCTATCGGTCGAACTGCCCTATCGATAGATTAGAGAGCGAGCATTATTGCAAGCGAGAAAATTAGATTTTTATCGTTCAAAACCTCTGCTAAAACCATTTCGCTAGTAAAAATATAAAGAAAACCAATGGTTTTAGAGTTGGTTCTCTTGTAGGTTGGGTTGAGGTCACGAAACCCAACAAGCCCAGTAAACTTGTGTTGGGTTGAGGTCACGAAACCCAACCTACAAATTCTTATAACATTATTTTATCTGTAGCATTCTTTTTCAGATTTCATATCACTTTCTCTAGTTGAGGAACTAGATTGTGTATCCTCTGCTACAAAATTTAGAGTTTCAACCCGTCAAGTCTTTGACTGCCAAGGCTTTCAGCTATTGTTAAGAAATATTTTTCGAGGGGGTCATAATAGTTGACAGTTGACAGTTGACAGTTATCTCTCTAGAATGATAAAATGAGTAAAAATTCTCTTGTCTGAGAGCAACATTGATAAAATGGTTAACTATCAACTATCCACTATCAACTATCCACTATTATAAATTTTTTTTTACGAATAATCCTTTGAGATGTTAATGCTGATTAAAAGCAAAGATATAATTTCAATTGATTATTAGGCGTTGCTGAATCAAGATATGAAATAATAATAAACCGCAGAGGAAGTCACAGGCAAGATGCCTGTGCCACGGACGCAGAGGAAAAAGAGAGAGCTAGTTTTTATTTATTCATGTCTCAATTATGCAACGCCGATTATTAAAATTAAAGGAAGCCCACCAATATACTTTTGCGGCGATGGAGGGAAGGATTGGAATTCCAATAAGGTCAATCTTCATTCCTAGATTGGATAAATAACGCTGTCGGTGCGGTGGGCAATGCCCACCCTACAATTTTTCTATTGGACCATATTCTATAAAATATGAAAATATTTGCTAGATATATTATAGTGTTGTAAGCAATTGTAGGTTGGGTTGAGCGCGAGCGAAACCCAACACTAACTTTTTTGGCTTGTTGGGCGGTCCCTTCGACGACCCTCAGGGACCGCGTAGTCAAAGTACAGTGACCACTTAGCCGAAGGGTTTCCTTACCTCAACCCAACCGACGATGGAATAAACTAGAATGGCTGGGGACATTGAGCCAAGTTAACGGAGGATTAAGAGTGGCTACTCGGGTAATTATAGTGCGTCACGGTCTAAGCAGTTACAACGCAGCCAAAAAAATTCAAGGCCGCTGCGATGAATCCATATTAACGGAGCAAGGCAGTGCAGATGCTAGGCTAGTAGGAGCTACTCTCAAAGACTACAGCTTCCACGGCTTTTATTGCAGTCCCCTACAACGAGCAAAACAAACTGCTGCCATCGTTCACAGTTGTCTGGACAATCCTCCCCCTATTAACTATACAGATAAGCTCTTAGAAATTGACTTGCCTCTTTGGGAGGATTGCCACAAGGATGAGGTTAAAGGGCAATTTCCCGAAGAATACCGCTGCTGGAAAGAGCGTCCCCACGAGTTTAAAATGGTTGTAGAAGGGCAAGAAGAGAAAGAACACTTTCCCGTTCTTGCTACCTACGCTCAAGCGCAACAGTTTTGGCAGGAAATCATCCCCCAACATTTAGGAAAAACCATTCTGATTGTGGCTCACAACGGCATTAACCGCTGTTTGATTATGAGCGCGATCGCCATGCCTCCTGCCCGTTATCATTCCCTCCAGCAGTCCAATTGCGGTATCAATGTTCTCAATTTTACTGGGGGTTGGGGAGAACCAGTACAGTTAGAATCTTTAAATCAAACCTCCCATTTAGGCATCCCCGTCCCGGAACCCCGTCCTCCTAAAAATAGTCTTCGCTTATTACTAGTGCGTCATGGAGAAACGGAATGGAATCGAGCGTCTCGGTTCCAAGGAATTAAAGATATTCCTCTCAATGAGAATGGAAAAGAACAAGGTCAGAAAGCAGCAAATTTTCTCAAAGAGGTAAAAATTGACTTTGCTATTAGCAGTCAGCTCTTGCGTCCCAAAGAAACTGCTGAAATTATTTTACAACATCATCCCGGTGTAAACTTAGAAGTGCGAGAACAATTAGAGGAAATTTGTCACGGACTTTGGGAAGGAAAATTAGAGGCAGAAATTAAAGCAGAATTTGGGGATTTGTTGCGTCAATGGAAAGAAGCCCCGGAAACAGTACAAATGCCGGAAGGAGAGAATTTACAGCAAGTTTGGGATCGGGCGATCGCCTGTTGGGAAGAAATAGTTAAAACCTATAGCGCCAATGATGAAGAACAAACTGGTTTAATTGTGGCTCACGATGCCATTAACAAGGTAATTATTTGCTATTTACTCGGTTTAGAACCTGCTAATTTTTGGAATATTAAACAAGGAAATGGAGCAGTAACTGTAATCGATTATCCTCAAGGACTAGATAGTTTACCTGTTCTCCAAGCGATGAATATTACTACCCATCTCAGTGGCAGTATTTTAGATAAAACAGCAGCAGGAGCATTATAACAGTGACCAGTTACCAGTGACCAGTTACCAGTTATGAGTTAGCAGTTACTAGTTGTACAAATCAAACAACCAACAACAAATAACCAACAACCAACAACCAACAACCAACAACCAACAACCAACAACCAACAACCAATTAACCAAAATAGCCTTTGAGAATGTTATTGCGGTTGCGATGGCGTAATTTTCTCAGGGCTTTTGCTTCAATTTGTCTAATTCTTTCCCGAGTAAGATTAAACATCCGACCGATTTCTTCTAATTCTTTTCTCTTGCCATTATCTAATCCATAGCGAAGTTCTAAAACTTGTTTTTCCCGAGTACCGAGACTTGCCAAAACTTTTTTTAAATCTTCTTTGAGAATAACTGTTGCTACTTGTTCTTCTACTGTCAGGCCATCATCTTGAATCGAGTCTAATAATGTGGAGTATTCTTCTCCTTCTACTCCTTCCACAGGAACATCTAAAGAAACAATGGGTTGAAAACTTTTACTAATCAAACCTAGCTTTTCTTGAGTTATTTTCGTGCGATTAATAATTTCTTTTTTAGTGGGAGTGCGCCCTATTTTTTTCCTTAAAGTTTCGATTTTATTTTTAATTCGGGACATAGTTTCCCAGAGGTGGACGGGAAGGCGAATGGTACGAGATTGATTGCAAATTGCCCTAGAAATTGCTTGTTGAATCCACCAATAAGCGTAGGTAGAAAAGCGATAGCCTTTTGCTGAGGAGAACTTTTCCGTGGCCCTAATTAATCCCAAACTGCCTTCCTGAATTAAGTCTTCTAACTTCACTCCTCGATGCTGGTATTTTTTCGCCATGGAGACTACTAAGCGCAAGTTAGAACAGATCATCTTATCTTTTGCTTTACAACCGCTGTCAAGGCGATCTCTCAATTCTGACTCGGATATTCCAGCAGCATCAGCCCATTCTCCATCTGTAGGTTTCCGTCCTAAAGAAGTTACTAATTCTTCCAACTTTAGTTCTAATTGTATCAAGTCTTCAATCTTTGCCCCTAGTTCCAGTTCTTCCTCCGCTTCTAATAAACTGATGCGACTAATTTTACGCAGATAAAGACGAATGGAGTCAGTAGTATAGGACTTTCTACTGCGCCTAAACTCAAGAAAATCAAAAGCTTCGCAATGAATTGAATAAACTTCTCTTGGGTCAGAAGTTACAGCAGCGATCGCTTCCAACCGATGTAAATCGTAGTAATTAGGATTAATCTGGTCAATTTGCCAATATGGACTCTCTTCCTGGCGAGGATGGATGGCAATTAGCTGTTGGTAGTTAAAAGTACCCAGGAGCAAAAAAGAGGAACTGCGGTGGGCAAAACTGGGGGCGATCGCTCTCATGAAAGAGAGAACTTCCTCAGAAAGTAACTCAAACAGCAATATTTGCAACTCCCCATCTCCCAATTGAGCAATCAAATAAGCCTCATCCACAGTGGCCACAAAAGATTGAGGAAGTTTCAACTCTCTGACATTTAAAACTTCGGTAGTAGCATTGTAATTAAGTTTCCGAAATAGAGCTGCTATTCTCTCTGGACTATCGGCATTCAGGATATCTTCCAGCGTCAAGTAACGCTTTGGCATTGCTCAATAATGATTTGCTTGGTTTGCTGTTGGTGTTAATGATGCAAGGATTTCTTCGTTATATGGATTGGGTTCCACTCCTCCTCTGTATTTTACCATATCCTCGAGAGCAAAATCCGTTTCTAATCTGAAATCTGACAATGTTTACTACAAATAGAGAATATCCCCCTTGATCCCCCCTTAAAAAGCTATCCTTTATAAACATCTTTCTTGACAAAAAACTTGACAAAAGCGCATTTTGTGTATATATAGCTGAAATGACCGTTTTTTGTAGTGATCGGTCACGGATCCGCGAAGAGTGCGCAAAAAAAATTGTGGGATTTTTCCAAATACATGGTTTTGTCTTTTTGTCAAGTTGCAACGGTTGAATAATAGGCTGTAATCCTTTTACAACAAGCATTACAGCTTTTGTTAAGAAAGTTTCTTATAAGGCATAGCTTTTGAAGGAGTATTTTTTCTTCTCCCCCCTTTTGAAGGGGGGCTGGGGGGGATATTCCCTATTAAATATTCAATAACTTTATTTTATCTAACCCAAAATCAATACCAAAAGACTGTAAATCAATTCCACGTTTTTCCATTGTCAAATCAAGACTAAGTACTATCTTTACATAGCTACTAGGTAGATATGGTAAGCGCTGCGCCCACTCAATGGCAGTAATTCCCGGTGCTACTTCCCGCCCCTCCCAGTAAATTTCTGGAGCAAGAGACTCAATCTCATTAGAAAGCATTCGGTATAAATCCAAATGATAAAGGGGGCAGATTTCTCCTTCGTACTCATTAATGAGGGTAAAAGTAGGACTAACTATTGGTTCCTTAACCCCCAATCCCAATCCAATACCTTGCACGAGAGTAGTTTTACCAGCTCCCAAATCCCCTTCCAACAGGACCGTACTGCCTACTGGGAGAGATTCCCCCAAAACCCTGCCAAACTCTACCGTTGCTAGCTTATTGGGAAGGCTAAAGATCATCTATCTACCAAGTTTTTGCTGTACGAGTATACCAACGAAGCAAAACCCCAGCTAGACGTTGGGGATCGTGGCGAACATATCCAGTATCCTGGTCTTCATCCATGATATTAGCATGAATTGTTCGCCGTCTTAGTTTTTTGACTCTTTCCCGGTCGAAAAAGACTGGATGGGAGTTTTCTAGAGCGTAACGCTGTATGGCTTGCTCGGAGGGGTAGTACCGTTGAACTAAAACAACATCGAAAAGCTTATCTCCACAAACGCGATCAATGGCCTCAATATGATCTCCAACACTGTAACCATCAGTTTCTCCCGGCTGGGTCATAATATTACAAATGTAAATGCGAGGAACTCTACTCGCTTTAATAGCCTTTCTAATTTCCGGAACTAAGAGATTGGGAATGACGCTGGTATAGAGACTTCCTGGTCCCAGAATAATTAAATCAGCAGATTCAATTGCCTTGATTACAGCGGGTAATGCAGGAGGATTGGCGGGAGTGCAACCAATTTGCTGGATCTGTCCTCCCGCTTCACTAATATTGGACTCTCCTTTAATATGTCTTCCGTCCTTTAAGTCCGCCCAGAGGCTGACATCGCTCAACGTAGCTGGTAATACCCTTCCCCGCACCGCCAAAACTTGAGAACTAGCGGCGATCGCCTGTTCCAAATCTCCAGTTATCTCGCTCATGGCGGTGAGAAACAAATTGCCAAAACTGTGACCACTCAAACCATTGCCTGCAGTAAATCGATATTGAAATAATTCAGTCAATAATTTTTCTTCGTCCGCTAAAGCTGCCACGCAGTTGCGAATATCTCCCGGAGGCAGAACCCCAATTTCCCGCCGCAGTCGCCCGGAAGAACCACCATCATCTGCTACGCTAACAATAGCAGTAATATTGGCGCTGTAAATCTTAATACCTCTAAGTAAAGTAGAAAGACCTGTTCCACCACCAACAGCCACAATTTTTGGCCCTCGATTTAAGCGACGGCGATCTAGAAGGAGATCTAGCAGTTCTGGATCTTCTTCTAACTGGAGAGCGGAAGTAATAGACCCTAAAGCGCGGCTTTGCCCTAAATAAATCAATAATAAACCACCACCAATTGCTATAGTTCCCGATAAATACCGGGGAAGAATCTTCGCAACAGCCTGTAGCATATTTACTGTAAATTCAGTTAAATGATGAATCGGCGTTAGCTGAACCCAAATTGCCACTCCCAAACCAGTTAGTAACACCCCTGTAGCGGAAAGCAATAACCAGCGCTTAACTAACAATCCCGGTGATAACCATTTTAACCATCTATTCATATTGTGAGGTTGTCCATGGAAAAGATCGCCTAAATCGCCTTGATCTTTCCTGTTGTTGAGGTAGGGTTTTACTTGTTTAGGAGGTGTCTCAAACATAAAAAAACAAGCTAGACAATAACTACATATAATGAGTTTAAGTTTTCCTCTTAATAAAGAATCGTTCACCAATAGACATTGCAGAAAAACTTAGATTATCGTTATTCTTGCGCAAGTTTTCTGAAGATGGGGTAAACACAGACACTATTGGCACAAGTATTCGCCAATTGGATTGATATGGAGTTATTATAAAATTATCAAGAATTGTAACGAGAGGGTAACTATGACAGAACTTCAACCTAGCACAACTCCAAAACTAGAAGAGCAAAAATTCGGCTTTAATGAATATGCCGAAAGGTTAAATGGTCGAGCCGCAATGATTGGATTCTTACTAGCCCTAGTGATTGAATACCTCACTGGACAAGGTTTGTTATCTTGGTTGGGGTTGCAATAAGATCAATCCAGGATATATTTCTCGTGTGACCAAGTTAAACCTACCCTACTTTCAACCTCCCAGCCAATCTCTTCCTCCACTGCCCATGCTAACGAATTCCAAAAATCGTCCTTAAGCCATGTCTAGGAAAAAAATCAGGATATTTTCCCTCGGTACTGCTGTTTTGGTAACAGTGGGTCTGGCAATGACCGCTACAGCACAAGAACTAACCCCTGACGGTGTCCTTCCACAGACTCAGGAACCGCGAAGCCGAACGGCGACCTTGCCAGGAGAAGAATTGCCCGTAGTCCAACGTTGGCAACCACCCAAGTTGCTTCGGACTCTGGAAGGACATACTGCCGCAGTGGATTCTCTTGTTTTCACTCAAGACGGCCAATATTTGATTAGTGGGGGCAGTTATAACGATCCCATGTTGCGATTTTGGTGGGTGGAAACTGGTCTCCAAATCGAGAGTCTCCGGGGACAACGCACTGCAGTTAGCAGTCTCGTTATGAGTCCCAATGGCAAAACTCTCGCCAGTGGAGGCGATGATGGGGGAATTAATCTCTGGGATTGGGACAGCGAACAGCAGATTCAAAAGCACACTGGGACGTTATTGGATCATGACAGCAATATCATGTCTTTGGCAATTACTCCCGATAGCCAACTGTTAGTGAGTGGGGCTTTAGATGGCATTCGAGTTTGGAATTTGAATAATCAACGTCCTTTCTATGTGCTGGCAGGTTACGGCAATCCTACCTATGCTGTAACTATCAGTCCCAATGGCTATGTTATGGCTAGTGCAGATCAACAGGGCAAGGTTAGACTCTGGCATCTGGAAACAGGGTCTCAAATCTCGGAAGGTCAGCTACATTCAGGGCCAATTAATGTCATTGCTTTTACTAAAAATGGCAGAAGTTTGATCACAGGCAGTTACGATCGCACTATTAAAGTCTGGGATGTGGCCAGCGGTCAACTGCGCTATAGTTTGAGGGGACACGGAGAAAGAATTAGAGCTATTGCCGTTCATCCTTACCAAAATATCATCGCCAGTGCCAGCAATGATGGTATTCGGATCTGGAATTTAAATAGTGGTTTGTTACTGAGTCATCTAGAGCATAATGATTGGGTAGAATCTTTAGCATTTAGTCCTGATGGCACTATCTTGGCAAGTGGAAGCTATGATGCTAAAATTAGACTTTGGGAAATCGATCCATTTCCTCGAGAAAGAAATCTGGTTTACCAAGCGCAATGACTCAAAACAAAGGTTTGGCTCAAAAACATCCTCAAGAAGAACGCGATCGAGAGATAATAAAAAAACTTCTCGAAAAGAACGAACCTGAAGATGAAAACTTGGCTGATCTCGCTCGACTGCAGATTCGCTATCGTAATTTTCCCGGTGCGCAACAAATTCAAGAGGAATTGAAAGAAATTTTCAATAAGTGGGGATTGACAGAGGAAAAACTTTACGCTCGGACTCGTCACATTCACTCTATCGATAAACTTTATCAGCGTATTAGACAAAGAAAAAAAGAAGAACAACAAGATTGGAGTTGATTTATAGCAGTTGAGGTCGAAACAATGAACAATAAACAATAAACAATAAACAATAAACAATACACAATTGTTAATTGTTAATTGTCATGGCAAAATTTAGAGTAATGGTAGATCTGATTGTACCGAGATTCCCAGCATCTGAAACAATAATAGATCCATTACAGTCTCTACCAATTATCCCCGATCGATTTTTGCCCTGATGAGTGATACTACATCCCCCTTGCTAAGTCAATACGACCCGACAACTACAGAAGCCAAATGGCAAACATACTGGGAAGAAAATCAAGCTTTTAAAGCAGATCCTACCCAAAGTGGCGAACCCTACTCTATTGTGATCCCCCCTGCTAATGTCACGGGCAGTTTGCACATGGGACACGCTTTTGAGATTGCCCTAATCGATACTTTGATTCGCTACCATCGGATGAAGGGCTGCAATACTCTCTGTGTGCCTGGAACCGACCACGCTAGTATTGCAGTGCAAACCATTATCGAAAAACAACTCAAAGCAGAAGGCAAGACTCGGTACGATTTGGGTAGGGAAAAATTCCTGGAGAGAGCCTGGGCGTGGCGAGAGCAATCTGGCGGCACTATTATCAATCAATTAAAACGCCTCGGACTTTCTGCTGATTGGACTAGAGAAAGATTTACTCTGGATGAAGACCGCTCTAAAGGTGTCATCCAAGCTTTTATTCAACTCTACGAAGAAGGACTGATTTATCGAGGCAATTACATGGTGAACTGGTGTCCTCAGTCCCAGTCCGCCGTGTCTGACTTAGAGGTGGAAAATAAAGAGGTAGAGGGACATCTATGGCACTTCCGCTATCCCCTTACCGATGGTAGCGGTTACGTAGAGGTAGCCACAACTCGACCGGAAACTATGCTGGGAGATACGGGCATAGCTGTGAATCCTCAGGACGATCGCTACAAGGAACTGCTGGGTAAGACTGTAACTTTACCGATTATGGGACGGGAAATTCCGATTTTTGCCGATGAATTAGTAGACCCTTCCTTCGGAACTGGTTGCGTTAAGGTGACTCCCGCTCACGACCCCAATGACTTCCAGATGGGTCAGCGTCACCAACTGCCTTTTATCAATATTATGAATAAGGACGGCAGTCTGAACGAGCAAGCAGGACCGTTTGCTGGTCAAGACCGTTTCTTGGCCAGAAAAAATGTTGTCCAGCGGTTAGAAGAAGAAGGTTTGCTGGTTAAAGTAGAGGACTATGGTCATAAGGTTCCCTATAGCGATCGCGGTAAAGTACCCATCGAACCTTTACTCTCAACTCAATGGTTTGTCTCTATTGAACCCCTGGCCACCAGGACTCTAAAATTTCTCCACCAACTCAATTCTCCTCAATTCGTACCTTCTCGCTGGATGAAAGTCTATCGAGATTGGTTACTGAAATTGAAAGACTGGTGTATCTCCCGTCAATTATGGTGGGGACACCAAATTCCTGCTTGGTATGCGGTGAGCGAAACCAACGGGACTATAACGGATAATACCCCTTTCTTTGTGGCTCGTAACGAAGAAGAAGCACAAGAGAAAGCAAGATTAAAATTTGGAGACCAGGTCATCCTTCAACAAGACCCGGACGTTCTCGATACTTGGTTTTCTTCTGGGTTGTGGCCTTTCTCTACCATGGGTTGGCCGGAAGATACGGCGGACCGGCAAACCTACTATCCCAATACCACCATGGTCACGGGTTTCGACATCATTTTCTTTTGGGTAGCTCGCATGACTATGATGGGAACTCATTTTACTGGCAAAATTCCTTTCCAAGATGTTTATATTCACGGTTTGGTTCTGGATGAGCGAGGGAAGAAAATGTCTAAGTCAGCAGGGAACGGGATTGATCCCCTGCTTATGATTGAAAAATACGGTACCGATGCTCTCCGATATACCTTAATTAAGGAAGTGGCTGGAGCGGGTCAGGATATTAGGTTCCAATATAACCGTAAAACCGACGAGTCCGAGTCGGTAGAAGCTTCCCGCAATTTTGCCAATAAACTCTGGAATGCGGCTCGATTTGCCATGATGAATCTGGATGGTAAGACCCCGCAACAGTTGGGTCAACCGAGAACAGAAGAGTTGGAATCTAGCGATCGCTGGATTTTGTCCCGTTTTCACCAAACGGTCAAGCAAACCAGAGATTACATCGAGGCTTACGGACTGGGAGAAGGGGCTAAAGGTCTGTATGAGTTTATTTGGGGAGATTTCTGCGACTGGTATATTGAATTAATTAAATCTCGATTGAAACAAGGCAATCCCTCTCGCTTGGTGGCCCAGCAAACTCTTGCTACAGTCTTGGAAGGAACGCTCAAGCTCAAACATCCCTTTATGCCCCATATTACAGAGGAACTCTGGCACGCTCTTACTCAAACATCGGCAGGGGTTTTGAGTAAGGAGACTTATCCAGAAGTAGATGAAAAAAAGATTGACAATTCCCTAGAGCAAGAGTTTGAATTGTTAATGGGAGCAATTCGCACAGTGCGGAATTTGCGGGCGGAGGCCGAGATTAAACCAGGAGTGAAAGTGCCGGTAATTTTACAGACTGAAAATGAAGAGGAAAGCCGCATTTTAAAATTGGGTCAAGCTTATATGCAAGATTTGGCTAAAATCGAAGGATTGACTATTACCCCAGCTTTGGAAGAGAAAATAGAACAGGCTATCGCTAGTGTAGTGGGTACGGTTCAAGTTCTCATTCCTCTCACTGGCATTGTGGATCTTAATGTTCTGCGGGGCAAAATAGAGAAAAAATTGGGCAAAGTGGAAAGTGAAATTAAATCCCTCACTGGTCGTTTAAATAATCCTGGATTCATCCAAAAAGCCCCTGCTGATATTATTAACAATGCGAAGGAAGCTTTGGCTGAAGCCCAAACCCAAGAGCGAATTTTGCGAGAGCGTCTTCAACGTCTGAGCCAATAATTAATGACCAATTCAGCTATGTTACACCTAGCTCAAGTCAAAAAAAATCTTGCTACAGGTGGTATGGAAGTGGAGTTGCTTGCTTCTTTAGGAACTAATAATACCTGGGAAGTAAGTAGGGGCACACAGACTTCTGCAGGGCAAGCGCTCAGTCCAAGGCTGTCCGCCCCTACATCTTTACCTCTGAAAAACGACAATCTTTTTGTTGAAGGTTTATTGGTTTTGGTAGAGGAGGGGAAAAATGAAGAAATTATCAGTATTAAAGACGCTAAGGACTGGGTGTTAGATTTAGTTGAAAATTATCTTGCCCAAACTTCTATTACTTCAGAATTTGTGGATAGGGAACAGCAAAGGGTGGAACAATGGCGACAAGAAATAGCTTTAGAAAGCCAAGATTTGACTTGTAAAAGACTGGAAATAGAAACTCGCAGAGACGAACTGCAAGATATATTCGAGAGTCTCCAGCAGCAACGGGAAGAATTGGAACTGGAGCGGGAAGCACTTAAAGCAGAAAGAGAAGAATTGGAAGGACAAAAAACTCAGCAAACTAATAACTGATATCATGTCCGTTTAGATCGTACCTATAATTTGTCTAGCCCCCACCCCCCCCTTGGTCCCCCCCCAGTGGTGGGAAAACAGGGGGGAGGGGGCAACGTAAATTAAATTGCCGATGTATAATTTACAATGATAATGCTACCGGACATGATATTACCGGGTAACAACACCATTATATACTAGAGTTTTCAGCATGATAGAGATGGAAACATTGTCAATAGTTAATTGTTAATTAAAAAGATGATCGAGTTTGGATTACCAGCAGTTTTGATGGGTACTGCTGCTATTGTTTTAATACAACCTCAGATTGCTGTCAGTCTTTCTCCTGCTGAAGTGGCTACAATTGCTCAAGAAATCACTGTTTTGATTCAAGTTCCCGGTGGTTCCGGTTCTGGGGTGATTGTAAATTCGCAAGGAAATACTTATTTTGTTCTTACTGCTGGTCATGTAGTGGCTAATATCAATTCAGGAGAGAAAGCAGATCTAACTACTCATGATGGGCAAATCCATGGAATTAATCTTGGTACAATTAGCAATCTTCCTGGAGTGGATTTATCAATAGTAGAGTTTACCAGCAATGGCAGTTATTTGAGCGCTAACATAGGCAACTCCGATGAAGCAGGTAATTTAACCAAAGTGTTTGTTGCTGGATTTCCCTATTCCGGTCAAGCTATTCAACAAGGTTTTTTTATTACACCAGGAGTGATTGTAAATCGTAATTCGTCTAATAATGATGGCTATGAGTTGGTTTACGACAATAACACCAGGGAGGGAATGAGTGGGGGACCAATTCTTAATGAACAGGGACAAGTAATTGGTATTCATGGACGAGCTGAAGGAACTGAGATTCAAGGTGAAAGAGTAAAAGCAGGGTTTAATTTGGGGATTCCGATTAAAACATTTGTACAATTAGCCCAGAGAGTAGGAGTTAATTTAGATTCTTCTGTGGCTACATCTTCACCACCGCCACCTCGTCCCACTGGGACTCCGAGGGAGAGGTTAACTGCTAAAGAGTTCTATAACAGAGCTGGGAATAAATATAAACAAGGTAACTACCAGGGAGCTATTGAGGATTATAACCAGGCGATTAGACTTGACCCTAACTATGCTCTAGCCTATTACGTTAGGGGTGCTGCTCGCTACTACTTAGGAGACTTGCAGGAGGCGATCGCC
>JH611050.1 GCA_000252485.1 Prochloron didemni P4-Papua_New_Guinea | reverse complement strand
GGGTATACTTAGGAGACTTGCAGGAGGCGATGGCCGATTATAACCAGGCGATTAGACTTGACCCTAACTCTGCTCTAGCCTATAACAACAGGGGTAATGCTCGGGTATACTTAGGAGACTTGCAGGAGGCGATGGCCGATTATACCCAGGCGATTAGACTTGACCCTAACTTTGCTCTAGCCTATAACAACAGGGGTTTAGCTCGCAAAAACTTAGGAAACTTGCAGGAGGCGATGGCCGATTATACCCAAGCGATTAGACTTGACCCTAACTTTGCTGGAGCCTACTACAATAGAGGTCTTGTCTATAAGCAACAGGGAAAAAAACCAAGAGCGATCGCTGATTTCCGCAGAGCTGCAGACCTATACAAACAGCAAGGAAATACAGGGAAATGGTACCGGAGAGCCCTTGACCACATCGAAGAACTGGAGTAGGGGATAGTAACAATTAACAATTAACAATTAACAATTAACACTCTCCGAAAGCTTTTACGTATTATATAGCGCTTCGCTATCTATTGATAGAGTAGCTAACAAAAACACCCACTTCCTAATCTATCGATAGAGTAGCTAACAAAAACACCCACTTCCTTATCTATCGATAGAGCCGCTCGCAAAAATACTCACGAACTATCTATCGATAGAGTAGCTAACAAAAATACTCACTTCCTTATCTATCGATAGAGTCGCTCGCAAAAATACCTACTTCCTTATCTATTGATAGAGTAGCTAACAAAAACACCCACTTCCTTATCTATCGATAGAGTCGCTCGCAAAAATACTCACGAACTATCTATCGATAGAGTAGCTAACAAAAACACTCACGAACTATCTATCGATAGAGTCGCTCGCAAAAACACCTACTTCCTAATCTATCGATAGAGTCGCTCGCAAAAATACTCACGAACTATCTATCGATAGAGTAGCTAACAAAAACACCCATTTCTTAATCTATCGATAGAGTCGCTCGCAAAAACACCTACGAACTATCTATCGATAGAGTTATAAACAATTGTAGGTTGGGTTGAGCGATAGCGAAACCCAACACAACAACCCGTGCTGTTGGGTTGAGGCAACTAAACCCAACCTACGAGTTATAAACTACAGATACAATAGTGAATGATTTCAGCCCAGAAACCGGGTTTCTCCTATTATTTTAAGGATTAATGCTAAAATTTTGGAAAGAAACCCGGTTTCTCAATCTATACTATGATGCAATAAACTATTTGTAGCAAATATTTTCGTAATTCATATTATTATTGTTGTTGATTGATTGTTCATAATTAACCTCTCTTGCTCCCCCCTTATTAAGGGGGGCTGGGGGGGATACACCTTAATTTTTATAAACTAAATTATCATCAATCAAAGAGTCAAAGACTGAGGTTGAGTTTCAATTAACTTAGCCAAATCTTGGAGAAAAGCAGCAGCATCAGCACCGTAAATAATCCGGTGGTCGCAGGTAATATTCACGCTCATTTGATTCTGAATCCCAAACATTCCCGACTTAGTCGCTACTATTTGGGGACGGGAAGCTCCAATAGCCAGAATCGATCCTTGTCCGGGAGGTAAGATAGCATCGAAGCGATCTACTCCAAACATGCCTAAATTAGAAAGAGTGAAAGTTCCGCTGTTGTACTCTTCCGGTTGCAGTTGTTTGCTTCTGGAGCGAGCTACTAAATCTTTCCACTGGCGGGAAAGGGAATAAATGTCCAGACCATCTGCATTGCGCAATACGGGGGTTATGAGTCCTCCGTCAGGCATGGCTACAGCTACAGCTACGTTAATCTCCCCCCGATTGAGGATTGCTCCTTCTTGATAACTGCTGTTGAGCAAAGGATGCTTGGTTAGGGTGACCGCTACTGCTTTGGCTAGCAGGGCAGTCATAGTGACTCCTTTGGGCTTGATTTGCTTGTAGAGCTGGTCTAGAGCGTCGGTGGTGATGGTATAGCCTACGCGGTAGGTGGGTACTTGGAGGCTGGCTACCATGTTCCGCACTACTGCCTGTTGCAAGGTGTTGAGGGGCTTGGTTTCTCCTGATGCAATAGGAGCAGGTGTGGGAGTGGGAACGGTGGCGGGAGTGGGAACGGTCGTGGGAGGAGCTGGGAGCGCTGGAGTTGTGGCAGCAGGAGTTGGGCTAACGGGGACTTTACCTGCTGCTTGTTCTATATCGGCAGCAATAATTCTTCCGTGGGGACCGCTTCCTTGAAGGCTTTTTAAATCTACTTTTAGCTGTTTGGCTAGTTTTTTCGCTCGGGGAGAAACTATTGTCCTGCCGTTAGAGCCGTTAGTGCCGTTAGAGCCGTTAGTAACAGTTGGTGCAGCAACTGCAGTAGCCACGGTGGCTGAAGTGGTCGCGGTGGCAGGAGCTGGGGCTGTAGGAGCTGGGGCTGCAGTAGAAGCAGTCTGCTGGCTAGATCCAGCTTTTTGTTTAGCTAATTCTATTTCTGCTTCTGTTTCGGCAATGAGGGCAATAGCCGTGCCTACGGGGGCTTGTTCTCCTGCTTCCACGAGGATAGTTGCTAAATAGCCGTCATAGAAGGATTCCACGTCCATATCGGCTTTGTCCGATTCTACTACTACCACGGTTTCCCCTTTTTCCACTTTGTCTCCTGGGGATTTAGTCCAAGAGACAATTTTTCCTTCTGTCATAGTGGAACTGAGAGCGGGCATGAAAATATCTTGAATCATGAAGGGATTTCCTGAAATCTTAATTGTTAATAATGGGAACTATCAACTGT
>JH611049.1 GCA_000252485.1 Prochloron didemni P4-Papua_New_Guinea | reverse complement strand
GAAGGAGCTATCAACTATCAACTGCTATAGATTAAATTTCGCCGCGAATTTCTTGAACAATACCATCTCGAACGACTATTTCTACGTTCAGTTTGGTGACGATATTATCTCCTTGTTTTAGATTGAAGAAACTTTCCATTTGTCCTTGGGCTACTTCTTGTTCTAACTCCAACAACTGTATTTGCTGTAATTGTTGCAGTAACTGATTTTTTTTGTCTAGCAGTTCGCTTTTCTTCTGATTCACTTGGCGAGTAATGCTGTCGATCTGCTGTTGTGCTTCCGAGCTGAGGGGTGTGAGGGCTTGCTTTTGAATATCGGCGATCGCTCTTTCTCCCTGCATGGACAATTGTTCTATCTGACCGTCCAGTTGATTGGTTTGATTTTGCAGTTGTTGCTGCACTTCTTCCTTCCAGCGGGAGGTGACGATTACTTTGACTGTGACTGGTCTTTTTAAGAGCAGGTTTTGCGCTTCATCCATCTATTGTTTGTCCTTCTCTGGTTGTGGTTATGGCCACTATTCTGCCAAGATGAGGATTATAACATATTTCGGATTTTTGATTATAAAGGAATGTGGGTTATATCTTACCAAAAAACATAGTGTGAAGCAGATCCCGCAGGGATGGCTATAATGTCCCTGAATCTACCAAATATTTTTACCGTCAAAACTCTTCTATGACTACAACCACTATTAAAATAGGTACTCTCATTACTCGAAATCCATCTATCAGAGGTGGACGACCTATAATTGCGGGAACGGGAATGACAGTTAACCGAATTGTCTCTTGGTATAAACTGGGGCTAACTCCAGAGGAAATCAAGAGCAGGATCGGGCATCCAAAACTGGATTTAGCAAAAATTTATGCTGCTTTGACTTATTATCATGCTAATCAAAAAGAGATTGAAGCTGATTTAGCTGCGCAGGAAGCTGATGCTCAAAGGTTTGAGTTAGAGTGGGTTCAGTCCAAACTTAATTAATATAGCGCTTCGCGCTGGTGTCTTTACATAATATTTTTTTACATAAATACTACATTATCTGTATCACCTTTGTATAAAGCGAAAGGCGCATTTTTCTTATCAACCTCTTAATTGTTCATTGTTAATTGTTCATTGGGAATTGCTATAGCTATGCTGGCTTTATATCTAGATGAAGATTCCATGGATCTGGATCTTTACGAAAATATTTACTACAAATAGTTTATTTTTCGTAGGTTGGGTTGAGGTCACGAAACCCTTCGGCTACGCGGTCACTGAGCGCTTGCCCTGAGCGTAGTCGAAGGGTAGTCGAAGTGCAGGGCAACGCCCAACAAGCCTAGGACTTACGCAGAAACCGGGTAACTCTGCCGAAAAACCTTAATTTGAGACGTTTTATCCAGGTCAGAAACCCGGTTTCTAGAGCTATGTGCGTAAGTCCTAAAGCCAAAAGATTTGGTGTTGGGTTTCGCTATCGCTCTACCCAACCTACAATTACTAAAAGTTTGAGGATGTGGGCGATCGCGTTTCGTCGCCACACTCACAGGCAAGATGCCACACTCACAGGCAAGATGCCTGTGCCACAGGAGTCCATCAAATTTCTGGCTCCTCAGTGCAAGGATTTGGAACCCTCGGCTATTTCCTTGCACTTGCGGAGTACAGAAGCTTTTAAGAAAACATGTTGTTAATTACATCGCTGTATTTCTCTGTCACCACGGGACGTTTGATTTTCATAGTTTGAGTCATGGTGCCGTCGGCGATGCTAAATGGTTCTAAAATAAACTCAAAGGTAGTAATGCGATCGTCGGGGCGGTATCCGGGGCGATTTCGCACTAAGCGATTCAGTTCTGCACGGAATAAATCTTGTACTGCTTTACTCTTCAGGTCATCGCTATCTAAGTTTTGCTTTTGATGACTGGAGGAGATAGCGTCTAAGTTAGGAACTATTAAAGCACCCAGTCCTCGCTGGTCTTGGCCCACTAGCATTATTTGGTCGATATAAGCACTGCGCAAACAAGCATCTTCGATGGGTTGGGGTTCGATATTCTCTCCGTTAGTTAAGACAATGGTATCTTTGGCTCGTCCGGTCAAGACTAAGTCTCCCGCAGCAGTTAATAAACCTAAATCACCACTATTAAACCAACCTTCCGAATCTATCGCTTTAGCAGTGGCTTCTGGTTTCCCATAATAGCCTTGCATAACGAGAGGGCCGCGAATCAAAACTAAGCCCCGTTGTCCTAGAGGTAGGGTTTCTCCTGTTTCTGGATCAGCGATGCGGATTTCCACTTCAGGAACTGGGATGCCAGCGGAACCCCGCAAGTTCCGTTCGGGACGGCGGAGAGTAGCCACGGGGGAGGTTTCTGTCAGTCCGTAGCCCACTAAGATGGGTATACTGACGATTTCGTAGAAGGTATCTAAATGTCTTGCTAGGGAACCACCACCGCTAATTAATAGTTTGACCTTGCCTCCCGTTGCTTGGCGAACTTTTTTATAGACTAGTTTCTCTCCTAGGAAGTGGAAAGGGGAAAGGAGAATAGCTTTAAGTTTTGCTTGAAAGCGTTCTGTAGGAGAAGCGTCTAAATCTTCTAAACTCAATTCCTCGGCAATTCTCTTGGCAGTAATATACTTGTGAGAGAGATTGAAGCAGAAGTTGATTAGTTTTTGCTTATTAGAGGGTTGGGAGCGAAACTGTTTTTGCACTGCTTCGTAGAGGGATTCCCACAAGCGAGGAACTCCCACCATATATTGAGGTTGGAACTGCTGCAAGTCTTGTTTGAAGGAGCGCAAATTGGTATAAATTTGAGTTGTTCCTTGAGATAGAAACACATATTCTACCGTGCGTTCGTAAACGTGCCAGGTGGGGAGAATGCTGAGAACGCGATCGCCCCTTTCCGGTTCGACAATAGTAGCCAAGGTAGTTACTTGGTGGAGCAGGTTGCCATGAGAAAGCATGGCTCCTTTCGGTTTGCCAGTAGTTCCAGAAGTATAGATGAGAGTGGCTAAATCCTTCTTTTGTTGGGGGACGGGTTGGAGTTTTTGATTGGCTCCTGCAGCCATTAATTGAGAAAAGTTGAGGATTTGTGTGGTTCCCTCTGTTGTTGGAGGTTCTTCGTCGGAGAGGAAGATGATGAAATCCAGAGGTAAGCTATCTAGTTCCGGTTGCAGTTTCTCCAAGGTTGCCCGGTCTTGTACTACTAAACTGCTGCTGTTGCTATCTTGAAGGATATAGAGAAGTTCTTGTTTTTCCGCAGCGGAGGAACGCACTGCATTGGCAGCACCTGCAGTCATGATTCCTTGGTCGGCAATAAACCAGCGGGGACTATTATCGGCAAACAGAGCTATTTTGGCTTGAGGTGAGAGGCCGAGAGCCTGCAGTCCGGCGGCACACTGGCGGATTTGCTGCCAGAGTTGGGAGTAGGTGAGTTGGACTTCCGGTTGGGAGTGGGGGTTGTAGAGAGCCAGGGTTTGGGGGAATTTTTCCGCTGCGATGGGCCAGATTTCTGGAATGGAGTTGATGGGGGAATAGTTGATTAAGTTCGTCATTTGTTTGTGTGAGTTCTTATTTTCAAGATACTCTACTGGAGTGGGAGGTTTAGGGTTTCGGTGGACAGTATTTGCGGTGTCCTGACCTCCAGGAGTCAATCAAGTTAAGTTAGATGAAATCTGAAAAAGAATGCTACGGATAATATCCCCCTAAATCTCCCTTTTTAAGGGGGACTTTCCAGGCTCCCCCTTAAAAAGGGGGTCAGGGGACTTTCCAGGCTCCCCCTTTTTAAGCAGGGCTGTTTCATTCTCGGTATCAAAATTTTTTTTGAGGTTTTGAAACCATTTTGTAGCCTGCGCTCGCGTAGCGATCCGCGAAGAGTGCGCGGATTTTTTTCTCTGATTTAGTATTTTAATAGAAAAAAACGAGTGAAAACGTTGCCAGCAAAATGCTTCGGCGCTCGCGAAGCGATCTCGAAGCAGCGATCGCAAAAAATTAAAATGAAACAGCCCTGCCCTTAAAAAGGGGGTCAGGGGACTTTCCAGGCTCCCCCCTTTTGAAGGGGGGCTGGGGGGGATCGAAGGAAGATTTGGGAGAATATTATCTGTATCAAACATTTTCATAATTCATATTAAGACAATATTAGACTCACCTTCCAAACCTATGCCAGTTCATTCTACAACCAGAAATATCTCTAACCTTATTGCAGTAGGGATTGCCATGGCACTCTTGGGAACATCAGGCTGCACGCCTCAAGCTCAATCTGAATCTTCAACTACGATTAATGCTAGCCCTAATACAGACTTTCAGACTGTCACCATGGTGGAAAACCTAGAACATCCATGGGGCATGGCCTGGCTCCCAGATGGTGACCTGCTAATTACCGAGCGACCCGGGGGATTGCGCATTGTGCGAGATGGAGTGCTGGATCCCAACCCTATTCCCGGAGTGCCGAAAGTATTGGCCCAGAGCCAGGGTGGCTTACTAGATATAGCAGTACATCCCCGTTTTGAAGAGAATCGCCTGGTTTACTTTACCTATTCTGATGGAACCATATCAGCCAACCGCACTCACATTGCCCGAGCTACCTTTGATGGCAGTACTCTGAGCAATTGGGAAGTTATTTTCCAAGTTTCACAAACAAAACCCAGAGGCCAGCACTTTGGCTCCCGTCTGTTGTGGTTGCCGGATGGCACGCTGCTGGTCTCTATTGGGGATGGGGGTAACCCTCCCATTCAACTAGAGGGTGAATTCATTCGCCAACAGGCACAGAACCTCAGCAGTCATCTGGGTAAGGTAATCCGCATCAACGAGGATGGCTCCATCCCAGCTGACAATCCCTTTGCTAATAATCCTCAAGCCACACCAGAAGTTTGGAGCTATGGGCATCGCAATATCCAAGGTTTGGCTTTAGATCCCACCACCAATCAGGTTTGGGCCACTGAACATGGCGCTCGCGGCGGCGATGAGGTGAATCTGCTTGAGGCGGGGGCCAACTATGGTTGGCCCCTGGCAACCCATAGTCGGGAATATTCTGGGGGACTGATTTCTCCAGAAACATCACTGCCAGGCATGGTAGACCCTAAAGTGATCTGGACACCGTCCATTGCTCCCTCTGGGCTGACGGTGTATACAGGGACTCAATTTCCCCAATGGCAAGGCAATCTATTTGCTGGAGGATTGGTGTCCCAAGATATTCGCCGAATTGAGGTAGAGCGATCGGGCAGTGTGATTAAGGAAGTGTCAATTTCAATCGGTCAGCGGGTGCGAGATGTCCGCCAAGGTCCAGATGGGCTGATATACGTGCTGACTGATGCTTCTAATGGGCAACTCATCCGTCTTGAACCGACATTCCGCTGAGAATATATAGCAATTCTCATAGCTATGAAGTAGACAATTTCGGGATTTTAGGGAACAGTAAC
>JH611048.1 GCA_000252485.1 Prochloron didemni P4-Papua_New_Guinea | reverse complement strand
CCCACCCCTAACCCCTCCCCAGAGGGGGACCACCCCTAACCCCTCCCAGGAGGGGAAAGAGGTGGGTGGGAATAGCGATACACTGCATCAAGACAGGTAAAACCTCAAAGAAGACTGTACCTCATAACTGCGAGAAACGCTAGAATCTAAAATCTAAAAATGTTTGCTACAGATATAATCGTGTAGGCTTGGCACTAAAATGGTAGTCTAGATTTAGACTAACGATTGGGGTTAGAAACCGGGTTTCTGAGGAAGATTTTGGCAATTTACTTTAAACCCACATTCTGTACTTTAAAATTTAGTGCGATCGTTTACTGTAGAAAAACATCTTTTTTCCGTAGATTTACGTCGGGTTTGGGGATAAGTTAAACTATTATAAATCGCGATCAGTGACTAGTTTTTTCAGTTTCGATCGCGATCGTGTAATTTCAGAAACTTTCAAAACCAATACTTTGTTTTTGTTTTAATATTTGGAGTGATTTAAGATGATTGTCTAGTTAATACAGCAAACTGCAGTTGCTCTAGAGTCTAGCAATCCTCCTGGCAACTGCTATAAATCAAAAAAAATAACCAACAACCAACAACAAATAACCAATAACCAACAACCAACTAACAAAAATATCTATATTTATCTGCGTTCATCCGCGTTTATCTGCGGTTCAAACAACAAACAACAAATAAATGAAAGAGATACCACCTAAGTTTCGAGCCAGGATTGAGAAAGCTAAAGAGCAAGGACTGAAAGAATTAGATTTAAGCAATGATTACAACCCAGATGATATTGACAAGTTAGAGGAAATACCTCCAGAAGTCTTGGAGTTAGTTTATAACTCGTAGATTGGGTTTCGCTATCGCTCAACCCAACCTACAATTGTTTATAACTCTGGGAAAGCTAACAACATTTGTTGATTTTCCGGCATCAGTTCCTGAAACTTGCTCAATACATTTTCGACAACGTCGGTGGTTCTATGGGTCATGATTTTTTCTCTTCTCTTTTAGCTCCTCTGGTTCTATTCTATCCCCCTAAATCCCCCTTGGTAAGGGGGACTTTTAACATAGAAGTTCTGCCCCATCTGGAAACGATCACGAAATAAGATAGACTGAAGTGCAATACCAAACCCAACGATGCCATCTACCAATAGCCATTAACCTATGACTTCTACAACAAGTTTCCAAGAAATAGCCGCTTCTTTACCCATTTTAAATGAACCAGAACAAAAGGAAAAATTTTTATTCATTTTGGGAGCTTTAACAGCAAAAATTATTAGTTTAAGAAAAGCCGCTGAAGTAATTAATCTTAATGAAGATGCTTTGTTACAATCCCCCTAAATCCCCCTTACCAAGGGGGACTTTGATAATATAGCGATTTACGTTTTTTATAGCACTACGCATTTAGGTTAGGACATTAATAAAGCCTGAAACCTAGTCATAGCCTAATTTTTAATTTTTAATTTTTAATTTTTAATTGCGCGTAGCGCTATACTCTCCAAACCCCTAACTAATCGCTGGATTCCCACTACTGCAGTTTCTAAATCCAAAGGACCATAGGAAACTCTCAAATAACAACCATTGTTGGTGCCAAAAGTGTCTCCAGGAATAACTGCCACTCCATATTCCCGAATCAATTTTTCTACCAAATCCATTGCTTGCATTTCCGTATCTACTTTCAGAAAGAAATAAAAAGCACCGTCAGCATCTCCCATAGTAACATTCTCTAAAGCTTGTAGTTTTTGCTTCATTAACTGTCCCACTTGATTAATTTGCTGCAAACGCTCCTGGCAATAACTCACTCCTACTTCTAAAGCTCCCAAGGCAGCATATTGTGATATAACTGGAGGACAAATGAGAATGGTATCTTGGACTTTTTTCACTGCTTCTAGCAAGCGAGTAGGAATTACCAGATAACCAATACGCCAACTGGCAAACCCATAGGCTTTAGAGAGACTGTAAAGGGAGATAGTGTGGTTATCTACTGAAGCAATAGACCCAGGAGAAAAATGCTCTACTCCATTATAAGTAAAATATTCGTAGGCTTCGTCGCTAAGATGATAAATCCCTCTTTCTCCACAGATTTGATTCACCTGACCCAAGGCTGACTGAGAATAAACTACTCCCGTGGGGTTATTGGGAGAAATAGTAACTATTGCTTTTGTTTTAGGAGTGATGGCAGCAACTAGAGCGGATATATCTAATTGATAATTTTTCTTAGTTGGCACAACTACTGGCTGGCAATCTGCCATAGTAATCGCCATTTCGTGGTTAAAATAATAAGGAGCGAAAAGAATAACTTCATCCCCAGGAGAAGTAATAGCGAGAATGGCATTGACAAAAGCCATATTACTCCCGGCAGTCACCACAACGGACTTATTCTCATCTATTTTAATCTTGTTTTCCCGTTCCAGTTTGGCCGCGATAACTTCCAGTAAGGGAGGAATACCGCAAGCAGATTGATATTTGTGATTTTCCGGTGCTGCAAGAAATTGGGAAAGACGGGCGATCGCCTCTTGTGGAGGACCGTAGGAAACCACTCCCTGTCCTAAAGAGATAGTTCCTGGATGATTAGCGATTAGTTGAGCTACAGTGGGAATTATAGGGGACTGTACCCCTGTCATGCGGGAAATTAGCTGCTTAGACATTGATTAACCACAGATAAACACAGATAAACGCAGATAAAACTAATTATCCTGCTAAAGGTTTATTCCGTACTCAACCTGGCAGTGGCCCCTCCATCCACCACCAAAGTCTGACCGGTCATAAAAGAAGATCGCTCCTGATCGGCCAAAAAATAAATGGCCTCTGCAATCTCCTTTGGTTGTCCTACCCGCTGCAAAACATGCTTTTTGCCTAACTCTGCCACCAACTCATCCCCACTCTCCCCCTGAACGTGTCCCCGAGTTAAACCAGCTCGCAGCATCCCCGTATCCACCGCTCCGGGCAAAACTGCATTAACTCTAATTTTCGGTGCTAATTCTAAGGCTAAAGCCCTGGTTAGGGCCACCATGCCTCCCTTACTGGCGGCGTATGCAGCTATTTTGGGAGAAGTTGCCAGAGCATGAACGGAACTCACATTGACAATAGCGCCCCCTTCTGAATCCATGAAAGGATACAGTTGTCTCACCCCTAGATAAACTGCTTTCAAATTTACAGCCATTACCTCATCCCACTCCTCTGGGGTAGTGTCCACCAAAGGCTTACAGATTTGCTTTGCTGCGTTATGCACCAAACAATCTACTTTTTTAAACTTGGGGGAGAGTTGGGTAGCAATTTCCTCCCAGCCCTCTACCGAGCCAACATTGGCCTGGACAAAACAGTTTACTCCCGCGAAATCTTCTCCACCAGAACCAATATCTACCCCTACCACATCCCAGCCAGAACAATGGAACAACTCAGCTGTGGCAGTTCCAATTCCTCCCAATACTCCGGTAATTACAACAACTCGACTCACTTTTTTTATCCTCCGCTATGTGCTAATATCCTAAGAAAATCATAGCGGACCGTCTATTTTGATTTCTCTGAGTCGAGCAAGTAAAGGGGTGTTGTTGGGCTTTAGTTCGGCAGCCTGTTGGGCTTGGTTATCTTCTAACACAATGACCCGAATGGCTTTTCCTTCCCATATAGAGGAATATTGAGCCGGAATAGTAACAGTGCCGTTGTTAACGGTGGTATTGAATTCAATTGCTTGCATGGGCTTTTTTAGTAAATGCGCCTCTATCGAATCGGAACGTTATAAAATCTTATAAATGAATTTCCTGGTAAGGCAACTGCCACCACTGAAAAACTGTTAGCTCTTACGGAGACTTCTCTGAACGTGGCTATAAGTTTCACCCCTGCTCCTTTAAAAAGTTGAAGAAATACACTACGGTCTGTTTCTTTGCTGTTGCTCGTTCTGAGGGTAGCTAGATACCCATTACCTTCTGCATCATAAGCAATAGTACTCTCGGTTGGTCCATAATATGCACCGTAGGCAGCAATATCTGTATCTCCATCTACAGATATCAGCAAAATATCGCACCATACTATTGTTTGTTTTCGCTGACAGCCTTGTAGTGTGCCTCTAATAATATAGTTATCTATCTTACGTTCATCCCTCAATTGAGCTAGATAGTTAGGTAATTGATATTGGGGGTTGACAGACGTTACTTCGTCATTAACTTGTGTTAACGAGTGTGTAGGAAGCGGTAGCTGGAGAGCAGCAAAGATTCCAAAAGAAAAAAGTGACAAACAGTATTTTTTGAGCCTAAATGTATTTAGCATTTGCTTTTATCCTTTAAGTAATAAGACTAATACTTTAATCTATCATATCTATTCAAACATTGGTGTTTCTCGAATTGGCTCTCTCGGGATTGTGGGAAGGTGGAATTCCTTAAGGGGGGCGAAGCGTTGCTCAATGGCTGTGGCAAGGTCAGTTTCTGGTGTTGATGGGGCTTGATTGCTTAGTTCTTTGGCTAGGATAGCAGTAATTTCTTCTTCCATGGTGCGTCCGTTGTTGATGGCTCTTCGTTGGAGACTTTGGGTAAGTTGAGGGGATAATTTATTCAAGGTAATGGATTTCATGACATTTCTCGGGAAAACGGAAACCGCGACGTTTTAAGGAGCGGATGAAGTTGACTCGGCACTTCGACGACCCTCTGTGACCACGGATTTATCCGCCGTAAAATTGATAATTATATCCATCTTTGCGATGGATAGCTTGGCAATATTTATAGCTAATTCCTGAAACCCTGCCTTTCGGAGTAGTAATATCAAAAGAACCAGTTTTTCTCGTTGCCACTCTACCGATATAAGTACCGATTTTTTTACCTTTAGTTACAACAGCTCTTACAATATCTCCTGTCTGGAAACTTTTGTGAATTTTCTTTATCGAGCAATGAAGCCTTGGAAATCCAAACTTGTCTGTTCTACAAATTTGCCTGGTTCCATGTCCTTTAGCTGTAATCAATAAGGGCTGATAATCTTCAATGTACAAAGTTCCAACCTTACCAACATTTGCTGCATCTAGCCAATGAGTTTTTGGTAAATTTTGACGGCAACGATTGTATTTAGTTAACCCCCCCGAACCCACTTCAACTGGGAGTCCAATTAATTTTAGTTCATTGTGCAACTTCCACCGAGTTGCATTGACAGCTGCCGCATCTACCAATGGTTTTTTAGCTTGAGATAAAATACGCTTTAGGATGCTTGGTTTCCTAGAAAGAAACTGTTCTATTTCTTGATTCCCTTTAGCTTGATTGCAGTTATGGCAAGCAATCGCTAGATTAGAGACTCTATCTGAACCTCCCTTTGATTTGGGCTTAATATGTTCAATTTCTAATCGTGTATTATTTGCCCCACAATAGGCACAAGTTCTATTCCATTTTTCCAAAAGATATTCTCGCAGTTCATAGCCATATAAAGTTCCTTGTTGGTATTCAATCCCAGAGACTTCAGAGTTTAACATTTTTTGAGTATCAAACCTAACCAGCTCTTGAGAAATACCAGTTACTGGACAAAATTTAATTAGTTTGTTGACCCAAGTCAAAATATTATGAACTCGTGACATTAGGCTAGGGGGCAACCAACCTTTTGGTCTTGTCCTGTTAAGAAATCTAGGCTTACGATACCGAGTTTTACGGTTACGACGAGAGCGTCTAAGCTGTCTCCTAGAAGTTAAAGCTTCTCTAATTTGGAACCCTCTATGGGTCAATTCGGCCCCCCAAATAACTCGGTTACTTTGAGTGATTGCCAAGCCAGTTGTTTTAGCCCCTGGGTCTATTTTTAGTTGATGGTCATGAGTTACGCAATTTTCTAACTCCAAGTCTTTGATGATGATGGTAAATGGATATCTTCTAACCACTTTAGCCCTTCCAGATTTCAGCAATTTTCTTGCTTTAGCAGGATGGCATGGGTCTAGTGGTTTTCGGTTTTTATCCAAGACAAATACACGCATAATTTGAATACTCCTATTGCTAGGGTTGGTTCGCTTCGTCAATGTTTTAAGAGCTTTTTGGGCTTATAGCACTGTCTTACCCCTCGTAGAACTGTTTAACTATAAGCGACAGGGCCATGAACTAGCGACGCATTCGTGGGTGTCATCACTCAAAAAACGTAGTCTCCTCTAAAGAAGACTTAGACTGGTCAGCTATCCTAGGAGGAAGGCACGAAGCCCCGCCTCTTCAGAGCGGGGTGCTGACGGGAGTTGTGAAGGCTGTTTTTTCTATTTTATTTTTATTCGCAGTTAGGCCCACTGCGAAGGGCGATCCCTTCGGATAAAGCGATGGCTTGCTGTATTCTGAGTCCATATACTATTATAGCTCAATATATCGCTTGGTGCGAATGTCTCCGGGGTGTGGTCAAAACCAGTTGGGTTTAATAATCTCTAGTTTTTTCAGAATATTGTAACTGCCGTCCGTCAGGAGACTATTGATACGGGTGC
>JH611047.1 GCA_000252485.1 Prochloron didemni P4-Papua_New_Guinea | reverse complement strand
GAGGAGGAGNGGACTTTTAGTATAGAAGTGTTGCCCTATTAGTAAAAGTTCTCGAACTGTTATTGTATTTGTAGCATTCTTTTTCGGATTTCATCTTAGACATCAGCAATCCACCATAGGAACGACAAATCAACTCTATGCCTCTCAGTCAGTCCATTAGGGTGTGTTAGCGCCAGCGTAACGCGCTGCTCAATCCGTTATACGAAATCCAAAAATGTTTGCTACAGATATAATCATGTAGGCTTGGCACAGCTAAAATGGTAGTCTAGATTTAGACTAACGGTTAGGGTTAGAAACCGGGTTTCTTCAGAAAATTTCGGCCTATTCCCTAAAATAATAGGAGAAACCCGGCGAATGAGCTGAATAATATGGTTTTCCTTCTTGCTACAGATAATAGACAAAGACGATTAAAAAATCTCTGACGGGGTGACAACTATATCTGGAAGCGGATCTTGTAGGTTGGGTTGAGGTAACGAAACCCAACATCTTAGACATCAGCAATCCACCATAGGAACGACAAATCAACTCTATGCCTCAGTCACAGTCCATTAGGGTGTGTTAGCGCCAGCGTAACGCGCTGCTCAATCCGTTATACGAAATCCAAAAATGTTTGCTACAGATGTAATCATGTAGGCTTGGCACAGCTAAAATGGTAGTCTAGATTTAGACTAACGGTTAGGGTTAGAAACCGGGTTTCTTCAGAAAATTTCGGCCTATTCCCTAAAATAATAGGAGAAACCCGGTTTCTTCGCTGAATAATATGGTTTTCCTTCTTGCTACAGATAATATCCCCCACCCCCCTGTATCCCCCCTTCGATCCCCCCTTAATAAGGGGGGCTGGGGGACTTTTTCTTCTCCCCCTTAATAAGGGGGGCTGGGGGACTT
>JH611046.1 GCA_000252485.1 Prochloron didemni P4-Papua_New_Guinea | reverse complement strand
GTTCTAGGTTTTGGTAGCTAAAAAGTATCGGAGAAATCAACTTAGTTATTTGTGCTATGTGTGGCACAGGCATCTTGCCTGTGACTTCCTCTGCGGTTTATTATTATTTCAGATCTTGACTCAGCAACGGCTATTCTCTATAGTCGCGGCTTACCCTGAAAACTAGGCAGCCCAGACTTGCCCTGAGCGTAGCCGAAGGGGGGCTACCCCACAATTGATTTTCTACATATTCAGCCGAAAACAACTACTTTTGACCACACTCGTATAAATATGAAGAGTTGATTGTCAAATCTTAGATCAAGAATTATTATAAATAGAATTATAGGGTTCCTTGGTCATGAGGTACACCTATACACCTGCCTCCTGCTTCAAAACCCAAAACTCTGTACCTCAATTCCCCTCCTGGGAGGGGTTAGGGGTGGGTCCCCTCCTGGGAGGGGTTAGGGGTGGGTAATTGTGTACTTCATAGCTTATGAGAAATGCTATATACAATTACAATGCTAGGGGACATGATCTAATCGGGTTGATGGACGAACTGGAACAACAGGCAAGACAAAAATTAGCTGAGAGGAAATACCAGGAAGCGGCAGTTCTTTACGAACAAGGGATTGAAATCTCTCCTGAGATAGTTTCTAATTATTGGTATTTAGGATTGGCTCAGTTGCTCCAAGGAAGGGAAGAAGAAGCTCAGATTACTTGGATGATACCCCTGTTGACAGCTTCTGATGAGGAGAGCAACCAGTGGCGAGGGGAATTATTGGCTTTCTTGGATGGAGAAGCCAACAGTCAAGAGGCTGATGGGGCTGATGCAACTGCATGGTTAATTCGCCAACACTATGGAGAAATTGACCCAGAAGACCACAAAAACTTGCTCAAGTTACTTTGGCTAGCTCTTAAGCTAGAGCGGTTTAGAGAAGAAGATGGTTTAATCCCTCAACTTATAAAAAGTTATCAAAGTTTGGATGAAGGAGAACTAATAGAAGAGCCAGTTCTCTGGCAAATACTGGAAGAAGCATTAAAGTTAAATCCTTTTCCCCCTTCTATTTTACAGCTACTGGAAGTTATTGGTAGTAGAATAAGAGATTGGGATTCTCCCACTAAGATTTTGCTCCATTGCAGCTACAAACTTTATTATAGCAGTCAATATAAAATCGGAGCGGAGTTGGCCAGATTATGGCGGTATTTCTGCCCTCACAACCCAGATGCTCTGTTACAATTATACAACTTTTGTCGTCAGTTGGGAGTTGAGGGTAAGTGGGAAAGTGTGAAGTTGGGCGAGGAATATTTGGAGCTATCTCCGGATTTACCCAGCAAGTTGGTGGCTACCCACTCTATTATTGCCAGTTTGATGGAAATAGGCGGCCAGTTCCACCGAGCTAGGGAGGTATACCAATTATACAAAACTTTCATCAGGCAGTTGGGGGAGAAGGAAAATGATGCTGATGTGGGCAGTTTTTTTCGCTTAGTTGGGATGGGTGGGTTGGTTTTCTATTTTGAAGATGCACCCGTAACTAATCGTCCCTTAATCAACGGTGTTGCTCCACTGGGTCAAGCTGGGATTGAATCCCTTTTAAAGCAAAAAATTAATGGATACAGACAAGGACAAAATATAAGAAAGAAAAGCGGCCCATCTCAAACCCTAAAAATAGGCTATCTATCAGAATGTTTTCGGCAACATTCCGTGGGCTGGTTAGTTCGTTGGTTACTCCAATATCATGATCGCAGTAAATTTGAGGTTCATCTCTATTGTATTGATTCTTCCCAAGATGCTTTACAGCAGCAGTTTCGGGCAGAATACGGAGCCAACTTTCACTACGTCTCCACACCCATAGAGAGCATTACCAATCAAATTTATGAGGATGAAATTGACCTGCTGGTGGATTTGGATAGTTTGACTACTTTTGAGACTTTAGCAACCATGGCTGCTAAACCTGCTCCTGTCCAGATTAGTTGGTTGGGATGTGATGCCTCGGGATTGCCAGCAATTGACTATTTTATTGCCGACCCCTACGTGCTGCCGGATAATGCTCAGGAATATTATCAGGAGAAAATTTGGCGCTTACCAGAGACTTATATTGCGGTAGACGGTTTTGAGGCTGCAGTTCCCAATCTGTCTCGGGAGCAACTGGATCTTCCCCAGGATGCCATTGTCTATTTTAGTTCCCAAACCGGACCTAAGCGCCACCCAGATAATGTGCGGTTGCAGATGAAAATTCTCTCTGCTGTTCCCAATAGTTACTTCTTGGTTAAAGGATCTGATACAGATCCGGAATCAATCGCTAGTTTCTTCAATCAACTGGCTGAGGAAGAAGGAGTGAGTAGTGAGCGCCTGCGTTTTTTACCCAAAGTGGCCCATGAAGCAATTCATCGAGCTAATTTAACTATTGCGGATGTGGTGCTGGATACCTACCCTTATAATGGAGCTACCACTACTCTGGAAAACCTTTGGATGGGCATTCCTTTGGTTACTCGGGTGGGAGAACAGTTTGCAGCCCGCAATAGTTATACTATGATGATCAATGCGGGGATAACGGAAGGCATTGCTTGGACGGAGGAGGAATATGTCGAGTGGGGAGTGCGCTTGGGCAAAGATGAAGGGTTGCGACAGCAAATTTACTGGAAATTACGCCAGTCTCGACACACTTCTCCTTTGTGGAATGGGGAAAAGTTTGCTCGCCAGATGGAAAATGCTTACGAGCAAATGTGGATGAGATATATAG
>JH611045.1 GCA_000252485.1 Prochloron didemni P4-Papua_New_Guinea | reverse complement strand
GGCAGTTCTTTACGAACAAGGGATTGAAATCTCTCCTGAGATAGTTTCTAATTATTGGTATTTGGGGTTAGCTCAATTACTCCAAGGAAGGGAAGAAGAAGCTCAAATTACTTGGATGATGCCTATGCTGGCAGCTTCTGATGAGCAGGTTGAGGAGCTGACGGCAGAATTATTAACGGTTTTGAACTCAGAAGCAAACAATCAAGCAGCTAATTCAGCTTGGGATAGGGCATGGCTGCTGCGACAACATCTTAAAGAAATAAACCCCCACAATTTTAATAATTTACTGCACCTGCTCTTGCTATCTATTAAAACCGAGAAATTAACTGAGGACGAACTGTTTTTAGAAGCAATAGCCAGTTGCGAAGCAGGAGCTGAGGCCGAAGCAATAGATGAGTCGTTGCTCAAGGAATTATTACAGGAGGCTTTTCAGCTCAATCCCCTCCCTTTTGCTGTGTTGAGGTTAGCTGAAGTTAGCGCTGCTCGGCTGCCAAAACCAGAAGTGGTAATGGAAATTTTGCTAGCTGAGGGAAGGAAATTTTCCGGTTGGCATCAATACCAACTAGGAACGGATTTAGCCAGACTTTGTCTGCGTCTAGCTCCCAACAATCTAGATGCTTTGTTTTTGCTGATGATTTGTTGTCGGGAGTTGGGTCCTGAAGGGAACTGGGAAAGCTTTCAGGTGGCAGAGCAGTATTTCGAGCAATCCCAGGATTTGTCGGGTAAGGTGGCTGCAACTCATCAAATGCTTTGCGCTTTGATGAAAGTGGGGGGAAAGTTTGAGAGGGGGAAGGAAGTATACGGACGGTACAAATCTTTACTCCTATCTTTTGTAGCTGGGGAGCAAGAGATGGATTTGGGGTTGATCTCCAGACTGATGACTATGGGTTCTTTTTGCTTCTATTTTGAAGATACCCCTCGGCAGAATCGTCTACTGCGCAATCAGATTGGCAATATTTGTCAAACCTCCCTTCAATCTGATTTAAAGGAACAAGTCAAGCAATACCAACAAAGCCAGAAGTCCAGGGGGAAAATATCTCTATCTGCCTCGAAAACTCTCAAAATTGGCTATTTATCTAATTGTTTGCGGCAACATTCCGTGGGCTGGCTAGTTCGTTGGCTGCTGAAATATCACAATAGCAGTGAATTTGAGGTTCATCTCTATTCTTCTTGGCCTAGTTCAGATTCTGTACAACAAGATTTGATCCAGCAGTATCAAGAGCGCTTCCATCAGCTTAACCCCTCAGGGGTGGAAATTGCCAATCAAATTAATGCAGATGGGATTGATTTATTAGTTGACTTAGACAGTCTTACTGATCTCAATACTTGTGAGGTGATGGCCCTGAAACCAGCTCCCGTCCAGGTGACTTGGTTGGGATTCGATGCCACCGGGCTGCCAGGGGTTGACTATTTTATGGCGGACCCTTATGTGCTGCCAGATCAGGCTCAAGAATATTATCAGGAGAAAATTTGGCGTTTGCCCCACACCTATATTGCAGTAGATGGTTTTGAGAACAGCGTCCCAACTTTGCGCCGAGAACATCTAGATATTCCCCAAGAGGCAATAATTTACTTTAGTTCCCAAAGCGGTTACAAGCGTCATCCTGACAATGTGCGGTTGCAGATGAAAATTCTCTCTTCTGTTCCCAATAGTTATTTTTTAGTTAAAGGACTGCGCACGGAGAAGGAATCTATGGCTGGTTTTTTCAACCGGCTCGCTGAGGAAGAAGGAGTGAGTAGTGAGCGCCTGCGTTTTTTACCTGCAGTGGACAATGAAGCAATTCACCGGGCTAATTTAACTATTGCGGATGTGGTGCTAGATACCTACCCTTATAATGGAGCCACTACTACTCTGGAAACTCTTTGGATGGGCATTCCTATAGTTACTCGGGTGGGGGAACAGTTTGCTGCTCGCAATAGTTATACCATGATGATGAATGCCGGGATAACGGAAGGC
>JH611044.1 GCA_000252485.1 Prochloron didemni P4-Papua_New_Guinea | reverse complement strand
GGAACAATGAATCTGGTGCAGAATCTTCTGGCAGTGAAATTTGGTGGAGTGGATGAACAATTAGAAAAGGTAATTAATCCTATGTTGAATTTGCCCGCAGAAGAGTTGAGTCGTTTAATCTTAACTCTCAATCGTGAGGAACTACTGACAAGGTTTTCCGAAGGAAACCCAGATGAAGTCAGAGACAATTAGCCTATGCTACAATGTTGGAGATGTAAATTGAGGAAAATTAATCTATGACCAGACAACATCACGACCAATTAGGGAAACAATATCTTGCTGAGTTATTACAATTTCTAGGAGAAGTCACAACTAGTAAAGATGTGGCTAGTGAAACTAGGCAAATAGATGTTTATTTTGTGCCAGACAAGGAAAAGGCAAAAAACACAGCAATTCCTCTGGGATTATTAAGCAAAATAGCTGCCCAACTTTGTTTAATCGAAGTATTTCGCAACGCTCCTAGTTTAGTAGAAATCAGAAATTGCAAGCTAAAATTATATTTGGTTCATGGAGAACTAATGCGGTCCGCTCGTCGAGAGAAAAAATCTCTAACA
>JH611043.1 GCA_000252485.1 Prochloron didemni P4-Papua_New_Guinea | reverse complement strand
CCCGTTGAACTGGATACTTCTGGGGTTGTAGGAAAGTTGTCCATGGTTGGCCATGTACTCTATCAATATAGTTAAATTGTAGGGTGGGCGCTGCCCACCACATTGGTAGCAAATGTTTTTGTATTTCATTTTAATTGAAACAATGTTGGCTACAGATAGAGAAAAATCCCCCTTGGGCAAGGAGGATTTAAGGGAATACTGTCTCTAGTAGCTATACTGCCTAATCTTTAAATAGCTATGGAAACAAAGTCAGATTCCGTCAACAAATTAGAATCAACACCAATCAAAGTTAGAGACTCAACCCCAAAGCTAACCACACTACCACCACTAACCTGGGTAACAGCCAGGGAGCTAAACTCCAAATCTCCAGTTAGTCCGATTAGATCGATGCCGTCGGTAAAATCAGAGACAACATCTTCATCTTCTCCCTCGCCAAAGACAAAAACATCCCTACCTAAACCTCCATTAATTTGGTCATCTCCCTTCGTACCCACTAAAATCTCATCACTGTCGCTACCATTGATAATTGCCATTCCCGTGATTGGGTCGTAACCATATGCCGACAGAGCACCATCCTCAATAGCAAGGAAATTGACCTTTTCCGTAGTGTGCCACTTTTCCCGGTCTTTACTGGTATCCTCCTCTACCTTCACCTGTACGTTATCCTCTGTCAAGTTCTGATAGCGCAATCCTGCCGAGTTAGGACCATCATAGGTGGCTAATTGTGCTATGAAGTTGGGTGAATTGGCAAAATTTGGCTGGAAATCCAGGTTATACCAATTATGAGTTACGGAATCTGGGGTAGAACCAGCGGTATAGTCTAGTTCATTTATGGTACCGGACCCTGGTGAGAGGGCCACATAGCCCACAGTTTCTGTAACATGTCCCCCCCATAGTTTTTTTTCTTCCTCCTCCATAGAGAATTGAAAACTCTCAGGGCTATCAGAACGGTGACGGGTACGGACGAAGTCACCACCATTGTAGGACTGTACTTCGCTGAAGATGGCTGGAGTTTCCTGGAAATTGGCATCCAAGTCAATAGTTTCCCAACCGTACTTTACAGTAGCATTGGTGTCAATAGCTCCCACTTCTACCAAAGCACCATCTTCAATCTGCCAAGTTCCTGCTTCCAAGACAAGATAGGAGAAACTTTCCCGAATGTGCCAACCATCGTGATTGCTTGGTTCTTGGATAAAGGCAGTAAAGCCATTCTCAGTTACTTCTTCAATGCGAACTGTGGCTGTATGACTGCCATTATAGGAGAGGGGTCCTGCTATCACTACGGGATTATCATAGGTTTGGTTGAAGTTGATGGTCTTGCTTTGGTGGTTAAAGTTGCTGACGCTGCCAACTTCACCAATAATCGTGGGTTCTACTATCTCTCTGGTTATTTCTTCATTTACATTAATGGTGAATTCTTCTGAATAAACTCCACCGTTGCCATCAGAGGTTAAGACCCGAATACTGTAGCTATCTTGGGTGTCCTGGTCGAAAGATGCTTTGGTTAGGAGGCGATCACCCACAATTTCAAACAAGTCATTATCCGTATCCCCTAACCCTGCAACCAAGCTATAGGTGTGAGTTTCTCCCGTATCCGGGTCCACGGTAGAGAAAGTACCCACTTCAGTACCGATGGGTAAGTTTTCTGCGACGGAATTGTTACTCAAATCTATATCAGTGGGAGCTTCGCTTAATACTTGAGCATTATCAATTTGCTCTTCTAAACCACTACCGGTGTTTTCTGCCACTACCTCATCGATAGATTTGGTTCCCGCACCTGCTTGCTCTAAATCTTCGGTAGTTTCCCCTAAAGCTACTTTTTGCACTTTAGCAAAGATTTCTTCCAGATCCTCCGTTGGGGAATTAGCTACTGCTTCCTCAATCTTTTCATTAGCTGCAGCAATAACTTCTGCTGCTTGAGCAGATAGATGGTCAAGATTGACACCGGTGCTGGTTGCTGTATTGTCGATGATAGTTTGTAACTGAGCGGTATCGGTGAGATCTAAGGGTGTACCCAGTTGAATTTCGCTGGTGATGGCACTGACTACATTATCAACAATTTCTCCATTGGAAGCAGAAGAGGCTCCACCAATTAATCCGGCAACTTGGGTGATGGCGTTTTGAACTTGAACCATGGCGGCAAAAGTTTCTACACCACCTAACTCATTATTATTTGTTGCCTCAATGGGATCGAAAGAATTAATTCCTATATCAGAAGGAATTGATAGAGCATTGGTGACCGACGTATTTGCTTCCTCTACGGTTAAACCGCGATCCACCAAATCAGCTACTAAACTGGTTAAGAGGGAAACAGTTGTAGCATCTGGTGTTGCTCGTAAAGGAGTTTCTAAAGGCAAACCAGTTCCAATATCAACGCCTCCTATGGCTACAATACTGGCTTCATTAGGGTCCAGATTTCCGTTTTGGTTGAGATCGTAATCCAGAATGGAGAAACCACCAAAGTTAAAATTCCCATTTTCATCGCTGATGCCAAAAGGTTCGTCAGCATCATGTTGTCCATTCCCATTCAAATCTAAAAAGACATTGGCGTTAACAATGTAATTGTCAATGACACGACCATCATAATTGGAAAAGTCAAAATAAGTTACATCTTGCTTCCCTCCATTATCAGTAGCAATGACTCTTACCCAATGAAATTGATTGTCATTAGTATAAGTTTGAAAGGTGTGAGTAGCTGGATCGAAACTTAACCCTATAACTGGTCCGCTAGCTAAATCATTATCCATAATATCAGCTGAACTCCAGCCAGTAGCAACGGGATCCCAAACCCCACCAACAAAACGTTGAGTCCAACCAGTGACACCAATGAGTTTTTCCGCTGTGTAAGTAATTACATCTCCTGGATCTGGATCCACAAAAGTGTCAGCAGCAAAAGTAAATTCAGAAACTCCCGCAGTGGCACTTGGTTGTACTGTTAAGCTTTGACCCCGAATTGGATTTGTTAGCTCAGGAGGTGCGCATTCAAGATGATTGCCGAAGTTCACATCTTCCACAATCTTTCCTGCTTCCAGCTCCACGGCATTGTAAATGACCAAGTTTTGCAAGGGATAGGTTTGCTGCCAACCATCTTGGTTTACTTCCCGGACGATGTAGGTTCCCGGTCCTAAGTCAGTAAACCCATAGGCACTATTGTCATCGGTGGTAGTGGAAAGTTCTCCTTCGTCTAGTTGACCGTTGTTATTGGCATCGATATAAATGGTCCAATCGGCTAACCCTTGTTCATTGTCATCCCAAACACCATCGCCATCCAGGTCGTTCCACTTGTAACCGTGGATTTGTCCTGGTTTTTGTTGATTGCCGAAGTTCACATCTTCCACAATCTCTCCTGCTTCCAGTTCCACAGTCTGAGATTGCGGTACTACAATAGTTACCTTGCTGACCCCAGAACCAATACGAGAAGTACTGCTGATTACACGATTAAAAGCGGCATAAATATCATGATTAACTGGCCCTTCGCCATCTGGTTGACCATTCAGAGCATAAAGATAGGGGGATTCCACATCTCCTTGAATGCCATTATGATTATTCCAAGCCAAATATTCATTGCTGACTTTTAACTTTATTTCCGATGGTTCAGTAACAAAATCACTGACAGTTGCTAGAGGATTTAAAGAGGAAGGAATATCATCATTGCCATGAACTACCAGGGTTTGATTGAGAATTTGTGTCTCTGCATCATTACTCTGATGAGCGCCATCTCCTTTATGACCATTATTACTCTGGGAGTCTCCTATATTAACTGTCCAGTTTTCAGGAGTTTTGTCATACTCTATCAAAAATTTAGATGTTTCAAAACCACTTTGATAATTGAGTTTGACTACCACTTCATAATAACCGTCGTTATTAGAATCTGTAGGAGCAGAAACTAGGGTAATTCCTGGATGCTCCCCGACAATTTCTCCAGTTTTTAAATCAATGGTATAGGTAGAGATAGGAGCGGTTTGCTGCCAACCATCTTGCATCACTTCCCCTA
>JH611042.1 GCA_000252485.1 Prochloron didemni P4-Papua_New_Guinea | reverse complement strand
TACTGTCACCACTGAGCCAACTCTGGGTTTGTCCGTTAATTGATAGTTCTTGTCCTACTGGGCGATCCCCATCGTAGACAATGTTGTAAACGTCAAGATTGACAGCAAAAGCCGTGTTGACAGAAACTCTCGTGCTATTACCCCAAGGTTCTTGGCGGGTTTGCACTTCAAAATCATCTATGAGAGATTTGACTAGGGTAAATTCCCCAACTGCTTGAAGGTCATAAGCTTTACCATCGAAAGTTACAAGATGCACATCTCCCTGACCGTGACCTTGATCTACTACAGGGTTAGAAGTGAAAAAGATAGAATAATCTTGCTCGGAAGTGGAATCTAATGTACCGCTAACAGATACCGTATAGTTTCCACCAGGTAGTCCGGCAGGAAGCCGAAGTTGCTCAATATTATCATGAGTACCATTGCTTGCATCAGTATCTAAGATTGGTGCATTGTAAACAATGCCGGTGGGACCAAGTAAGGAAAGATTGAGATCGTTGTTTACAGGTCCTGTCCACACCAGAGTTGCTGTGATCCCCTCCGTATTGCTTGAATTATAAGATATTTTACCTACTTCTACTGTTGTTCCATTGTAAGTTCCCTCAGCAAAAAAGTGTTTGCTATTGGGATTACTGGGAAGAGAGTTTAGAAAGGCTTGCGCTGCGTCAAAATTGGGAAGTCCCCAAGGATCGAAGAAAGTAATAGCTGGGTTAGCAGTGTGAATCAGTAAACCCTTAATGGTGGACGGTAATGGTGTAATGGTAGTTGCTGTTCCACTGGGTATCTCGTCATAAGGTGTATTCAGACCAGAAGGCAAATCAATATCCTTGAATCGGGCACGGAAACCAGAATTTATCGTTTGTGCATTTTCATAGTGAAAGTTATCCAGGCCATCCTTTATATTGAGTTCACTAATAGAATTAGTAAAAGTATGAGGGAAGGAATCAAGATCCTGCTCAATTTCCACAACTTCCCCATCCAAGGTAACGGTGGCACTGTCATCCTCAGCCTTCAAAGCCGCTAAAGTTGCTTCATCCAAACTATTACCTTGCACCAGATGGGCAAAAATCGCCCCTTCATCCCCAGCACTATCTACCTGATTTAACTGGAAATCCAGATAATGTCCCAACTCCTCCAAAAAAACAACAGCAACAGTGTCTAGACTATTGCTGTCGACAAACTCTTGCGCTAAATAAACTTTAGCGCTAGAACCAGCAAAAGCGCCATTAGCTCCATTAATTTCCGCCGCTGGGCGAAATTCAATTTCCGGACGAACCTCCCCACTGATTAAATCTTGAATTAAATCAGTGGCTAACTGTTGGTCGATACCCTCGCCAAAAGCGAGATGGAGATGCTCTAGGAAATCTGCATCAGCTAAAAACTGTTGCAGTTGAGCAGCAACATGGGACCACAATGACTCCAGGTTTACGGTTGAGGCAGTCATAATCGTTATTCACCTGCTTTGATGAAAATTTGTTTTTTAATCAGGACTTTACGCAAACAAGCCTAGAAACCGGGTTTCTCGTCCGGATAAAACGGCCTATTATCCAGAGTTTTAGTTCAGAAACCCGGTTTCTGCCTAAGTCCTATTAATGGGGAATATCCGCAAGCATGATCTTGAGTTTCTTTCTGGATCAGGGTTTTCCGGCCTGGGACAACAGTTGAATTTTATATTTTCAATAGTTACGGCTTACCCGCGATTGTTAGGCAGCCCAGAGGGCTACCCCACAATTGATAAATAGATATTCAGCCCTAAACAACTGCTTTTGACCACACCCGTTCAGCAGCAACATGGGAACACAATGACTCCAGGTTTACTGTTGAGGCAGTCACGATTGTTATTTATCTGCTCAGACTAAGTGGTTGATTGGTGAGTAAGCGCTACTACCACGTAGGTTTACTTCCGACTATTTTATTATACATGGCTATGGCCATGGATTCAGGCTCAAACTTAAAGAAATTCTTAAAAAAAAATATTTATCAAAGGAAAGGGAATGTTTTTGGTAAACCTCTTTCTCAGCAAGGGTTTCACGATTAGACAATAATTTGGTTTGCTCTAAGTAACAAAAAATGTACGGGTGTGGTCAAAACCCGTTGGTGAAACAGGA
>JH611041.1 GCA_000252485.1 Prochloron didemni P4-Papua_New_Guinea | reverse complement strand
CTTCAAAAGGGGGGGAGCCGGGAAAGTCCCCTCCCAGTGGGGGGGACCAAGGGGGGGGACCAAGGGGGGGGACCAGATTTACCTAACACTGGCGTTACCGCAACATCAGCAACTACTTTTGACCGCACCCAAAATGTACAATTGTTAACTAATGTTGATTGGGTGTGGTCAAAACCAGTTGGTTTAATATCTAGTTGTTTCAGAATATTGTGGCTGCAGTGGGTGTGGTCAAAAGAGTTGTTTGAGGTTGAATATGTAGAAAGTTAATTGTGGGGTAGCCCTCTGGGCTTGCCTATCTTTTAGGGTAAGCCGCGACTTAAAATTCAACTGTTTTTGACCGCACCCGGCTGCAGTCCGTCAGGAGACTATTGATACTGCTTTTGACTACAGGGATAGGCGCTGTGGTGGGCAGTGCCGCACCCTACGAAAAAACTGAGGTTTATTTCTTTCAATTCTATCTATGGCAAAATTGTTAATTGTTAATTGTTAATTGTTAATTGTTCATTGCTCATTGCTATAGCTCTAGGCCACAGCATATCCGGTATATTCCCGAAGGTCGGGAGGATGAAATGCCAGAACAATATGGTCTTTGGGGATACCAGCTGAGACTAACGCTTCAGTAATACTGTCTTCGATGCCATCATAATGTATCCATAGCTTATTCTGTCTAATTTCCAAATGAACGATACAACCATGAACTCGATGTCGATTTTCCCAACCTTCATGCATCAGGAGATAGCGATCGCGCTCCCGACTAACTACGACATAAGTGTTAACATCTCCATAGCGGTAAGGAAGGCGGGCATGGTACTGGAGGATTTTTTCTATAATGTTACGCCATCGCTCTAAGATATCCATCTCACTAGCTCCTCTGTTTCTGAATCAAAAATAATTAACCGGAAACCAGGTTCTTCCAGTAGGATTTGTCCAGCTTCCTCTTTAAAGAGGGTATCAAATGTAGTGCAATTAACAGCAAGATATAGAAAACGCTCCGGTTCCTTACGTTGGAGGATTCTAGCATAGAGAAAAAATTGTCCCCAGGCATTTTCCAGGTCATTGATGGGAGAAGGACTCAGAAAACTTTTGATTTCAACTGCAATTTTTTTATTTCCTCGCTGCGCAGCAATAAGTTTTTCAGCCCCAATATCAACGTACACAGAACGTTCGCCTAGTTTGAGAATTAGAGGGTCGTCGGTAATTTGCCAGCCATCTTTAATGAGGGCAGTTTTGACAACTTCATGGTAAAAATCTTTTGCTGGCATCAGGTTTAATTTGAAGAGCTGAGGTTTATTTCTTTCTATTCTATCTATGGCAAAATTGTCAATTGTTCATTGTTCATTGCTATGGCTATAATCAATTTACAACAGTTCTTTAAATTTTGGTTCTTGTTGCAATTGTTTCAGAACCTGTTTGATTTCCTGAGTTCTATTTTTGTTGGCTACCAAAGTAACATTGCCATCTCTCACTATTACCACATCTTCCAAACCAATAGTTACTATGGTTTCTTCTCCATCGCTGTTATAAATAATTGCCCCTTTTGTATCCTTGCCCACATGATTAGCTAAGGCAATATTGTCTCCATCTTTGGTTAATAGTCTTTCTAAAGAGTTCCAGTCTCCCAGGTCATCCCAACCAAAATTGGCAGGCAGGACGTAAGCTAATTGGGTTTTCTCCATTAAAGCATAGTCAATGCTTTTTTTCTCTAATTCTCCATAAGCTTGCTTGCCTTTTGCTTGTAAAAGTTGGAGCATTTCCGGTGCTAGAATAGCCAGTTCTTGTAATACTACTTCCGAACGAAAGATAAACATGCCACTGTTCCAGCTATAGCCACCTGTTTTGATAAAAGAGGTGGCTGTTTCTTGATTGGGTTTTTCCGTAAACCGACTCACTTTATAAGCTGGTAAACCACCAAACTTGCCTTTTGCTTCCCCTTGTTCGATATAGCCATAACCTGTAGCAGGATAGTTGGGTTTGATTCCCAAAGTAACGATGGCTTCTTCCTTAGCGGCAAGGGAACTAGCTGCTTGGAGAGTTTGGAGGTAAGCTTGGTTGTCTCCAATCCAATGGTCCGCTGGAAAAAAACCCAGGGGTGTGGAATCGTGACCTTGGCTAGCTTCTAAGGTAGCCCAAGCTACAGCGGCAGCGGTGTCTTTCCCTTCTGGTTCGATTAATAAGTTCTCTGGGGGTAATTCTGGTAATTGTTCTCTCACTCCCTCTGCAATTAAAGCGGATGTCACTACCCATAGTTTGTGCCAATCTCCTGCAAGGGGTAAGAGACGAGTTGCCGTGGCTTGCAGTAAGCTTTGGCCGCTGCCATCAAGGCAAAGAAACTGTTTGGGACGTTTGCGGCGACTGAGAGGCCAAAACCGTTTTCCTTCACCACCTGCTAGAATAATTGGGATTAAAGTAGTCATCTGACAATGAACAATAAACAATGAACAATGAACAATTTTCTCTAAATTAACTAGCAAACGAAGGAGGACGTTTATTCAGCCAAGGATTGGCTCTTTCTAACTGAGCCCCTAGGGCAATTACAGTGGCTTCTGCGGCAGGACCGCCAATTAGTTGGATGCCTATGGGCAAGCCATGAGAATCAAATTTTCCCGTGGGAAGGGCGATGGCCGGTAGTCCGGTAGCGTTAGCTAGGGGGTTAGGGGTCATCCAAGCGATTACTTTCTCTACTGTTTCGGCAGGACTCAAATCTTGCCACTCTCCTACTTTCATCGGGGGGTGCATGAGAACGGGGAGAAGTAAAACATCATATTGCTGGAAGAAGGCGACGATCTGGCGGGAAATAATTTGCATTTGAGCCACTGCTTGTAAATATTCTCCCCCAGAACCTGCTTCACTGGCCAGCCAAGCATTGACAGGAGCCATTGCTTTTCGGGGAACCTCGGCGGCACTGGCTCCTGTTTGCCAAATTCTTTTAAAGGGTTCTACTAAGGCAGTGAGGTCGGGATAGGCTTCCGTCAGGATGTGTCCCATATCTGTTAGAGTTTGAGCTGTTGCTTGAATAGCCTGTTGATAAATATCTACCGCTGTTTGACTGGGAATAACGGTGCTGGAAAAAGCTATGCGCAAGGGATGAGGGTTTTGTTTGGTTGCTTCCAGAAAGGAAGTTTCTGGGTCAGGCAACCAGTAAGGGTCTCCTATGGTATAGCCTGACATTACATCTAAGAGGGCGGCTGCATCGGCAACGGTACGGGCCAGGGGTCCGTGGGTGGCAATGCCGTTTTGATAGTCTCCCATGGGGGCATTGGATATTCTTCCTCTGGCTGGTTTCAGTCCCACCAAGCCGCAACAAGCAGCGGGTATTCTAATGGAGCCTCCGCCGTCGGAACCGGGAGCTAAGGGACAGAAACCGGCGGCTACGGCAGTGGCCGCACCGCCGCTGGAACCTCCTGAAGTGTGTTGAGGATTCCAGGGATTGCGAGTGGGGGGAAAACCGGGAGGTTCGGTGTAGGGGAGGGAACCTAATTGAGAAGCGGCGGTTTTGCCTAGAATGATGAAACCTGCTTGTTTGATGCGAGTGACTACTGCGTCTTCGTAGGGAGGGAGATTATTTTTCAGGGCGGCAACTCCGTAGCTGGTGGGAACTCCTTCTAGGGAATAGATATCTTTGATGGCTGTAGGGATACCGAAGAAGGGGGGTAAGGTAGTTTTGTCTTGGGTTTGGGCTAGTTGTTGGGTTTTGGCTTGAGCGTCAGCTATTGCTTGTTCGGCAATTAAGGTATAAAAACTCCCTAGTTGAGAGTCGAAGTTGTCAATCCGTTCTAGGTATAGTTGAGTGAGTTCTAAGGGGGAAATGGTTCCTTTTTGGATTAGTTGGGCTTGTTCTAAGGCTGGAGTGAAGGCTAGATCTGTTTTATTCATTGTTTTTAAACCACAGATGAACGCAGATGAACGCGGATGTTTTATGATGGTATTATTGCAATTTTTTGGTATATTTAGATGGAATTTTATCCTATAACCCTAATTTAGTCAACAAGTTATATGATAATCATCTGTGTTTATCTGTGTTCATCTGCGGTTAACAATTGAGGTGATCAATTAAAAGTCAACTTATTCACCTCAAGATAACTAATTAAGCAAACAAGAATTATCAACTCACAGCAAATTCCGTATAAGGACGCACTTCTGGGGGATGAAATCCTAAGACAATTGCACTTTGGCTGATTCCCGCACTTACTAACTCATTGGCAATGCCTTCTTCCAAACCATCCCGATGAATCCAAATTTTATTCCCAATTACTTCAATATGAACCAGACAGCCATGAACCTGGATATCATCCTCCCATCCTTGGGTAATCAATAAAAAATTATTCCTCTCTTCGCTAATAATTAAACGACATTTCAAGTCTCCATAAGCATAGGGTATTTTTGTATATTCTGTCAGTTTTTCTTCAATAATCGCACCATATTCCTCTAGATTGTCCATTTAAAAATATCCTCCTTGTTACTGTCAAATACTAAGATGAATTCCGAAAATATTTGCTACAAATAGTTTATTTTTCGTAGTTTATTTCGTAGGTTGGGTTGAGGTAACGAAACCCAACAAAACTTAGTGCTGTTGGGCGTTGCCCTGCCCTTCGACTACGCTCAGGGGCCGCGTAGCCGAAGGGTTTCGCTATCGGGAAACCCAACCTACAATTGCTTATAACACTGGTAATTTGCTTTAAATAGTTTATCTGAGGTGACCCTCTCCCCAAACCCCTCTCCCACGGGGAGAGGGGCTTCAAAACCTATAATACTAAGTTTCTTTATACGCGAGCATTTTGATTGCAATATGTCATTCAGATGCTACCGGAATCCACTCTAACTGGCTATAGCCTCCACTTCCTTCTTCTCCCCATCCTTGACTACTTGTAGCGGCACTTTTTGCCCCACAGTTAATTGAGCCAACTGTTGTTCAATTTCATCTCGCACAATTTGGCGATATTCCATAAAATGCTCGTTGTGGGCGCAGAGAGTTAGGTAATGCTCCCACACAGCAGGATTGTGCTGGAAAATACCAAAGATATGATGCCAGAAACGCCAACGAGTATCCCGCTTAATCCCTTGTCGCCAAATAACAATAGCCAAGGCTCTCAAATCTACCCAACTAGGCCATTTAAAAGGAGCTTGACACCGAGGGGCTCCCAACTTGAGGAAACAACGATAGATGCGGTCCAAATAAAGATGGGGGTCGTATAAAGCCCAAAATGCTTCCACATATTCTCGGGCAATATCTTCAATGGGGCGAGTGGGGATAAAGTTAATCAAGGTAGTTTGATTGATATTGCCATCCTTATTCTCTAGCAATCTTCCTTCTTGGTTTAAGCGATGCCAAAGAGCAGTATTGGGGAGGGCTTGCAACATGGCAAAAGTGGTAGTAGGAATAGCAGTTTGTTCCGCAAAGCGAATAATGCGAGAACCAGCTCCTTTCTGCTCTCCATCGAAGCCAATAATAAAGCCAGCCATAGGACGTAAGCCAGCTCGAATAATGGTATCTACCGCATCTGCCAGGGAACTGCGAGTATTTTGGAACTTCTTGGTGAGTTGCAAACTGTCTTCATCAGGAGTTTCAATACCCAGAAACACCGCATCGAAATAACAATCCACCATTAAATCCATTAACTCCTGGTCTGCGGCTAAGTCTACAGAAGCTTCCGTATTAAAGGGGAAAGGATATTGGTGTTCTGCCTGCCAAACTTTCAACTCCTTTAACAACAATTTCACATTGCGTTTATTGCCGATAAAGTTGTCGTCCACCATGAATACTCCCCGTCGCCATCCCAGTTCATAGAGATAATCTAACTCTTTGAGCAGTTGGGCTGGGGTTTTCGTGCGAGGTTTGCGACCGTAGAGAACGATTATGTCGCAGAACTCGCATTGGAAGGGACAGCCTCGGGAAAACTGAACTGACATGGAGTCATAAGCATCGAAGTCCAATAAGTCGTAGCGAGGGATGGGAGTAGTGGTGACATCGGGCTTGTGAGTGGCGCGGAAAATGCCGCTGGTTTCTCCTTTTTGGATGGCTTCGATAAACATGGGAAGAGTGATTTCCCCTTCATCCAGGATGAGAAAGTCCGCACCGGCTTCTTGGGCTTCCTGGGGAACGGAGGTGGCATAAGGTCCGCCTACTGCTACTAATTTATCTCTTTGTTTCGCTTCCCCTATTTGTTGGAGTAAGTCATCTTTCTGCACGATCATGGCGGAAAGAATCACTACATCTGCCCACTGCCATTCTTCCTCGGTGACGGCACGAATATTGCGGTCTACTAGCTTGAATTCCCAGTCCTGGGGTAAGATTGCGGCGACGGTGACTAAACCTAGGGGAGGGAGTAAGACTTTGCGATTGACTAACTGGAGGATTTTTTCGTAGGACCAAAAGGTGGGAGGGAAGATGGGGTAAATTAACAGGGCTTTCATAGTTGTGGGGCAGTGGGTGGTTTAAATTGCTGTTATGATGACATAGATTTTACGGTGTTGGGGCATTGAGATGAGATTTACCATATGAGGTGGAGAGGTGTAAAGGATTTTTGGCGTTGCGTAATTGAGACATGAATAAATAAAAACTAGCTCTCTCTTTTTCCTCGTGGCACAGGCATCTTGCCTGTGACTTACGGCATCTTGCCTGTGACTT
>JH611040.1 GCA_000252485.1 Prochloron didemni P4-Papua_New_Guinea | reverse complement strand
CCTCTGCGGTTTATTCTTATTTCATATCTTGATTCAGCAACGCCGGATTTGTTTGTGAGGATATTTATTAGATTTGTTTTTTATAATTCTCTCTCTTCATCATTTGCGTTTACTCTATTTTCTCTTGATTAAGATGGATTTTTTCAGTCCACCAACTCAGTCCACCAACTTAGTAAAGGATGATTTTTCTGAGGTATATACCGCCCCTTAGTGCGAATTGCATTTAGTACTTGCTTGAGTTCTAAGTCATCAACACTTGCCTGTTCCGACCAATACTTAACTATCTCTAAAGTTGATATAATTTTCAGTTGAGGTGCTTTCGGTCGAAAAAAGGAAATGGCTTTCTTATCGTCAGTCGCCATGGCCCAACCTCGATTAATAGCTATCGCCCCCGTAGCTGACTCTCCGTCGCCAATAACCGCAGCGTAATTAACAAACAATTCCGCCTCCTCTTCTGATTCAAAATCTACTACTTTAAGAATCCCCTGAGAAATAGCAGTATCCAACTGATTTTCTTCCTGATTCTTAATTGTTTGGATAGTTTTTAACTCCTCATCTTTCACAACTTGAGCAACTGCAACAGTGGCAGGAATAGCCTTCAATATTGCGAGTAAATTACCGGAAGCGCTAAAGTTGATCAAGCAGCAAGTATCAAGTATAACGTGGGAGTGAGTCAAATTCATAATCACTATTCCTTTTACAGTTATACTTGACAGAGGTCAATTTCACTATCTTCTTCCCTTGTCATCCTAAAATTTTCTCGCAGTTCTTGAGCAATACCTCTAGCCTCCAAACGATCTACCTGGAGAAATTTGGCAAATCTTCCTTCAGTAATGAGACCGTGATCGAGTGCCTCAATGGCAAGTTGCTGATAGTAAATTGGAGCCATGTCAGTGCGTTGGGGAATTGTTTCTAAACCAAGTTTCTCTTTTGTTTTTCCTACTTCCAGTTTCCTAGCTTGCAACTTCTCCCAGGTTCCAGAAGGCAAAAGCTTCATTTCTTCCAACCGATACGTCAATGCTGGTAGGGAAACACCATAGTCATTAGCTAGGGTAAATAAATTATTCGGAGTAAACTTCCCTTGACTGCTGCGTATATCATTAAATCGCTTAAATAAGTTGCTTGTAGGCATGAGGAAATATTTGGGAAAAGCATCCGCTAGTCGCTCGCTTTCTGGAACTCGTTGGTACTGACCGTCAAAATCCACCACTGATTTTCGTCTGTGGCAAAGAAAGTGAAGATATCCATGGGACAGAGACCAACGCCGTCTCTCTTCTGGATGGTCAAGATTAATTGCCATGCACCCCCCAAATCTTTCATCGTAAGTGTACATCTCTGAATATTTAGAGGGCATTTTTAAGTAGAAAATGCGCAAACCTACATCCTCTTCGAGAATGTCTCGAAGTAAAGAAATAGGTCGGTCTCCAAGTCCAAGTCGCTGACGCTCGTCAACTGCAATACTTTCCGCAGCAACTTCTACTGGCATTTTTTCTACTTTGTATTCAGGAGGGTAATTATGTCGCAGTGGTGCGTCTAGTATTTCCTCAAGTTCTAGATAGTTTTGGCACAACTCTTCTAGATTCTGAATAACTGGTTCAATCAGAGTTTGTTCAGACTCATTGCGCTGGTAAGCAGCTCGAAATTGTACTTGGAAAGGCTCCACCACAGGGCGATCGCGAACAAAGTCGCTCACGGATTTGCCATAAGCACGAGTCAATTTAATTAATTCCGTTGCCTTCAGACGGCGTTCCCCTTTCTCAATGGCCACTATAGTGGTTCGTGCCACATCAATCACTTGAGCTGCATTAGCTTGAGTCATGCCACATCTTTTCCGCGCCTCTTGAAGAAGTTTTCCCAACTTCGACCTATCTATATTATCTAGGATGTTAGTAGCCATAGTTGTTACCTCAAAGCCTTACCTTTCAAGCACATTGATGTAGAAGATGTAGGAACAACCCGGTATTGTGTCCTGACCCATTCCCGCAGTGCTATATAATTATTCTTATTTTTAAAAGTTCGACCTAAAAAAAGAAAGCTTTTACTTAGCTTCCATTATCAATCTAGCTAATTTTTCTGACAATGTCAACTCTCTATACTGCTTTTGTTTAAAAATGTCAGAAAAGGCCCCTTAGATTAAGATTTGGTTAAGTCAGATCCTTGGTGCCTTGCAGCGTAGTACTAAATACTACAAAACCTGGATTAAAAGGCCAGAGACCAATTGAAATAAATTTTTG
>JH611039.1 GCA_000252485.1 Prochloron didemni P4-Papua_New_Guinea | reverse complement strand
TTAACCACTTCATTAGGGGTGTGGTCAAAAGTAGTTGTTTGGGGCTAAATATCTATTTATCAATCGTGGGGTAGCCCTCTGGGCTGCCTAACTTTCATATATTTCTTCCTAATTATCAATTGAAGTTAGCTGTCAACTGGCTTGGATTTTCTCCTTCAAATCTTGAGAGAGAGGATACGCTTTCTCCTTCGGCAGTAATTTTCTTGCTTCCTCTAATTTCTGATTATCCACCAGGTTATGAATCTGAGTTGCTAGGTCAGTTACTTCGGTAATACTGCGAATCCACTCACTAACATATAATTTAATCGCTTCTTTCGATAAACCAATTTGAATAGCTCGATACTTCAGTGGTTGTAAATGCAAATCGCGATCGGGGTCCCATTGAATACGAACAGAAGTCACAGGCAAGATGCCTGTGCCACTTGCTTTAGCATTTAACCGTTCTTCTCTACTGGCAAAGTTTTTGACATTGTTATAAGCTTGATAAACCCGAATTGTTCTATCATCGTAAACAGCACGAATTTGCTTGTAAGGAATTGCCATTTTTAAAAAAATTCTCCAGTAGAGCAATAGTCCCATCTTATAAATTGAGGTTATCCCCTGGGTTGAGAAACCGGGTTTCTTGTCAGAGTTTCAGCATTAATCCTTAGAATAATAAGAGAAACCCGGTTTCTTGGCTGACATTTTTAGTGTGCCACGGCACTACCATTGCTGATAACATCATTTTTTTTATTACCTCTTCAATAAACTGCGTCCATATCTTATTGGGAGTCCAAATTTTCTCCAAATCAACTTTAGCTTCTTCCTCACTCCAATTTTGTTTAATTTGTCGATAGAGATAGATAAAAGCAGACACTCGCAAATTAGCAGCACAATGAACAAACACAGGTTGTTCCACCCTCTCCTCCATCACAGCGCAAAAGCGATCGAAATCTTCCTGAGTTTATTCTATCGTAGGTTGGGTTGAGGTAACGAAACCCAACAGCACTGCTTGTTGTGTTGGGTAGTCGAAGGGTTTCAACATTTTGAGATTTAATCTTAACCTTGAATTTCCTTGAAATTTTGTCATTGATTGACCTAAGCTAAGTCAAAAAATAAGCTTAGGTCAATCGTAAGGATTAGATAGATTTCCAAGCCGGATTGTATCCTTCTTTTCTCTTCTACTGCATGTGTTGCCTCTTTAATATACTCCTCAACAAGAGACCAGAAGTTTTTTGTTTCTTAACAGCAGAAGTTTCC
>JH611038.1 GCA_000252485.1 Prochloron didemni P4-Papua_New_Guinea | reverse complement strand
CAGCTTCTGTTAGAATCCAATTACCTTGTGCATCGTACCAGCGCAACCACTGACGAGTGCAACCGCGATATTCTCCTTGCCAAAGTCCCAAACCAATAGATAAACTGGGTATCCACACCTTAGAATCAGTTAATTCTAACAAACTGTAGCGATTTCCTACTAACTCATATGCTCGCAGTTGGTTAGTCACTCCGTCAAAGACGAAATAATAGGGAATACGTAAAATTTGCTCGTATACTTCCCATTTTGTCGGTTGTTTTCCTTTCCGTTTGCTTTTTCCTAAGTCTTCATTTCTGGTACTGGTGGAAAGAAACTCAATCACAATAGATGGAGCTACTTCTTCTTCCCACATCACATAGCTTAGGCGCAAGTCCTTTCCTTGGTAAAGTCTATCTACACCTACTACGGCAAACCAATCGGGACGCTTGTACCATTGGCTATTCTGCCAGTCGTAATAGAGATTCAAGTCGCTGGCAACAAATACTTTATTCGTGGCAACATTGGGGAAAAATGTAGCGCTGCAGAATTCAGATTGTAATAAGTGCAATTCATCAGGCAAACCAGATTCCTCCTCACTAGGTAAGTCGTACATTGTGGGCAAATTATCTTTTTTGAGGAAAGATAATTTTACTTCATGGTCAAGGGTGGATTTGGCTATTGACATGGCTACTCTCCTTGTTGATAGATGTTTTAATTATA
>JH611037.1 GCA_000252485.1 Prochloron didemni P4-Papua_New_Guinea | reverse complement strand
CTTAATAAGGGGGGAGCAAGAAAACGGAGCAAGAAAAGTCCCCCTTATTAAGGGGGATTTAGGGGGATAAACCCTATCTGTAGCAAACCTAAACGTATTTCATATAAAAATCATCAAGAAAAAATGGTAAATACATTTTTTGAGCGAAGTTCTATAGGAGTTGACAGTTGATAGAGCCTGGGGTAGGATTAATAAATCTGCTCTTTAATTAAAAGAAATTTTAAACAGCAAAAACTGAGTAACTTGGTTTTTGCGAAAATTATCATCGCTCACTAAGATTAAACTCTGACTGCCATCTGGTAAAGGAGGACCGAAAGTCATTCCTTCTAAATTATCTAAGGGAATGCCCAGTTCCCTCAAATCTAAAATTAACTTTTTCCTTAAAGGTTGAATGGTGCTAAGATTATTTTTTAAACTAGCAATATTAGATGTATCCGTAGCATTGCCCATGGCAATCTGAAAAATCTTTGCTCCATGGCCAGAGAAACCAAAAGTTCTTTCCAAACTGAGAAAATAACCTGCTTCGTTCAGAGCCATTAATTCCGTCACCCCATTATAAATCACATCGCTGGGAGCCACATCCAAAAGGTAGAGATGTTCCGCCACTAAAATAGGTTGCCCCACAGGATTAATCTGATAGTGCAATAAGCGAACTGGGGGTTGTATTGCTGGTTCTTCCTCCTCCGTACTGCTATCCTGTGCCAATGAGGATTCTGTAGCAGTAAATAAGCGAAAAGGATCTGTTTTTGCCAAGCCAACATCCGCCAGAGTTAAACCTTCAAAACCTAAGTTATCCCGCACCCCGCGAGGTTCCCCGGAATCCTTTCCTGGTACGTTGGGTAAAAAGCGTTGGGGAATCCTTAAACTTTGCTTACCCTTGCCCGTTTTGAGGTCAAATTCTTTCACGAAGGGAGCAATCCCTTTACTGGCCACTCCTTCGCTAGAGATAAATACGGTTCCTTGAGGAGAAACAGCTATTCCTTCCGGATCCACCGTGCCTTGAGCATAGGTTGCTCCTTTTTCGTCCCGCAGAAAGGTGACATCCTCTACTTCCATATTCTCCAGCACAACTTCACCCTCGGCAGTAGTAGTTAAAGTGGGATTGAGAGTGTAAAACCGAGCCTTATCTCGGTCGTCAGAAAGAGCATAGAAACGCTGGGAAAGGCGATCGTAGGTTAAAGCAGATAATCCCCCAACTTGAGTATTTTTGAAGCTGGTCTTCGGTAACTGGTATTCTCCGAGGAACTCCAGGGAGAGGTCCAGAAACACTCGCTTCTGGGCTTTGACTGGCGAGCGCGTTTCGCAAGCAGTTAAAATAGCCACGAGGGTAATGCCCAGCAAAAGGGTGGCTATGGTTTTGATTCGGCTGCTCAACTTTATTTTCTCCTCAACTGTAGCTCTTATAATAACCGTTTCCTTATAGCAGTTTTTCGTAGGTTGGGTTGAGGTCACGAAACCCAACAAGCCAAAAGATTCGGTGTTGGGTTTCGCTCGCGCTCAACCCAACCTACAATTGCTTATAACAATAAAGTATATGTAGCAAACATTTTCAGACCTTTCC
>JH611036.1 GCA_000252485.1 Prochloron didemni P4-Papua_New_Guinea | reverse complement strand
TTGAGTTTGGTGAGGGTTACCGGTTTCCCTACCAACCAGGTTGCTAAATCTTTTGGGAATTCTTCTACTAGGAATTTGCAAATGTTATCGTACATGTTCTAGTTAGTAGTGCTTATTTAATCCTATGTTAATCCGGTTGTGTCTGAAACACTTCGTGGGACTACAATAGCACGTAATCGCTCAGTGCGCAAGGCGAACAGGGAGAGTTTCTCATTTTTTGCTATGATTTCGTGATTATCATGATGACTATGATTCTGTGGAATTGAAAAGTCATAGTACTCATTGAATCAAAAAAATCATAGTCTTTTTTATTTGGGGGCAGTGGGTAGCCGAAGGGCACTGCAAGGCGTGGAGCGTACCTCAGTAGCTATCAACTGTCAACTGCTATAATACTACCATTAATCTACAGTAGTTGGTAATTGAGCAGTTAAAACTTCCGCTCCAGATGCTGTTACCAGAACATCATCTTCAATGCGAATACCGCGAACGTCTCCAAACAATTCTAATTTCTCCCAATCTACCATCTCTTGATATTTACTGCGAAATTGAGGTTGGTTTAAAATAGCGGTCACTTGATAGAAACCCGGTTCAATGGTAATTACCATTCCTGCAGTTAAAGGTCGATCTAAGCGCAAATATCCTAAACCAAAGCGATCGCTCCTCTTTCTTCCTGCTTCATAGCCCGCTAAATCCCCCAAATCTTCCATGTCGTGAACGTCCAAACCTAGAAGATGGCCGACACCGTGAGGAAAGAAAAGAGCGTGAGCATCTGCAGCTACTAAATCTTCTGGTTTCCCTTTCAATATGCCCAAATCTACCAATCCTCGAGTCATAATTGTAGCTGCTAGTAAATGAATTTCCTTGTATTCAACTCCAGGACTAACTGCTTCAATACAAGCGTCGTGAGCCGCTAAAACAATGTCATAAATAGCTCTTTGTGTGGGGGAAAACTTGCCGGAAACGGGCCAAGTGCGAGTAATATCTGAAGCCCAACCTAGAGGAGTTTCCGCTCCTACATCAGCTAATAACAAATCTCCCGGTTGTAAAGGGTTTAAATATTGTTCATTGTGCAATACTTCCCCCCTAACCGTGACAATGCTATTGTAAGCAGGAGTCATATGATTAGCAATAATTACCGATTCCATTGCCCCTCTAACTTCTGCTTCCGTTTTAGCTCCTGCAACAGCTTCTCTGCCTACTTTATGAGCCCCTACTCCTACTTTGGCAGCTTGACGCAATTCTTTCAAGGCTGCTCCATCGTGACAGAGACGCAAGGTTATAATTGCTTTAGCTAAAGCTAAATCTTTTCCTTCTAACTTAGAAGAATGAGATAAAGACCGCTGCAGAATTTCACCTTGTTGTTCATAAGTATTGCTATCCTGAACCGGAATAGTAGCGGCATCGGTAACACGAGAAGATAAAGCAGCGAGAGGATAATTTGCTGTAGCCCCTATAAGTGAGGCTATTTCTTTACGTTGGGGCATTGCACCATGCCAAAGAGCAGCATCTTCTGGTGGCTCGTCCAGGAACAGTTCCAGGTTCCCGGACTCCAGACGAATCACAGCATTTTCTAGTGGCAATCCGGTAAAGTAAAGGAAGTGACTGCTGGCGCGAAAGGGGTATTTGTTGGCGGGAAAATTGCGAGAGAGACGACTTCCCGACCAAAGAATAACAGGAAAGTCGATTAATTCAGCCAGCTTTTGTCGTCTTTGTTGGAGACTAGTTAAAACTTCAGAAGAGATAAACATTTGTCTAAATAAAGTTTAGATGAAATCTGAAAAATAATCCTAGAGATAGATACTATCCCTCTCAATCCCCTATCCCCCTAAATCCCCCTTATCAAAGGGGGACTTTTAAGAATGTTCCTTTCTTATCAAAGGGGGA
>JH611035.1 GCA_000252485.1 Prochloron didemni P4-Papua_New_Guinea | reverse complement strand
AAGACTTTTAAGAATGTTCCTTTCTTATCAAAGGGGGACTTTCAATTTCAAGAATGTTCCTTCCTTATCAAATAACTTTTAAGTCTTTGACTCTGTGTGAAATATCTAAGAAGTAGCAAAAGAAGCAGCTAAATAAAAGAGACTATCCACCAAAATAGTACTCAACACTGCCCCAGCAAAACCCCACCAATGAAGTTTATTTTGCTGCAAACCAAAAAGACTAATTGCCAACAACAGATTCACTAAGACTATAGCCCAACTAATACCCCACACAGTTTGCACTCGAGTAAGAGCATCTTGTAATATAGGAGTAGCCAGAGCCGGATCTACCACCGTTAATTGCCGCCAATTAGGAATGACATCGGTTAAATAGAAGTATAAATCCGTAATAGCCGTGCCAATGAGGCAACCGAGGTAAAATAAATTACCTACCATGGAGAAACCGCGCCACAAGAAGAAAAGGACAAAAGGCACACCAATGGCTTCAATAGGTAAATGGATTAAGGGTTCCCAACGAAACCAACCCCAATAAATAGAACCTGTCAGCCAAGTCCAACTAAATCCAAAGAGCAAGTCCCCCCAAAGTTTGCTAGACTGACGCAGCCACAATTGATAGGACAGCCAAAACCAGCCTACCGTGAGGAGCAAACTTAAAAGGGGTTGCCAGCGCACTAGGGGTGCTTGAATGAAGACAGGAACGAATACCAAAAATGCGGCAGCGAGAAAAATAAGGATTTTTTCTCTTTCCCGCCGGAACCAGCCAATATTGGCGAGGACAGTTTCTCTGGACTTCGCTCCATAATCAGAGGGGTTAGTAGAATTGGGGAAAAACACGATATTGTTAAAAAAATTTTGTAAAGTTTATTTAACTTATCTTAAAACAACGGGAAGGTGAGAGAGCGGATGAAGAGACAAGAAAGGAGTTTTTACCTGTGGGTGAGCGGGACTATTTTGGGACTGGTACTGGCTTTGACTGCCAAATTAGCTAATGCGGATGTGGTGGAAACTCCTGTCTTGCCTCAGACACAATACAATATCTTTCAGGCAGTAATTTTGGGCATGGTGCAGGGACTGACGGAATTTTTGCCTATTAGCAGTACTGCTCATTTAAAAGCAGTTCCCGTGGCTTTAGGTTGGGGAGACCCGGGAGTTGCTTTTACTGCAGTGATTCAATTGGGCAGTATCGGGGCTGTAGTTTGGTATTTTTGGGCGGATTTGAGTCAGATTGTGAGGGGGGTAGTGAAGGCTATCAATACCAAAGATTATGAATCTCAAGAGATGCGCATGGCAGTAGGGATTGGCTTGGGAACTCTACCCATTGAGATTTGCGGCTTATTTCTGAAGGTGTTAGTGCCGGACTTGGATAATTCTGCTTTTCGCAGCATGACTACTATTGCTTGCGCTTCTATTGTTATGGCTATCTTGTTGGGTTGGGCGGAGTATAAAGGCAGGCATTTGCGCCATTTCAATCATCTGGACGCTCAAGATGGCATTTTGATGGGCTTGGCTCAAACCTTGGCTTTAATTCCGGGAGTATCTCGCTCTGGTTCTACTATTACTGCTGGTTTATTTATTGGTTTGGAACGGTCAACGGCGGCGCGTTTTTCCTTTTTATTGGGTCTTCCAGCTATTACTTTGGCGGGGTTGGTGGAATTGTTGGGAGTATTTCAGGCTGGAGTTAAGACTAGTGAATTGTTTATTTTGGCAGTGGGGACCGTTTCCTCGGCTATATGGTCTTATTTGGCGATCGCTTGGTTGATTAAGTATTTGCAGAAACAGAGTACTTGGGTGTTTGTTTGGTATCGGTTGGCTTTTGGGATTCTTATTTTGGGGGCGATCCGGAACGGATCCGCGTAGCGGCGCGCGTTTGGTTGGTTTTGAAACTATAGCAGTTGACAGTTGATAGCTCCTGAGGTCGAATTCAAAATTCAAAATTCAAAATTCAAAATTTAATTCGTGACGAATGTCTCCGCAAAAAATGCCCCCTACTATACTCGCCTTATTCCTCTAGGGTTTTAGCTTGTTGTCAATTTTCAGATTCGGTCGAGTGGATAGTTGATAGTTATACAATAACCGGTTGGTTGCTGGAGCTAGATATGGTAAAGATTGCACCCCTAGTTTATCCAGATGTCTATTTAATACTAAACACGTTTGAGCTCCAGAAATGTTCATTGTGGCACAGGCATCTTGCCTGTGAGTTCTAAGTATTTGCAGAAGCAGAATACTTGGGTATTTGTTTGGTATCGGTTGGGATTTGGGATTGTTATTTTGGGGGCGGTCCCGAAGGGATCCGCGTAGCGGCGCGCGTTTGGTTGGTTTTCCAACTATATTACTGCCAATTCAAAAACATTAATGTCAAATTGTACCTTAGTCAAGGTTTATCAAAAAAAAGTCTCGCTACCAACAGATAACTCATCTTATCTCATTGTGGCACAGGCATCTTGCCTGTGAGTTCTAAGTATTTGCTCTGGTCAAAAGACCTGGGTGTTTGTTTGGTATCGGTTGGGATTTGGGATTGTTATTTTGGGGGCGGTCCCGAAGGGATCCGCGTAGCGGCGCGCTTTTGGTTTGTTTTCCAACTATATTACTGCCAATTCAAAAACATTAATGTCAAATTGTACCTTAGTCAAGCTTTTTCAAAAAAAAGTCTCGCTGCCAACAGATAACTCATCTTATCTCATTGTGGCACAGGCATCTTGCCTGTGAGTTCTAAGTATTTGCTCTGGTCAAAAGACCTGGGTGTTTGTTTGGTATCGATTGGGGTTTGGGATTCTTATTTTGGGGGCGATCGCATTAATCAGCAAACCCTAAGTATCTTTTTTTTAAATAAATAAAATCTATTTACAATTTTTTATAACCGTTTGTCTGTCAAGCTTTAGCTTTTTAGCTATGCCATCTATACTCAATCCTAATTCCTGTAGCAAGATAATTGTTGCTATTTTTTGCTCTAATTTTCCCTCTTCTTTAGCATATTGATAACCTTGACTTTGTTTTATTTTTTCAAGTGTAATTGTATTAATATCGTGATGATTTGAAATTTTTTTAACAGCAATCATTTCAATAATAAAATCTATTATATCTTTTAACTCATCTTATCTCATTGTGGCACAGGCATCTTGCCTGTGAGTTCTAAGTATTTGCTCTGGTCAGAATACCTGGGTGTTTGTTTGGTATCGGTTGGCTTTTGGGATTGTTATTTTGGGGGCGATCGGTCCAAATTTATCAATTTATTTACTAATTTTAGTATAGAATACTTTATCTAGATATTGGTATTATTAGTTAGAAAAATTAATTGTTTTTATTAACCGCTGTGGCACAGGCAAGATGCCTATCCCACAGGGGTTCAAACTCAATAGCACAGCCTTATGGTGGGCATTGCCCACCCTACTATAGCTCTATGGTCTTAGGTCAAGCTTTATCAAAAAAAGTCTCGCTACCAACAGATAACTCATCTGAGCTCCAGAAGTGTTCATTGTGGCACAGGCATCTTGCCTGTGAGTTATAAGTATTTGCTCTGGTAAGAATACTTGGGTGTTTGTTTGGTATCGGTTGGGATGCTGTATAATACCACTTCTTCCCTTTAATACAACAAACCATCATCCCAAACCCCATCACTCATGCCCAGTCCCGCTCGAATCACCAAAGTACTCCCCAACTCGATCGCCGTAGAAATCGGATTTGAACCGGGAGACTCCCTGGTAGCCATTAACGGGACCAAACCCAGAGATTTAATTGACTATCAATTCCTCTGCGCTGATGAATACTTAGAATTGGAAGTACTTGATGCAGCGGGACAAACCCACCACATTGAAATTGAAAAAGATGACGACGAAGACCTCGGTTTAGAATTTGCCACCGCCCTCTTCGACGGTTTAATTCAGTGCAACAACCGCTGTCCTTTTTGCTTCATCGACCAGCAACCTCCCGGAAAGCGTCACACTCTTTATTTAAAAGACGATGACTACCGCTTAAGTTTTCTCTACGGTAGCTACCTCACTCTCACCAACCTCACTGCCAAGGAATGGCAGCGGATAGAACAACTGCGACTCTCCCCCCTCTACGTCTCCGTCCACGCCACGGAACCGGAAATTAGAACTCGCTTGCTGAAAAATCCCCGCGCAGGAGCAATTAAACAGCAATTGCAATGGTTTCAAGAACGGCGCTTGCAAATTCATGCCCAAGTAGTTGTTTGTCCCAATATTAACGATCGCTCCCATTTAACTACCACTCTCCAAGACTTAGCCTCTTTCCACCGAGGAGATATTCCCACCGTCATTTCCGCAGCAGTTGTTCCTGTGGGTTTGACTGGTTTTCGTCCTGCAGAAGATGAATTAATCCCCGTCACCCAAGCAAAAGCCATAGAAGTAATCCAACAAGTACAACAATTGCAAGCAAAATTCCAGGGGGAATTGGGCAGTAATTTCGCTTGGTTAGCAGACGAATGGTTCTTAATCGCTCGCCAAGACTTACCCCCAGAATCCCACTATCAAGACTATCCTCAAATTGGCAATGGAGTGGGTTCCATTCGTCAATTTATCCAACAATTTACTACGGCAGCTACGGCAATGTTACCTACTGAAGTAGAAACTCCTCGCTGCTTTACTTGGGTAGTAGGAAATGCAGTAGAACGAGCTTTTCAACCCTTAGTAGCACAATTAAATCAAGTCAAAGGATTGAGAGTAAATTTAGCCCCCCTGCGCAGCAATTATTGGGGACAAGAAATAACCGTCACCGGTTTACTTACAGGGGAAGATTTAATTGCTGGATTGGAAGATAAAGATTTAGGAGATGGAATTTTGCTTCCTTCATTAATGTTAAAGCACGATGAGCGATGTTTTCTCGACGACATGACAGTAGAAGAAGTAGCCAATGTTTTGCAAACTGAGATTTTTCCCGTAACTGGAGTAAAAGAATTGATTGAAACTTGTTATAATTGATATTGGTTGTTGGTTGTTGGTTGTTGGTTGTTGGTTGTTTGTTGTTTGTTGTTTGTTATTGCTCGTGGTATATTATCATTGTTAGTGCGATCGCTAGGAAAATTGCTATAGGTCGAGAACAACCGCCAGGTTGCTGTGCAGAGCACTGCGGTATCGCCGGTGCGTTACGAACGCACCCTACACATGAATTTTGCTACTTCTATCAAGTATCCACTGTCAACTGTTAATTGAAATGTTTAGTTCTTATTTAATCTGCGGTCACGAAGCATACCCTTTAATTTCCTGCGCCAAAATCCTCTTAGAACGAGGTCATCCTATTCTCGGAATCGTCTCCACTGGATCGGAAATTAGCCCATGGGCAAAATCCCAATCCATCCCCCACACCTCACCCACACCGAAGAAGAATCTCATCAACTTCTTCAACCAACCTTTCGATTATATTTTCAGTATCTACAGCCTCACCATTCTACCTCAAGAAATCCTCCACTTACCCGCCAAACTTCCCATCAACCTCCACGACGCTTACTTACCAACCTACGCCGGACTTAATGCTCCTTCTTGGGTAATTCTTAATGGGGAAAAACACCACGGCGTAACTTGGCACGTCATGACTGACTATTTAGATGCAGGGAATATTATCAAACAGGTGAAAATAGATCTAGCAGATAATGAAACTGGTGGCACTTTATATAGTAAATGCTATGAAGCTACTATTACTTCCTTTGGAGAACTAATAGAAAAATTAGAGGGCGATCGCATTTCTCAACAACCCCAAGATTTAAGCAAACGCAGCATTTTCGCCACCACCGACAAACCCTGTCCGGGATGTTTAATTTCTTGGAATAAGAGTGCGAAACAAATCGAAAGATTTATTCGGGCTTTAAACTTACATCCCCATCCCAATTTCCTCGGCTTACCGAAAATAGCTATTAACGGTCAGTTTATCATTGTTTCTCAATTGTCAATTCTCGATTCTACCTCAGAACAACCTCCAGGAACTCTAATTAAAATAGAAGAAGATACCCTGCAAATTTCCACCGCTACTGAAGATATTGTACTGCAACAACTACTAACTATTGACGGTAAGATACTAGCAATCAAAGAATTTGTCGCTCAATTTGATTTGCGGCCTGGTTATCTATTCCAGGAACTAAAACCAGAAATAGCCAGTAAAATAGAACAATTAGAAACTGGACTCAGCAAATATGAAATTAGTTGGTTTAACCACTGGAAAGATTTGCAACAACTCCAACTTACTGTTCCACCAGTTGAAATAGCAATCAATAAGATACAATCTCAAGAGTGGGTTGTTCCTCAACAGATGGCAGATTTTCTTGCCAATGACCGAGAAAAATTAACCTTCAAGGAATTAATTGTAACTGCATTTGCCCTTTATCTTGCCAAAATAACCCAAACCTATAGCTTTGATATCGGTTTGAAAGATTGGCGTATAGAAGCAGAAATTGGCATTTTAAACTCCCTGTTTGCTGACTGCGTACCTTGTCATCTTAGTTTAGAACCAGAAACTAGTTTTCCAGAAGCATGTGAAACTGTAACCAAACAACTAGCCAAAACTTACAAACGGAAAACTTACGAACGAGATATTGCAGTGAGATACCCGGAACTACACTTTCTCAGAGAAAAGAGTGTAGAAGAAAGATTTCCTGTCGCGATCGCCTTAATTGAAAAAATAGCAAATCTAGAAACAGACAACATTCAAAATCAATTAACTTTCCTCATTTGCGAAGCAGAAAAAAATTGCTTCTTATATTGGAATGAGGCAAAATTGAGCCAAAGTTATATCCAGCAATTTATCAATGAATTTACCCTATTTGTGGAAAATTTATTTTGATATTGATTGACTTATCGCCGAAGTAATCTGGTGGGCAATGCCCACCCTACCAATACTATATATCAATAATATAAAACTTGAAATAATACTAATGAAGCAAATTTTAGGAAAAATAAAACCTTATCTACGCTGGGTAATTATAGGCGCAACTCTATTTTTCCTCCTCAAAGCATTCAAAGACCGCTGGCAAGAAATAGTGGCAGTACGCATCAACGGACAAGGATGGTTACTACTAGCCATAGCCCTAATTATAACAGTAACTGCCCACATTTGGTCCGGGTGGGTTTGGACTTGGATCTTAAAAGCCTTTCAACAACCCATTGCCACTGGTTGGGGACTGCGAGTCTACCTCACCACCAACATAGCCAAATACTTACCCGGTAACGTTTGGCACTACTACGGTCGCATTCAAGCAATCAAAAAACACGGCGGTTCTTTAGAAATAGCCAGCCTCATAGTTATTTTAGAACCGTTATTAATGGCTGCAGCCGCCTTATTAATAGCTTTAATAGGGAAAGCATTGGGTTTAATCGCGTTATCATCTAACCAAGGAAATTTGAGTTTAGAAATACTGGGTTTAATAGTAGTATTACTGGGAATTCATCCCCGTCTCCTCAACCCAGCCATCGCAATTGCCAGCCGTCTGAAAGGCAATCCCACCGAAGAAAAACTCACAACTTATCCCCTATTACCCTTATTAGGCGAAATGGGTTTTTTAATTCTCCGGGGAACGGGATTTCTATTTTGCTTGTGGGCGATGGTCCCCCCAGACCCCAGCCAAATACCTCAATTACTAACAGCCTTTAGCTTCGCTTGGCTCCTAGGCTTAATTGTACCGGGAGCCCCAGGAGGCTTGGGAGTATTTGAAGCAACGGCGATCGCCCTCCTTAATAACCAAAATAACCAAGAATATGCCGCAGCCATAGTGATAGGAGTTGCCCTCTACCGAGCAGTCAGCATCCTCGCCGAAGCCCTAGCCGCAGCAGGAGCTTGGTTAATGGAAACACCAAAGCGAGACATTAATAAGCTAAAATGAGCTGGTTCAGATTAAAGCAGGAGTATGGGAAACACATTCGGACATCTTTTTCGCATTACCACATTTGGCGAATCTCACGGCGGTGGTGTGGGAGTGGTCATCGATGGATGTCCTCCCCAACTAGAAATTAGTGAGTCGGAAATTCAACTAGAATTGGACCGGAGAAGACCGGGACAAAGTAAAATAACTACCCCCAGGAAAGAAAGCGACACCTGCGAAATAATTTCTGGAGTATTTGAAGGGAAAACTCTAGGTACTCCCATTGCCATTCTGGTGCGAAATAAAGATGCCCGGTCCCAAGACTATAGCGACATGGCTCTCAAATATCGTCCCTCCCACGCCGATGCCACTTACGACGCAAAATACGGTATTCGCAACTGGAAAGGAGGAGGAAGATCCTCCGCTAGAGAAACCATTGGGAGAGTCGCAGCAGGGGCGATCGCCAAAAAAATTCTCCACCAAGTAGCGGGAGTAGAAATTATCGGCTACGTCCAGCGCATCAAAAACCTCCAAGCCCAAATAGACCCCAATACCGTCACCCTCTCCCAAGTAGAAAGCAACATCGTCCGCTGTCCCGATGCCCAACGGGCCGAACAAATGATCCAACTCATCGACGAAGCGAGACAAAACAAAGATTCTCTCGGCGGCGTAGTAGAATGCGTCGCCCGCAACGTACCCAAAGGTTTAGGCTCCCCAGTGTTCGATAAACTGGAAGCGGACTTAGCCAAAGCAGTCATGTCCCTCCCAGCCAGTAAAGGCTTTGAAATTGGTTCCGGGTTCGACGGCACTCTCCTCACCGGCAAAGAGCATAACGACGAATTCTATACCGACGAAAACGGAGAAATTCGTACCAGAACCAACCGTTCCGGAGGCATTCAGGGAGGTATTGCCAACGGAGAGAATATTATTTTACGAGTCGCGTTTAAACCTACTGCTACTATAGGTCAAGAACAGCGTACAGTCACGTCTAGCGGAGACCAGACCATCTTAGCAGCTAAAGGCCGACACGACCCTTGCGTTCTGCCGAGAGCAGTTCCCATGGTAGAAGCCATGGTAGCCCTAGTACTCTGCGATCACCTCTTACGCCATCAGGGTCAGTGTAGCATTCTCAAGCCAACCACAGCCTAAATGAAAACCTTAGCATCATCTGAATTTACCGTCCAATTTTGGGGAGTCCGAGGTAGCGTTCCTACTCCTGGTTCCGAAACACTGCGCTATGGGGGAAATACTTCCTGCTTGGAGATGCGCGTAGATAGCAAATCCCTGATCTTCGATGGGGGGACTGGGTTGCGCTTGCTGGGACAGAGTTTAGTCAAGCAAACACCCGTTCAAGCCTATCTATTTTTTACCCACTATCATTGGGACCACATTCAAGGACTTCCTTTTTTTATCCCTGCTTTTAACCGGAAAAATTGCTTTCACATTCACGGACAAATACCCCAACAGGGAGAAACCACGAACATGAAAGAGCATTTCCACAATCAGGTAATCCACAGTAACGCTCCTCTACCCATGAAAAAAATTGAGGCGCAGCTGAAATTTTACGACCTGATTTGCGGTGAGCCTTTTACCCTAGAAGATATAACCCTTGAAACTAGACCGTTAAACCATCCCAATGGAGCGATGGGCTATCGAGTCAGTTGGCAAGGTCATGGCATAGTTTACTGTACCGATACAGAACATTTCCCCGATCGCCTAGACGAAAACATCCTCTATTTAGCTAGAGATGCGGATATTCTAATTTACGATGCCATGTATACCAATGCGGAATACCACCATCCCAAAACCCCCAAAGTGGGTTGGGGTCACTCCACTTGGGAAGAAGGAGTCAAACTAGCTAAAGCTGCTGGAGTAAAGAAATTAGCCATTTTCCATCACGAGCCCAATCATAGCGACGACTTCCTCGACCAGGTTGGCGAATTGAGCCAAACAAGCTTTTCCAGGAGCTTTCATGGCTCGGGAAGGCTTAATCGTCAGTGCCTTAGAATAGGGAATTTTCAGACTTATATATAACATTTTGCCAATTTTTTGCTAAAATCTTATAGAAACTTAAAAAAACGTTACTAAAAAACTCAATGGATTTGTTGATTGTCGGTGCCACTGGCACATTAGGCAGACAAGTAGCCCGCCAAGCTCTGGACGCAGGCTACGGGGTTCGCTGTCTGGTGCGCAATCTGAGAAAAGCAGCTTTTTTAAAAGAATGGGGAGCCGAAATCGTCCAAGGAGACCTTTGCGATGCTGAAACCCTCCCTCCAGCCCTCCCTAATATTGATGCCGTAATCGATACAGCAACAGCAAGGATTACTGATTCCCTAAGCATCAAACAAGTAGACTGGTTCGGCAAAGTCAATCTGATTAGAGCAGTGAAAGCAGCGGGAATCCAACGCTATATTTTTTGCTCCATTCTCAATGCCTCCAAGCATAGAGAAGTCCCTTTAATGGATATTAAATATTGCACCGAACTGTTTTTGGCAGAAGCAGGCTTAAAATATACTACCTTGCAATTAGTAGGTTTCATGCAAGGGCTAATCAATCAATATGCTATTCCCATTTTGGACAATCAGGTAGTTTGGGTCACAGGGAAAAGTGCCCCTCTACCTTATATGAATACCCAAGACATTGCTAAATTTGCCATTCGCGCCCTAGAACTGCCAGAAACCGAGAAGCAGACTTTCCCCATTGTAGGCACTCGTCCTTGGAGTGGAGAAGAAATCATTCGTCTTTGCGAAGAATTGTCCAGTACTGATGCTAGAATATCCAGGCTGCCCTTAGGTTTCCTTCGAGTAATGCGTCAGATTGCCGGTTTCTTCCAATGGGGTGAAAATACTGCCGATCGCTTGGCTTTTGCCGAAGTTTTGGCCAGGGGGGAATCTCTCAATGCTCCCATGGAAGATGTTTATCAGGTTTTCGGATTGGACCCTAAAGAGACTACCACTTTAGAAGCATATTTCCAAGAATACTTCAGTCGCATTTTACAAAAGCTCAAAGAAATTGATTACGAGAAAAATAAAAGTAAAAATAAAAAGAAGAAAAAAACCCCTTTTAAATCTCAATTTTGAGTTTAAATAATGGGTTGGGGTAATGGGTGATGGGTAATGAGTGAAAACCAGCAAATGCTAACTAACTCCCAGCAGTATTAAAGGATAATTAGTTGTGCCAAAAGTAGGCATTATCTACAACGACATCAAACCAGTAGCATGTAAAATTGCCCGCCAACTGCGAGACCAATTCGCCCATAAAGGTTGGCAAGTTTGCATCGCTACCGGTTTCGGCGGTATTCTCGGATATGCTTCTCCAGAAAGTCCCGTTTGCCATACCCCAATCCAACAGTTAGTCCCTGCAGATTTTGACGAAAATGTCGCCTTTGCCATTGTCCTGGGAGGAGACGGCACTGTTTTATCAGCTTGTCGTCAACTCGCTCCCTGCGGCATTCCCCTCCTGACAGTCAACACGGGACACATGGGCTTTCTGACGGAAACATTCGTCAATCAATTACCCCAAGCCATAGAGAGATTAGAGTCTGGAGAATACCAAATTGAAGAGCGCTCCATGCTCACAGTGCAAGTGCTTCGTCAGCAGACACTACTTTGGGAAGCACTTTGTCTCAATGAAACGGTAATTCATCGGGAACCATTGACCAGCATGTGCCATTTTGAGATTAAAATTGGCCAGCACGCCCCAGTAGATATTGCTGCGGACGGGGTAATTATCTCCACTCCCACAGGTTCCACCGCTTATTCCCTCAGCGCTGGAGGTCCAGTATTGACCCCCGATATACCAGTGTTGCAATTAGCGCCTATTTGTCCTCATTCCCTTGCTTCTAGAGCTTTAGTTTTTTCCGATCACGAACCAGTGAAGATTTTCCCCGCTATTGCCAACCGAATGGTAATGGTAGTGGATGGAAATGGAGGTTGTTACGTTTTACCAGAAGATTCGATTCATTTGCAGCGTTCTTCTTATGCCGCTCGTTTTATCCGCCTCAAAAGGCCGGAATTTTTCCGCGTTCTTAGGGAAAAGTTGGGCTGGGGACTGCCTCACATCGCTAAACCAACCTCAGTAGAAATTCCTTGAAAACTATATAGTTATATAGTAGGGTGCGTTGCCAACGCACCTTGTTTATAGCAATGCGCCTTCTGTTATCACTAAATTCACTTCTAAATCTAGTTCTTCCACTTGAACAAACGACCAAATCTTGCCAGAGTCCGTAAATATGCTGTCAGAATCTTTGGAATAGCCATATTCCAAAGATATCATTCCTTCGTTTCGCCACAAAAGTAGAGCTATATTTTGAGAACGGCATGTTCCCGGCAAATGCTGGCGAAGTTCGCTCAGGGGAAGGCAACCTAAATGTTCACTCACCAATCCCTTAGAATCGTGATAGGTAATTTGATTGAGTTGCTCTAGGATTAATTCCACTTCACTAGTTTTGGCGTAGCTTTGATGATTCTCCGCGTTGCTGAAAATAAAGTAGCGAGATCCTATAGCTTCATCAGAAGATGAAAAGCTAGGGTTATTATAGCCATCGTCGTAGAAAAGTTCGATCGCCCCTTCTTCAGAGATTATCCTTAACGCTTCGTAGCACAGTTGAGAATCTTTACCGGGAGTCATCGCTAAAAACTTTTTTGCCGGGATGCAATTGCGATATGCAGCTATCCAGCATTTGCGATCGCTAACTATAAGATCCCAAAATTCTTCTGCTAGGGCTTCCGGTTCTATGATTTCCTCAGTTTCTTGCTCTAGCGGCTCTTCTGCAGGCTGTTGTTGGACTTCTAGATCGTTATTATTGGTAATCTTTTCTAGATTTGCTTCCAGCTCCGCAACTTTTTCTTTCAATTCCTCATTTTCTGCCTTCAGCTCGCGATTGAGCTTTTTCAGTTTCCTTTCCCTAATATCGAGCTTTTCTAAGCTTATAGGAGGCAAGAAAGTATTTACTATTATCGGCTCCGGGTTTTCAATGGCATATGCCTCTAGAGCGCAGGCCCAAGTTGCTTTGCAGCGCTTGTCTGCTCTTGGGAATAGTCCTAGTGCTGTGGCTGTTTCTTTAAGCAGGGAAATGGGAAGAGCTTTTTGTAGCTGCGCGAAATCTTGCTCCAAAATTAACTTGGTGAGTGCGTTCATGATTATAATAGTTCTAGGTTTTTGCAAAAGTATCTGTTGGTGCTAGCGCCAACAAATATTTTTACTATTTTCATCGTAGCTACTCTGTGCGAAAAAGTCAAGAGGGTCTAGAATAATTTTTCGATTGTTGTTAGGTCTATGTACCTAAGCATTGTTGGATAGGGGCTGACTGATTGCCCATTTCCCATTGTCTATTCCATATCGGAGCCTAATAACTCGTAATTTTTTAATAGATTTCTGTTGTAACAGCTGTCAGGGAATTGATAGGAGCATTCATCCCTGTTTTGAAAACGGGGCTAGCGCTCTTTTTTGGAAGAACTGAAAGGGGCGATCGCCCGCAAACAAGTTTTAATTATAGCATTTCTTGGACTAATGAGGTACATCATACCGGCCTATCAACGTGTTTAGTATTGAGTCAGAGCAACCAACCGGTTATTGTCTAACTATCAACTGTCCACTATCAACTATCAACTGCTATAATTCTTTAAATCTCTTGCCATCCTTATCCCTCTACTTTTTACTCAATATTCTAGCAGCTTGTTCGTTAGAATCGCTCTTATTGACGGCTGAAAATGGAAGAGGGGGAGTGAAAACTAAATATAGCAGTTGACAGTTGATAGTTATGCAGCTGGACAAGGTTGCTCTGATGTCAGAGTAAACAGTCTCATGGTCCAGTATATATAGCATTTCTCATACTTGTGAGGTACTTTAGAAATAGGTTTGGAAGCACTCCGCAGGTTTATAGGTGTACATATTGACCAAGGAACCCTATATAATTTACAAATCTCAACGTAAATTATACTCTATAATATGTCAAAATATTCATTAAACTATCAAAAATAGATTCTGAAGATTATTACATTCCATTTTCTGCCCTAAAAGCTACTTTTCTTTAAGTATAATTGCTTATGCGCTTAGGGAAAGATCAGCTAATAGGTCTGAGATCTCATTTAGATGGGGATCAGCTTCGCTGGCGCTGTGCTATCAGGCTTCGCTGGCACTTCGTGACAGCAGACACAAACATTGGCAACTCTAACTGTCAGAATAATCAATTCATCGATAATAAAACGTCTGGAGGTGTAAAAATTATGGCACCAGTAAGTTATTCTCGCTTTATTCGCTTTCTACAAGAAGAATTATCTCTCTCGCAGGATTCCATCGCCATCGCAGAACGCTCTCAAGAACAAAATCCCGGTCCCCTACCTATGATTCTCTGGCAGTACGGTTTGGTAACTCTGGAGGAACTCAACCTAATCTTTGATTGGCTGGAAACGGCATAAGTTAAGAACCATGAAGCAAGACTGCGCGATGGATGTCCGAAAGATTAAGCTATGAGGGGGTTGACTATGTCCCTAGGGAGAAGTTCTTTTTCTTGTTGGAACTGGCAAAAATTTAATACCCAGAAGCAACGGGTCAAAATTTTGACCCGTTATTTGTTGTATTTGTTGTATTTGTTGTTTGTTATTGGTTATTGGTTGTTTGGTAAAACTTACCGAGAAATCCGGTTTCTCAAGAAAAATCGCGATTTTAGTCATTGTATCGGGTTCTATTCCCAGTTTCGTCAGTTTGTGTGCGTGAATTCCAGTTTTGGATATTGTTTTGAAAGTTTCTGTGCCGATACTTTTTAGCTACCAGAATCTACCAAAGGCTGATTCTGGCTCACTAATGCAAGTTGATTACTCAACCAGGGGGTATCTCCCAAGGCTCGCAGAAATATGCCACGAGCGCCGTTGATGTCTCGGTCCATTATCCGGCCATCAACTTTTGATTTAATTATTTTGCTTCCACCAATATTGACTAACTCTCCTGTCCAGCTAACAGTTCTACTAGTGTAAGCTTCGCAGACATCTACAACTGTTTTACAGGTCTCTTGAGCTTTATGCTTCAAGAATTCTTTGAACCGATAGTGAGCGAAGTTCAGCACTTCGGCTACCCTTCGGCTACGCGGTCCCTGCACTTCGGCTACGCTCAGTGGCCGCGAAGTCGAAGGGCAGGGCAAGCGCTCAGTGACCACATATTTCGGACTGTTTTAGATCGGATTTTTCTGTTCCCCTTTTTAGACATTTGAGCCGTTTCAAAAGTAGGAAGCAAGATAACATCAAAGTTATCGACCAAGAATCTAGCTGTCTTATGATGGAGTTCGTTTATTAGGTTCTGAATTTTGATTACCATTCGGCGGGCGGCTTTTCTCATTCGGCGCTTCTGTCCACGTTTAGCCTTGCTAATTTTAGAGATCAGGTTGTCCAAATGTTGGCATTTTCGCTGAATCCGGGAAAAGTCCTGTGCCGCAATTTTCCCTACAGATGTCTCACTAAAGAAGGTGATAAAAGTTCTGAGGACCGGGTCTAAAGCAACTACTCTACCTTGGTTTTCGGTTTTGGAGTTAGTTATTTTATAGGGAACTACTAGGTAGTAATTTCCATTGTGACTAGTCAGTCGGCAATCACAGATGTTATCAGGAAGACTCTCAGAGTAAGTTAGTTTCCCTAGCTTAGTATGATATATCCCCATGGCAGTAACTGCTGACTTGGGAATATAACAAGATTGGATTGGGTTTTTCCTCCACCTGAATCTTACTCGTTGAATTTGTGAGGTCTTTTTGTATTTTCTTTTAGCTTCCCGAACAGCGGTGCAAGCATCCTTAATCGCTATGGATTTAATCTGATAAGGTACTGCTTTACACCACGGTGGAAGGTCGTTTAGTATGCCGGTTTTAATGGCCTTCCAGTTGGCTTTTATTTCGCCATTCTGGAGGTGGAGGACGGTTTTATTGAACACATAACGGGACACTCCAAACCATTGACGAACAAGCGATCGCTGCTCAGGGTTTAGGAACAGACGAATCTTCTTTGATTTTCTGACCATACTTTCTGAGTCCGTGAACTCTACAGGAGAAGACGTGAATGATGGAGAGAAGATCTGCGGTAAGCTCGGATTCTGGACAACTTTCAGGTTGGTCGAGAACCAGGATTGTTCCACCGTTGAGACCAACC
>JH611034.1 GCA_000252485.1 Prochloron didemni P4-Papua_New_Guinea | reverse complement strand
GAATCTGAATTGACCAACCCAGCCAATAAATTCTTGTCAACTCAACCATTCGACTCCCTATCCAAGCAACTCTACGACCACCTCATTCGAGAGGATATAGGTCGCGTGGAGATTTCTCTAGAAGTTCCTGGGGAATCTTTATTTATCGATGTAGTGGTGACTCCCAACCCTAACCCTACAGGTAATCCCCTTAGTTTAGGATTGCTCGGCAGAGCCATCCAACGTCGGTGTATCTTGGAAACCTATCGTAACGCTCCCACAGCTGAAGCCACCAATGTCTGTATGTTCAAACGGATTTGGTACTTCTTGGAATTACGCCGTCGAGCCAAAAGAACAAAACGTGCCTTCAGCAAGTCCGACCAACCGCAACTGTGGATTGTTACTCCCACAGCTAGTGACAACTATCTTGAAGAATTTAATGCTAAACCCAAACAAGGCTGGCCCCCAGGAGTCTATGGGCTGGCCACGGGACTCCACACCGGGATTATCGTCATTCACCATCTTCCAGTGGAACCAGAAACTCTCTGGTTCCGGCTCCTGGGAAGAGGAAGAGTCCAAGCCAAGGCAGCGCAAGAAGTCCTGGCCTTGCCCCAGAACGATCCCTTGCGCTCTGGCGCATTACAATTATTATCTAGTTGGAAAATCGTCGAACGAATCCATCCAGATCTGGAACAAACAAACAGGGAGTTTAATATGGCACTCTCACAAGCTTATTTAGAGTGGGAAAAGGAAGTTGAACTGCGAGGCGAACTGCGAGGCGAACAACGAGGCGAACAACGAGGCGAACTGCGAGGCGAACTGCGAGGCGAACTGCGAGGCGAACTGCGAGGCAAACAACAAGGTAAGCAGGAAGTGGCCCAGAATATGCTTCGCGGTGGCATTCCCGTTGAGCAAATCGCTCAATTTACCGGACTTTCTTTTCAACAAATCCAACAACTACAATCGGAGCTTAATAACTCGTAACTTTTGAATAAATCTCTGTCGTCAGAGCAGTCTGGAATATGGTCCCTATTGAAAACAGGGACCAATGGACATATCCAAAAACTAGGGGTGCTTGATATATAAGGATTTGAGAACCAATTCTTACGATGTCTAATGAAGAACAATAAATCGCTACATACGAAGTGATAGGATCTGAATTGACCAACCCAGCCAATAAATTCTTGTCAACTCAACCATTCGACTCCCTATCCAAGCAACTCTACGACCACCTCATTCGAGAGGATATAGGTCGCGTGGAGATTTCTCTAGAAGTTCCAGGAGAATCTTTATTTATCGATGTAGTGGTGACTCCCAACCCCAACCCTACAGGTAATCCCCTTAGTTTAGGATTGCTCGGCAGAGCCATCCAACGTCCGTGTATCTTGGAAACCTATCGCAACGCTCCCACAGCTGAAGCCACCAATGTCTGTATATTCAAACGGATTTGGTACTTCTTGGAATTACGTCGTCGAGCTAAAAGAGCAAAACAAACCTTCACCAAGTCCGACCAACCGCAACTGTGGATTGTTACTCCCACAGCTAGTGACAACTATCTTGAAGAATTTAATGCTAAACCCAAACAAGGCTGGCCCCCAGGAGTCTATGGGCTGGCCACGGGACTCCACACCGGGATTATCGTCATTCACCATCTTCCAGTGGAACCAGAAACTCTCTGGTTCCGGCTCCTGGGAAGAGGAAGAGTCCAAGCCAAGGCTGCGCAAGAAGTTCTGGCCTTGCCCCAGGACGATCCCTTGCGCTCTGGCGCATTACAATTATTATCTAGTTGGAAAATCGTCGAACGAATCCATCCAGATCTGGAACAAACAAACAGGGAGTTTAATATGGCACTCTCACAAGCTTATTTAGAGTGGGAAAAGGAAGTTGAACTGCGAGGCGAACTGCGAGGTAAACAGGAAGGTAAACAGGAAGGTAAACTGGAAGCAGCTCTTAATATGCTTCGCGGTGGCATTCCCGTTTCCCAAATCGCTCAGTTTACCGGACTTTCTTTTCAACAAATCCAACAACTACAATCGGAGCTTAATAACTCGTAACTTTTGAATACATCTCTGTCGTCAGAGCAGTCTGGAATATGGTCCCTATTTCCAATAGGGACCAATAGATTATTGTCTACTCAACTAATTCTACTTCTTCTGCAAGCAACTTTACAACTAAGTACTTGGACAAAATTGATTGGATATAACCTGTCTTGACTCTTTTGGGTTTCAGCCATTTTTTTGCACAATTAATTTTGTCTGACCACTTACCGATACTTTTTAGCTACCAAAACCTAGAACAATCTAGACTTGGCTCACTAATGCAAGTTGATTTCTCAACCAGGGTGTATCTACCAAAGCTCGCAATAAATCTTGCAAGCGCGTTTATTTAATGCCACTCCTCAACTAGAGCCGAACTTGGTTATCGATAGAGCTAATCGAGATATTGGCACGTTTTTTCAATCTGTTTT
>JH611033.1 GCA_000252485.1 Prochloron didemni P4-Papua_New_Guinea | reverse complement strand
CCTGTTTCCATCCTAACACAAGTAGTGAGTTTTGACGACAGAATCCAGGATGGGATGAGAGATAAAGATCCAATCTACCTGGTTATTCCAACAGATGGCAGATAATTCGAGTAAATCAGCTACTGGAGCAAACCTCATTCCCTCCGATCTCGATCGCCTAGAAATTTCCCTTCGGCTAGTTTCGGGGCCAGCTTTAATCAGAGGGACTTTCATAATCTTAAAGATCTAAATTTCTTTCCGAAGAGCAACCCATACGCTCCATTAAAATATAGTCTGCCAAGTAAACTGCATCCCGAGCAACTCCGGAAAAGCGACCGGAACCCCAGGTATAAAGCCAAGGCAACCCCAGAAAATAAAGCCCGCTTACCGATGTAATACCTCGTTCGTGAACTGGGTAGCCAGTACCATCAAACACGGGAATCCTAACCCAGCCATAGTTAGTTTCAAAAGATGTACACCAAATCACTGTATTAATATCAGTTTCCAGCAAGTTCAATTCTAAGATTTCTTCTTGAGGTTCCCAAGTTGGTTGATAGGGAGGTTCCGTTGGAGCCTCAATTTGGTTTTTCTTGATGAAATCATCAATAGTCTTTTTAATTCTTTCAGCTACAGCATCAGCTCGGTCTAAGTTTTGCTTTAAATTAGGTTCTAAAATGAGGTAGGAATCTCTAATGGAAGCCAGACGACCGTATAACTTCATCCCTTGCAAGGAAAATTGACGGAGGTCTATCTCTCTGCCACCATCGCGACCGGTAACGTAGTGATTGGTTTTGTGGCGTACTTGCTCTTTCTGAGGATGTTGGTGAATTGGCAAATCGTAATGACCCAGCATATCCAGCCAATCTACCACATCCTTGCCGCGATAGCGACGGGGAGAGCGAGGCGCACTACCAACACAAAGATGAACCTGTCGCCCAGCTAAATGCAAGTCTTCAGCAATTTGACAACCCGATTGTCCAGTTCCTACAACTAAAATATCTCCTGGGGGTAAAGACTGGGGATTTTTATATTGGCTGGAGTGAAGTTGGACTATGGCGGTAGGTAGTCCCTCGGCAAAGCGAGGGATTTTGGGTTGGTGGTACCCACCGGTGGCAATAACAACCTGATTGGCCATATAAGATCCAATAGTAGTTTCTAGCTGAAAATCTTCATTATTGTGACAACTTAGTTTTTGAACTTCTACATTTTCCTGTAGAGGTGGGTCAAAAAATTTAGTATAGCTTTTGATATAATTAACAATCTGGTCTTTTTTCATGAAGCCGTGGGGATCTGAACCTGCATAGGGAAATCCAGGTAAATTGCACTGCCAATTAGGAGTAACCAAACAAAATGAATCCCAGCGTTCATGTTCCCAAGCATGACCTATCTGGTTTTTCTCAAATACGATGTGGTTGATTCCTCTTTCTTTCAAGCAGTAACTCATGGAGAGTCCAGCCTGACCTCCACCGATAACGATTACATCGAAATGTTCTCCCATAGGTAACAAATTCTGAGATAATTAAGAAACTTTTAGATTTAAGCCATCTAGTTTAACAGTTTTGCCTTGTAGTAGGGAACACAATAATATGTGTTCCTCTTCTGTATAGCGCTACGCGCAATTCAAAATTCAAAATTCAAAATTCAAAAATACGCTATGACTAGGTTTCAGGCTTTATTAATGTTAATGTCCTAACCTAAATGTGTAGTGCTATAATTCTTGGAATGGAAAAAGAAAATTAGATAAAGTATCTTGTGATACAAAAAAAAGTTCGCAGCACTCCTATGCTGTCTTTACCGAACTTTCACAAACTACCGAACCCAAGAATTATTAGGGAGGATATATGCCTGCTGTTAACACTCCTGCTTACCAAACAGGTGATTACTTCGTTGATTACGAAGAAAAGGTGTTTCCTGATATTAAAGCAGAACCAGGGGAAAAAGCACTGATTACCTTCCACACAGTTGCTTTTGAAGGCTCTATTGGTTTGGTCAATATTCTTCAGGGTTTGCGATTGCTAAAGAAAGGATTTGAAACTTCAATTTTATTGTACGGCCCAGGTGTAACGTTAGGGGTACAACGAGGATTTCCTAAGATTGGGGATGAGGCTTTTCCCGGTCACCAAAACTTTGCCAAAAACCTGACTCGCTTCATGAATGAAGGTGGTAAAATTTATGCTTGCCGCTTTGCCTTACAAGCTTTATACGGACATGGGGAGCCAGCTCTATTAGAAGGAATTCGTCCCATCAACCCCCTGGATGTGTTGGATCTAATTTTGATGCATCGCAAGGATGGGGCTTTCGTTCTCGATACCTGGACTCTATAACAGTGACCAGTGAGCAGTGACCAGTGACCGATTACAAATTATCAGGAATTGATGTGATTTTGGGGGGATGGGCGTAACTTTTTTTTGATTGCAAAACGTGATGGCTTCAATTAAGGTAAAAGCAGCAGCAGCTCAAGTGAGTCCTGTCCTATTTAGTAGGGATGGTACTACGGAAAAGGTTTTAGCTGCTATTGACAAGGCGGCTAAGGAGGGCGTGGAGTTAATTGTTTTTCCGGAAACGCTTATTCCTTACTATCCCTATTTCTCATTCGTGCAGCCCCCCGTGCTTATTGGTAAGGAACATCTACGATTGTATGAGGAAGCTGTTACGGTTCCAGGTCCAGTGGTGGATGCTGTTAGTCAAGCTGCTCGCGTTCATGAGATGGTGGTTGTGTTGGGAGTTAACGAACGCGATCGCGGCTCTCTTTACAACACTCAGCTTCTGTTCGATAGGGATGGAACCCTACGGTTGAAACGACGCAAAATTACTCCTACTTATCACGAACGGATGATTTGGGGTCAAGGAGATGGCTCGGGTTTGCAGGTGGTAGACACTGCTGTGGGTCGGGTGGGTGCTTTGGCTTGCTGGGAACACTACAATCCCCTAGCACGGTTTGCTTTGATGACTCAACATGAGCAAATTCATTGTTCGCAATTTCCTGGTTCTTTGGTGGGACAGGTGTTCGCAGAGCAAATGGAAGTGACTATTCGCCATCATGCTCTGGAATCGGGGTGTTTTGTGTTGAATGCCACCGGGTGGTTGTCGCCGGAACAGGTGGAGCAAATCACTACGGAGGAGAAGCTGAAGCGGGTTTTGAGTGGAGGCTGCAATACGGCCATTATCAGCCCTGAAGGAGTACATCTCTGTGAGCCCATAACTGAGGGAGAAGGGATGGCGATCGCTACTTTAGATTTTGCCCTCATTACTAAACGCAAGCGCATGATGGATTCGGTGGGACATTATTCCCGTCCTGAGTTGCTGTCTTTGCAGGTGGATTTGGGAGCGAAATCAGTGCTGAATAGCAAAAAAGCCCCAACTGAGTATCTGTCTAACCCAATCGATAGATCGGACTCAAAATCAATAACTGTCACTTCTCCATCACCAACAATCTCCCAATTAGAATCTATCCAGTCAGAAGAAGTGCCGCCAAGGGTAAAAACAGAAGAGTAATTAGAAACAATTGAGACAAAATTAATTGAGCATGGTCCATACTGCTTTCCAACAGAAGATCCAGCAAACTCAGTCCCCTCGGAAATTGCCCTTAAAACCCTGGCAGTCGAGCAGCTTTGAAATCGAGCTTCAAAAGTTAATTACCGATTTGCAGAGTAAAGGGATTAGGTGGATTGATAGCAATTTGGGTGTCAGCGGAAGGAAAGGGGGTGCAGGTCCATCGGATCACAAAGCAATCTCCATAAGCGGCAGGACGGTGATGGTTCCTATCTATACGGATAGTGTCTCTCGATCACCTTACTCGATTCAGGTTGAAGCGGATTCCGAGACAGCCATCTTGAAGTATGGGGGGAAAGCGATCACTACCGTTAGTTTCCCTCACCAACCTTCATTCTATCATCTGCAAACGGCGGAGGGAATCCCCTACTGGAAAATTGCTTTACTCCATAGTGACGATGTTCTGGCAACCACTGTTTTGCAAACCTGTATGCGATACGGAGATAGAGCAACTTCTTGTCAATTTTGCGCCATCGGTCAGTCTTTAACAGCAGGAAAAACTATTGCCCGGAAAACTCCCGAACAACTGGCTGAAGTTGCGGAAGCTGCAGTGCGACTTGATGGGGTGAAACATATGGTGATGACCACCGGAACTCCCAACAGTGAAGATCGGGGAGCGGCTTATTTGGCTGAATGTGCCAGAGCGATAAAATTACGGGTTAATCTTCCCCTTCAAGCTCAGTGCGAACCTCCTCATAATTATAAGTGGTTTCAGCGGATGAAAGAAGCTGGCATAGATAATTTGGGGATGCACTTGGAAGCAGTGGATTACTCAGTGCGAGCTAAAATAATGCCAGGGAAGGCAGAAGTTCCTGTGGAAGAGTATTTTCGTGCCTTTCAAGCTGCGATCGCGGTTTTTGGGTGGGGACAAGTAAGCACCTATTTGCTCATGGGATTGGGAGATAGTTTGGAAACTTTGGTTCAGACTTGCGATCGCCTGATTCAGATTGGGGTTTATCCCTTTGTAGTGCCGTTTGTTCCTATTTCTGGCACGCCTTTATCCCATTATCCATCTCCTGATAGCGAGTTTGTCTATAAAGTTTATCAACAGGTAGGAGCTTTATTAAAGCAAGCGGGAATGAGAGCAAGTGATATGAAAGCAGGGTGCGGTAAATGTGGCGCTTGTTCCGCACTTTCAACTTTTGAAAGGTGAATGTAATAGATGAGACAAAACTTCTATCTTATTCTATCTTAAAAGTCCCCCTTTGATTATGAGTGATAGTATTTTTCAGTTTAAATTAGCAAAAACCCCCGAAGAAATTAACGCTTATTTTCAACTGCGTCGAAAAATATTTTGTGAAGAACAGCAGCTTTTTGAAGGAGACGATTTGGATGAAGTGGATAACTATGCTTATCCTATTGTAGCCATGGAAATTTTCTTAGATGGAGCAGAAAAAATAGTTGGAGTAGTTAGAATATATGAAATGGAAACAAAGCGTTGGTATGGAGGAAGATTGGGAGTGCATCGGGACTATCGACGGAAAGGTTCCATAGGTAAAGAGTTAATTTATAAGGCAGTTACTACAGCGAATACTTGGGGCTGTAACCAATTTTTAGCTACAGTTCAATTGCAAAACGTGCGTTTTTTTTCGCCGTCTTCACTGGAAATCTTTAGAGGAAATTACTTTGCGCGATCGCCCTCATCACCTTATGGAAGCAGATCTAGCTTTTTATCCTCCCTCGCAAGAAGTTAGACCCTCAATTTCCAATCTATTGTTAGATTACAATATGGCAGCAAGTTGATGAATTTAGAGGCTCTTGTTACCCATCTCCGTCGTACCAGTGGCATTACCCACAAACAAGATATTCAAGGAATTGCTAGCCAATTAGAAACTTACAATAAAAACAAAGATAAAGATAACAAATCTATTCTTTTGGGAGACGATTGTGCAGCTATTCCAGACGGAGACAGTTACTTATTACTGGCTACAGAAGGGATTTTGCCCGCATTTGTAGCTTCCGATCCTTGGTTTGCAGGTTGGTGTTCGGTGATGGTAAATGTGAGCGATATTTACGCCATGGGAGGGCGAACTATTGCTGTAGTAGATACTCTTTGGAGCCAGTCAGTAAGGGAGTCTATAGCCTTATGGGAAGGGATTCAGGCGGCGGCTAAAGCCTACGACGTGCCCATTGTGGGGGGACATACTAATTGCCAAAGTCCCTACAATGCTTTGGCAGTTTCAATTTTGGGACGAGCCACTCATCTGTTAACTAGTTTTGATTCCCAACCAGGTGATCGCTTATTGCTAGCAATAGACTTTGCAGGTCAACCCTATCCTAATTATACCTTCTGGAATGCAGCAACTGAGGCAGATCCAATTATTTTGCGACGTAACCTCAATATTCTGCCCCAACTAGCAGAGTGCGGACTGTGTACAGCGGGAAAAGATATTAGCATGGGAGGGATTGTGGGCACTGTGTTGATGATGATGGAAACATCTGGATGTGGAGCAATACTCAATGTTGATTCTATTCCTCGTCCAGAAACAGTTACTTTAGATTGGTGGTTGCGGTGTTTTCCCAGTTTTGGATTTGTTTTGAGCGTGCAACCTGAAAATATTCTCTCAGTTCAAACCTATTTTAATAGCCAAAACATTGTTTGCGAATCAATTGGAACGGTTAATAATAGTAAACAAATTCATTTGCAGGATGATAGAGGAAATATAGCTCTATTTTGGGATTTAAATCAGGAAAATTTCATGGGGTTTACAGAGAGAATAGGGAATAGGGAATAGGCAAGAGGTAATTTTAATATAACCTCGGTGGGGTAGCCCTCTGGGCTGCCCCACAGGAATCCAGCAATTAGTACAAGTTCTAACGTTGGATCGATCCCCCCCGGCCCCCCTTCAAAAGGGGGGAGCCTAGAAAATCCTCCTTTTTAAGGGAGATAATGGGGGATATTCTTTGTCTATTATCTGTAGCAAACATTTTCGTATTTGATATAATTTAGTTGAATTGGAGGATTGGGAATGGAACCATTTACTACTGCCGTTTGGAATATAATCAGTACAAAAGCTTGGGAAAGAGTAGGTCAAGGGATTGGAGATAATCTAGTTGAACGGGGAAAAAAGCTAGTGGAACTGCTGGGGCAAAAGTCTCCCAACACCTTGAAGACTATCCAGCAAGCAGAAGGTTCTTCAGAAACTTTAACTCAAGCGATCGAACAATTAGAAGCAACTGCCAACTCAGATCCAGAAGTAAAAGAAGCAGTTGAGGCTTTAGCCAGCGCTGTTAAAGCTCAACCCCAGAGCATGGAGAATATTGCTAATACAGTAGCAAAAAAAGGAATAGTGGCTCAACAAAGTGTTGTTACTGGAAACACCTTCAATTTCTGAAAGGACTCGTCCGAACGGGAACGGACAAAGTTAAATCCTCCACAAAACATTCCTCATAGCGGCGCAGTAAAATTCGTCGGACGGGACGAGGTGCTGGAAGAACTGCACCAGCAACTGCACTTCGGCGACCCTCTGTGTCCGCAGCAAAACCAAACTATTGCGATAACAGCAGCTATTATCGGCATGGGTGGAGTAGGCAAGACAGAGTTAGCTCTGCAATACGCTCGCAAACACCACCATCTCAACAGTTATCCCGGTGGACTGTGTTGGTTACAAGCAAGAGCCAACTTAGGAAACCAGATTGTTAACTTTGCCAGAACCTATTTAAAATTAAATCCTCCGGAAGATATAGATTTACCGAGCCAGGTTCAATATTGCTGGTATAACTGGAGAGAAGGTCAAGTTCTCATCGTCTTGGACGATGTAACAGACTATGAAGAAATTAAACTTTATTTACCCCCTGCAGAATCCCGTTTTTCTTTACTTCTCACTACTAGACAAAGATTGGGATCTTCCATCAAGTCATTCGATTTAGAAGTTCTTTCTCTTGCTGCAGCCTTAGAGTTATTAAAAGCTATTGTAGGCAATAAGAGGATTAAAGAGGAGTTGGACCAAGCAGAAGCATTATGTGAATGGTTGGGATATTTGCCCCTAGCCCTAGAATTAGTAGGAAGGTATTTATACAACGATAAAACTCTCACCTTAGCTAAAGTTCAAGCAAGGTTAGAAAAGAAAAGATTAGCTGCAAGAGCTTTGTGTAAGACTGAAGCTGATATGACAGCTAGATTGGGAGTGGCTGCAGCTTTTGAGTTGACTTGGTCTATTCTTTCAGAAGAAGTAAAAGAGTTAGGCTGTTGGCTCAGTTTATTTGCCCCAGCGCCTTTTGAGTGGTGTTTGGTAGAAGCTTGTTTGAAAGAATGGGATGAAGAAGATTTGGAGAAAGCGAGGAACGATAGTTTGCTCACTTGGCATCTTTTGCAATTAACTGCAATACACCAATATGTTTTACATCCGCTGATACGGCAGTTTTTCCAGACTAAGTTGGAGTTGATGGATTGGGCAAATGAATCTAAAAGTCGTTTCTGTCAAGTAATGGTAGCAGTAGCAAAGATAATTCCTGAAACCCTAACTCGCCAGAAAATAGAAATTATTAGTTCTGCCATCCCTCATCTAGCGGAAGTTGCTACAACTTTGACTAACTGGATAGAAGATAAAGATTTAACTTGGCCGTTTGTGGGTTTGGGTAGATTTTATCAAGGTCAAGGAATCTACGAACAAGCAGAACCTTGGCGCGAGCAATGTCTTTCTTTAAGTCGCGAGCGCCTGGGAGAAAAACATCCGTCTGTAGTCACCAGTCTCAACAACTTAGCTTTACTATACTGGAATCAAGGAAGATATCAACAAGCAGAAACTTTCTTCCTACAAGCCTTAGAAATGAATAAGCAACTGTTAGGACCACAACATCCAGATGTAGCCACCAGTCTCAACAACCTAGCTGCACTCTATGAATCTCAAGGAAGATATTCAGAAGCGGAACCCTTTTATCTACAAGCCCTAGAAATATACAAGCAACTGCTAGGAGAACCAAATCTACATGTAGCTAATAGTTTCAACAACCTAGCTTTACTCTACAAATCTCAAGGAAGATATTCAGAAGCGGAACCCTTTTATCTACAAGCCCTAGAAATCTATAGGCAATTGCGAGGACCAAAACATCCAGATGTAACCATCAGTCTCAACAACCTAGCCGCACTCTACCATTCTCAAGGAAAATATTCAGAAGCGGAACCCTTCTATCTACAAGCACTAGAAATGAGACAGCAACTGCTGGGACCACAACATCCATCTGTAGCCACCAGTCTCAACAACTTAGCTGAACTCTACAGGTCTCAAGGAAAGTTTCAACAGGCAGAATCCTTGTACCTACAAGCCCTAGAAATGAAACAGCAACTGTCAGGACAACAACATCCAGATGTAGCTACCAGTCTCAACAACCTAGCTTTACTCTATCAGTCTCAAGGAAGATATGAACAAGCAGAACCCTTATTCCTACAAGCCCTAGAAATATATAAGCAACTGCTGGGAGCAAAACATCCATCTGTAGCTACCAGTCTCAATAACCTAGCTTTACTCTATCAGTCTCAAGGAAAGTACTCCGAGGCTAGACCCCTCCTTAAAAAAGCTTTAGATATTGTCGAAAGGAAGTTAGGAACGAATCATCCCAACACTGTGACTTTTCGTAGGAATCTTGAGATTCTGGAATCTGACTCCGTTAGAACAATTCGCCACAATTTGTAGGAGCGCTTTTTAAATTGGTTGAAAGGAAAAATAAGGTTTCTTTAGCAATAAGCAATGAGAAGCTAACGTAGGGGCGTACACTTGTTTGAGATGGACTTTTTTAAACCGCAGATGAACACAGATGAACACAGATGAACACAGATGAACACAGATGAACACAGATGGTTTCAGAATGGTTATTGGTGGGAAGCATATTGTTGTAATTGTCGGTTTTTTTGCTTCCTTTCTATTCCTCAATATCCCCCCTAAAAATTAACTCATTCAAACAACCAATAACCAACAACAAATAATAAAAATAGCTTGTCTATTTTGCTGTCTAGCTTTTGGAGAATATCTTTGAGTGAAATTTAAACTGTCATGATATACTACTCCTCGTAGTTTTTGTGTTTCTGTCCTCTAGGATTAACTAGGGGACTTCATCTCAATCGTAACACAGATTTCGTACAGTGCGAATTTTTCATCAAGCGATCGCCGGAGAGGAGATAGCCCTGGTTCAGAAACCGAGTTTCTTACTAAAATATTGAAATAGATTGTAAAGTAAAGCCAGAAACCCGGTTTCTTGACTTTAATCTTTTACAAAATAGCGCTGTTTCGCTATCAACTGTCAACTATCAACTATCAACTATCAACTATCAACTATCATAATGCCAGAAATACGTTTTCAAATAGAGTGGCCCGATGGACAACAGGAAATTTGCTATTCTCCTTCTTTAGTTGTCAAAAAATATTTGTCTCATAATGAGGAGTATACCCTGGAAGATTTCATGGAGCGATCACGTTCAGCACTTGAAGAAGGAAGCGATCGCGTCCGGGCTAAGTTTGGTTATCCATGTAGTTTAGCTTTGGGTCAACTTCAGCGGTTAGAATCTACAGCAGCAAAGTTTAGTAATCTTCCTGCGGCCAAAGTTAAATTGCTTCAGTTTATTGTATAACTACCAACTATCAACTATCCACTATCAACTGCTATAATCCCCATTTCCAAGCAGCGATGGCTAAACTACCCCAACCAATCAGAAATGCTGCTCCTCCTATGGGGGTAATTGCTCCCAACCATTTAATCCCGCTTAAACTTAGTACATATAAACTACCGGAAAAAATAACAATTCCCACTATAAAAGCAAAACCAGCAATATTTAAATATGTCGGTGCTGTTGAATTGTTGAGGATTAATAAAGCTACCAGCAATAGGGCCAGGGCGTGATACATTTGATACTTAGCACCCTTTTCAAAAATTGTCAAAGCATTTTCTGTTAATTTTTCTTTCAAAGCGTGAGCGGCAAAGGCTCCAGCAGCAACTGATAAACCAGCTAAAATGGCGGCGGCTGCCATGAAAATTTGACCGAGCATTTTGATTCTCCTTTTTCCAAATGGTAGTAAATTATAATGATTGCTGATTTAGTTGTTTGTTATTTGTTCTGTGTTGTTGGTTATATTGTCCAGGAACAAAAACTATCAACTACTATACATTATTCTTGATTCTCAATTAATTCACTGGGTAAGAGAGGATTGGGTTCGGTGCGATCGGGGTCAAAACAATATTGAGGTGGAGAACCATCAGCAAGGGGAAACTTTCCGTAACGGTTCAGTGCAGTTTCCAACCAAGCAGCATCTAAAGAAACGGTCCCAACCCCATCAAAACCCCAACGCCAGCCAAAAAAGGCGGATTTATCGGTAAACACTACTGCAGGTTCGCGGCGATCGCTAATCCAAATCGCTGCAGTTGTACTATGAGCTTTTGTCGGAACTATGGCTCCCCCAAGTAAAGTAGCGGAAAGACTGTTATTCGCGGTTTCTAAAGGTTGAAGGGTAGAAGCAGAAGAAAGGGAAAATCCCCAATAAGCACCGAAGAGCGATCGCAGTTCTTGTTTCACTTGACTGACACTGCCATGGCCCGTAGGACCGGTTACAATGGCTTTCCCTCCTCCAGACATCCAGTCTGCTAAGGCTTGGGCCTGTTGGCCGGTAAAAGCTTCCACGTTGGGTAATAATAAAGCGGAGACGGTACTTAAGTCCTCAGACTGCTGCAGTTTAGCAAACTCCACCACGCAATATTTTACTCCCGTTGCTTGAAGGCGATCGCTAATACCAGACCATTGTGCCATATTTTCCGGAGTAATAACTACTCCTAGTTGAGCAACAGATTCCTTGGTTTCTTCCCCATTTACTGCATTCCAAGAGGAGAAAAAGGTTATAATAGAGATAAGAAAGAAGAAGATTGTTGTATTGGTACTTATAAGTCTTTTCATTTTCATATATCAAAGTGGTTGAGGTAGTATGGTGTATATTAATGGTAAACAAAAAAAGGAAGAGCGAGAACTAGCAATAAACCAAATAGCTGTCAACTGTTCCCTCTTCAATCCTGCTCAATAATTAATACTGCTTCTGCCCAAGTCTTTCCGGGAGAAAACTGAAATTTTCTTGCACGGCAATCTCAAATATGGGTATAATGGGAAATTGTGTCCATTTAAGCTAGTTTCATGCCCAAACTCAAAACCTGTAGAGCTGCAGCCAAGCGCTTTCGCCCTACTGGCAGCGGGAAAATCTTCCGCCGCAAAGCCAATAAAAATCATTTGTTGCAAAAGAAAGACTCGGAACGCAAGCGCCGTCTCAGTAATAGAACCTTAGTCTGCGAGGCGGAAGAGAAAAATGTCCGTCTGATGCTTCCTTATATGTAACTCCGACAACCAACAAACTACAGACAGGCAATTCGCCTATCCCACTAACAAACAACCAACAACCAACAAACAACCATGACAAGAGTAAAAAGAGGGAATGTCTCTCGCAAGCGCCACAAAAAAATTCTCAAACTAGCCAAAGGCTATCGAGGTTCCCACTCGAAACTATTTCGTATTGCTAACCAGCAAGTAATGAAAGCCCTGCGCAATGCTTACCGCGATCGCCGCAAGCGCAAGCGGGACTTTCGCCGTCTTTGGATTACTCGCATTAATGCCGCAGCCAGACATCACGGCATCAGCTACAGTAAATTAGCAGGTAAATTAAAACAAGCGAAAATCGACATCAACCGAAAAATGCTCGCCTACATAGCTGTGGAAGATCCAGAAGCATTTGCTAAAGTTGTGGAACTGGCGAAACAAGCTTAAAGAACTACTATGGCAGTGGCCATTTTGCGTTTATTGGCGATCTGGCTTTTGATAATATCTCTGGCAGCCAGATCCAGCCAAGCAGCAGAACTAGAAGAAATAGAGCGACGAGGCAAACTCATTGTCGCAGTCAAAGACAACCAACCTCCCCTGGGTTTCTACGATAGTTCTGGCAACCTCCAAGGACTAGAAATTGAAATTGGGCGACGTTTGGCAGAAGAATTGCTTGGCAGCCCAGAAGCTGTTATATTTGTCCCCGTTAGCAATCAAGATAGATTAAATGCTGTATTGGAAGATCAAGTAGACCTGGCCATTGCCGGAGTAACTTTCACTTCGTCTCGCGCCCGCTTGGTCCATTTTAGCCCCTACTACTATCTCGACGGCACTGGTTTAATTACCAAAAATCCCCAAGTGGAAACATGGTCGGACTTAGAAGATAAAAAAATTGCCCTGCTGAACAATTCCAGTACCGTAAATATTATTAGAGAATCTTTGCCTAATGCCCAGTTGGTGGGAGTCTCTTCTTATCAAGAAGCATTTGCTCTTCTAGAAGCTGGCATGGCAGATGCTTTTGCTGGGGATAATACGATTCTAACTGGTTGGGTACAAGAATATCCTGCCTATCGCCGTTTACCGGATACCATCTCTGCCGCTCCCCTCTGCGTTATTATGCCCAAAGGCTTGCAGTATCTAAGCTTGCACAAAAAAGTCAACAAGGCGATCGCCCGTTGGCGTTCCACTTGGCTACCGGAAAGAATAAAATATTGGGGATTACCTTTCACAACCAACAACAAATAACAAACAACCAACAACCAACAACAAACAACCAACCATGAATGAAAATTTACCACTAATTTATCTCAGCCTCTTGATTCTTTTACTAGGAGGGAGCGCCATATTTGTTTTCCAGCAAGTGTGGAAAACTCGCAGAACGGAAAGTAGAATCGCCAAACTACAAGAAAAACTAAAAGAAAAAGGTACTGCGAAAGATTATTACGAGTTGGCTAGTCTTTACCTAGATAAAAAACTCTTCGTCCAGGCTACTGCACTATTGCAAAAAGCTTTAAAAATAGCTGCTAAACAAGAAGTAGAATCAGAAAACCAGGCTTTGATTTATAATGGGATGGGCTATGCTTATTTTGCCCAAAAACAATACGATCTAGCCATTCGGCAATATAAAGAAGCTTTAACCTTAAACCCAGAATATGTAATTGGGTTAAATAACTTAGGAAATGCCTACGAAAAAAAACAGCTAGTAGCTCAAGCTTTAGAAACTTATCAAGAAACTCTAAAATACGATCCCAACAATGCTACTGCTAAAAAGCGGGTAGCATTATTAAACAAACGTTTAGCCGATAGCTAAATAGGATAGACACAATCTACCAAACTTTTAGGTAGAATTAATTATAATTTATAACTATTTTTTGGGATTCATCAAAAGAATCAAAAAAACTAACAAAAAATCATGTCCAAGCCAGAAATTAATCTACCCTATATCGATCTAATCCTCGCTAACTGGGAAGACAAACCAATTAATACCTCCTTCGGCAATCACATTCACTGGGGTTATTGGGAAAATCCTAACTGGGCTGACGGAACTGCAGACGATTTTGCCCTAGCAGCAGAAAAACTCTCGCAAAAAGTTTACCAACCTGCTAAGATTAAATCAGGAGATTCGATCTTAGATGTGGGCTGCGGTTTTGGGGGGACAATTTCCAGTATTAATCACAACTTTGACAAGGTTAAACTCACAGGATTAAATATAGAGGATCGCCAACTAACTATCGCCAAACAAAAAGTGTTACCTCGTTCTGATAATTCCATAGAATTATACCAAGGTGATGCCACGAAAATGCCTTTTGAGGATAATTCTTTTGACGTAGTCTTGGCAGTAGAGTGTATTTTCCATTTTCCCAGTCGAGAAAAGTTTTTTCAAGAAGCAATCAGAGTGTTAAAACCCGGTGGTAAAATAGCTTTATCCGATTTTGTTTTGACTCCAACTTTAAAGTTGTTTGTTTCCTTCTTGAGTAAGTTATTTGATACTTCTGTGGATAAGGCCATCGGTTCTGCCCAATTTATCACTAGAGCCGAGTACCAAAAATTAGCAACCAAATCTAGTTTAAAACCTTTTCAAATAGAAGATATCACCTTTAATACTTTACCTACTTATTGGTTGCTAAGAGAAATAATTTTATCCTCAGACAAAGATATGATCCAAATGAACCAATGGTTAGAATGGATGACAAGGCTCCGTTTATTTCCCTATTTAATTCTGGAAACCGCAGTAGAAAAAACGATGTAACATCAAATAAGTTGAGTTTGCTACTATCCCCCTAAATCCCCCTTACCAAAGGGGGACTTTCAACATAGAATCAACTATTAACTCTCCACTATCCACTATCCACTCGACCGAATCTGAAAATTGACAAGAAGCTAAAAACTAAGAGGGATAAGGCGAGTATAGTTTCTGCCATTTTTTGCGGAGACATTCGTCAATTCCTCATTTTGAATTTTGAATTTTGAATTTTGAATTCGACGGAAGGAGCTATCAACTGCTATAGCCCAGACTAATACTACCAGGTGGGAGGCAGATTTCCGTACTTGCTCCCTGAGATTGCAAGCGAACTTGCAGTTCTCCTTGGGCAGTAACACCTACAACTTTTCCCGGACAACCTTCTACAATCACAGTTCGTCCTTGACTATCTAAAAGTTGGAGATATTCTGGCAGCAAGTTTTCGATTCCTACTGATAAATAATGTTCGTATCCCGAGAGAATACCCCAAACGGCGATCGCCCCTAACATTTCCAAAGAATTAAGAGAGTTAATCTTGGACTCTTGCTGAAAATCGGCTAAATTAATTCCCACTTCGGGAACGGGATTTTGCCAATTAATTCCTACTCCAATAACTGCTCGATTAATTTTATTGTCTTTCACTCTAGTTTCAGTTTTGATGCCTCCCAATTTCTTGCCCTGTAAAATTAAATCGTTGGGCCACTTTATGACTGCAGGAATGTTATAGTTTTGGAGATTGCTAGCTATTCCCCAAACAGTGCAAATAGTTAAATGGGGAGCAAACTTAGCTACAAGATTAGGCTTAGGGGAAAGAGCAAGGGAAAGATAGAGTCCTCCAAGGGGCGATCGCCACCTTCTTCCCCACTGTCCTCTTCCTGCAGTTTGTTCTAAGGCTATGACCGCCGCAATAGTTTCTAAACCACCGTCCAACAGTTGCCACAATGTCTCGTTGGTAGAAGTAATAGTTGGAAAAACATGTAAAGAGGATAATAATGGTTCTTTTCCTCCTGATAACTGAAATAAAACTTGATTAAATTCTTGTCGATTAAAATCTACCACTTTACAATGAACAATGAACAATAAACAATGAACAATGAACAATGAACAATAAATAATTATTCTAACCCCTGGAATCTCATTAAACTGCAAGCTGCTACTATAGTAGGGAAAATATCCAAGTAACTCATAATTTATCACCCATGACCGACGACCCATTATCTCATTCTTGGCAGTGGCAAGAATGGCAAGGCTTATCTTATCTAACTTGTAGCTTGCTGGCAGACTTCCAACACGGCTTTTTTACCCGCCAGTTCCACCCTCGCGATCCGCAAGAATTAGTGGGAGTATTAGATCCAGACGCGATCGCCTATCAGGTCAAACAGGTTCATGGCAATAAGGTGGTAACGCCAACAGTGATTAAGGATCCCCCCCAGCCCCCCTTCATAAGGGGGGAGCAAGAACCCTTCATAAGGGGGGAGCAAGAACCCTTCATAAGGGGGGAGCAAGAACCCTTCATAAGGGAGGAGCAAGAACCCTTCATAAGGGGGGAGCAAGA
>JH611032.1 GCA_000252485.1 Prochloron didemni P4-Papua_New_Guinea | reverse complement strand
CCCCCCACTGGGGGGACCGAAGGGGGGAAACAGGGGGGGGTGAAAATAGAAGCTGATGGCATTGTGAGTGAAAGAACCAAAGAATCAGTTTGGGTGGCTACAGCGGATTGCACGCCAGTTTTGATTGGAGATACCAGGACAGGACAAGTGGCTGCAGTTCATGCTGGTTGGCGGGGGACGGCGCAAAAAATTGCGGTGGAGGCCATCGCCCTGATGCAAACTTCTGGCAGTTCTTTAGAAGACCTAGTTATTGCTCTGGGTCCAGCCATTAATGGGGAAGTATATCAAGTTGGGGAACAGGTAGCTGCTGAAGTGGGCAAGAGTATTTTGCCAGAGTTGTCCATGGAAGATGAACAAGCAATTTTAACTGCTTTAAAAAATATACCCAACTCTCCTATTCTAGAAGATGAGCAACCAGGCCGAGTTCGTTTAGACGTGCGGCGGGTAAATCAGTTACAATTAGCAAGACTGGGTATTAAGAAGGAAAAAATTGCCATTGCTCCCCACTGTACCTATCAAGAACCAGAATATTTCTTTTCTTACCGTCGCCGGCGAGAAAAGAAAGTTCAATGGTCTGGAATTGTCAGCAATTACAACAATGAACAATGAACAATGAACAATAAACAATGAACAATGAACAATCAACAATCAACAATTAAGAGTTATTAACATTTATAGCATATGGGAAACGAAAAAGCAACTTCAACCCAAAATCTCCCCATTCTTTTCTTCGATGGAGCTTCCCGAGGTAATCCAGGTAAAGCTGCAGGAGCTGCAGTAATTGTAATGCCTGATGGTCAACACCATGTTGCCAGCAAGTACATGCCCTTTTCCACTAATAACGAAGCAGAATATACAGGCTTAGTTATGGGCTTAAAACAAGCCCAAACTTTAGGGATTCGCCAATTAATCATTAGAGGAGATAGCAACCTGGTAGTGCAACAAGTGCAGGGTTTCTGGAAAGTGAAAAAAGACCATTTGAGAGTGCTTTGCCAGGAAGCTAAAACCTTAATTCAAAGTTTCGATCACACTGCCATAGAATGGGTCAGAAGGGAGGAAAATAAACTAGCGGATGCTGCAGCCAATAAATGTATAGATGGAGCAACAAAACCTCCGCCAACGAACAAGATAAAGGAAAAGATAACTTCCCAACCAGTAAAGGCCAAGAAGGGTAAACCGAAATCCGGGGTAGAAAGACTGATAGAATTAGGAAATAACGCTAAATTCCAAGACTATGTTAATTTAAAGTCAGGGAGAGATGAATTTACTGCCAAGCGTTTGCCTGGTTTAGAAAAGTTAGTCTCGGAAGAAGTAAAAGAGGCCATCGCCCGAGAATGGGATGGTAACGATACTTATCTGGCCAAAGTATATCGCTGGTGTTTGCGAGGTTTGCCCCCAGAAATGGCATTGCGCAAAATCTACACTGACGCAGAAATGGAGGAGAAGGCCACCGGAAAACATCCTTGGAAAGATAAAGATATAGCAGTTGACAGTTGATAGTGGACAGTTGATAGTTATAGAGCAACCTGTATAAATGCTCTCACTCAATAGTAAACACTTTCATAGGCCGGTATCATAACGTACCTCATGAGTCCAAGAAACCCTATAAGACAGAGCAAAAGAAAAAAATTGCTAGTCGGGATTTTGCTGTGGGAAATCTGGTACTGATTTGGAACGTTTATGAGCCGGAAAAAGTAAAAGAAGGAATTATTGTAGAAGAGCCGAAATTATCAGATATAGCGCTTCGCTCCTAAAGTGTCGTTACATGCTACATTTTTATACAAAAGTGCTGCATCTGCTGCATCACCTTTGTATAAAGCGAAAGGGGCATTGTTATTATCAACCTCTTAATTGTTCATTGTTAATTGTTCATTGCTCATTGCTATAATGGTAAAGTGCTGTTATCAGTCGAACTAAAATAAAGAATCATTATCATGGACACTGGAACTAATAACTCATATTTTGTCAATGACTTGCCATTCTTACAAAATGCGATCGCCCAACTCTTAAACCAACAAGAAAAATCCTGGGGTTACTTCAAAGTCAAAAAAGAGAACGATGAATTTTATCGTTTATCCATTCCCTATTATCCCACTTTGTGGTGGTATCAGAAAGATAAAACCTGCGTTTACGAAGCTTATTGGCAAGAGAGAATGCCTATTTTAGACAGAACTCGCACCGCTAAAGCAGCAATTTTCGTGCGCAAGAAAACTAAAAAGGTTTATTCCCCGAAAGAAGGTAGAGAGAAGAAACAAAGAATTTTTGATATTGTTCGTCGCTACTACTCTAATAAGGAGATTCAACTAATCAATACCATGTTGGCTGATTTTATTAAACAGAGGATTGAGCAAAATGTGATTCAAGTTAGTCATGAGGAAATGTTACCTCTAGCTATAATTACGGAGGAGGTTTAATTTGGATTATAAGCAATTGTAGGTTGGGTTGAGCGATAGCGAAACCCAACAGCACCAAGTTGTGTTGGGCGGTAGTCGAAGGGTTTCGTTACCTCCGGCCCAACCTACGAAAAATAAACTGGTAACGATGTGGATTGGTTTCAGCCAAGAAACCGGGTTTCTCTTATTATTTTAAGGATTAATGTTTAAACTTTGGGAAGAAACCCGGTTTCTCCACCTACGAGATAATCTCAATCTATACGACGATGTAATAGCAGCAAATAGGAGGTTTAATTTGGATTAACGATGTGGATTGGTTTCAGCCAAGAAACCGGGTTTCTCTTACTATTTTAAGGATTAATGTTTAAACTTTGGGAAGAAACCCGGTTTCTCCACCTACGGGATAAGGGTGCGGTCAGAAACAGTTGAATTTTTAATTCTCAATAGTCGCGGCTTATTCTGAAAGTTAGGCAGCCCAGAGGGCTACCCCACAATTGATAAATATAGCGCTTCGCGCTCGTCTATTTAGTGTCGTGGCACACTAAAAAATGGGGTGCGG
>JH611031.1 GCA_000252485.1 Prochloron didemni P4-Papua_New_Guinea | reverse complement strand
TAAAAATGTGGATTGGTTTCAGCCAAGAAACCCGGTTTCTCCACCTACGGGATAACCTCAATCTATACTACGATGTAATAGACATCTCCACAAACTAATCCATCGGTGTCCAATCTCCAGAAGCAATTGTAGGTTGGGTCTCCCGATAGCGAAACCCAACAGCACCAAGTTGTGTTGGGTTTCGTTTCTAAGTTATCCTATTCCCAAACAATTCTTAATCAGAGGAATTACTTCTTTCACAAGAGTTGCAAAAGCTGCAGCAGGAGGTAAATTAGCAATTATTCCTTGCAGCATTATAGTTGCTAATTGTGCTTTTTGTTTTGTCTCTTCATTTTGAGGATTACTCGCTGCACTGGTCAATGCTTCTACCTGGTTTAATGCTGTAGCTTGGAGGTTGTTATCTAGGTCTGGAGAAGAGTTAATTGCTTCCTTTAATCGATTCAATAATTCCTCTATATCTTTCGATTCAGTATTAGGGGATTGGTGGATAGTTTCCGCTACAGTACCGCTGATGTTGGCATTATCAGCCAAGATGGGAGCGCCAATAGGTTTGAAGTCTCCATCAATATGGTCAATATTAATTTCTTTATTTGGTTCCATATACACCTTGACGATATTTCCTCGTTTTTCTAATTCAAACTTCTTCTTATTATAGTTTTCTAATTGTTTTTCGTCAAGAGCATTTTGGATTAAACTGCGAACGTTAACCATCTTACAACTTTGCTGACATTGAATCTCATTTTCTCCTTTGGCTTCAAAGTTGTGTAAAATCTCAAAACGATAAAAATGAGGTTCTTGACTTAGTTTACATTCCTGACAATTACAGGGTATCAACTTATTATACTTCAATCGTTGATAAGAATCGTGAATTTTATCGAGTTCGTGAGTAACCGCAATCAATAAATCTCGCTTGTGTTTCCCTACAACTCTAATTTTAATCTCCCGCTTGCCGTAATATTCAATTACCTCTGCTTTGGTTTGGTCTTTTTCCAGAATCACCCCGCTTTTCCAAACATATTCCTGCTGCCAAATATGCTTGTGCATCGCCACAATAAACTGAGTTATAATCCCTTTGGGCATGAACTCGTAGGTATAGCGGAGAATGAGATTGTTAGTTTCCTCCCAATTATAGTCTGGCTCATTTTCTGAGAGCAGTTGAGGAGCAATGTAAGTTTCCTTTCTATTAGGAATCTTATAACATAGTTTAAACTTTATCATCAATTGTAGCAGTTCATCTCTGGCATTTTCATATTGTTTCTCCCGCCAAATGTTTTCTAAATCACTAAGAGTGAATTTTCCCAAGTTATTGCGAACTTTATCGTTATCCAAGACTTTATAAACTGCTGCAGTTCCCCATTCTGGTTTGAGAATTACAGTTTTGTTTAATAACGGGTCATCCTGGAAATGGAGACAAACTCCTAAATCGTGTAAATAACCGCTCAGTTGTAATTTGTACTTTCGTTCTCTAATGCCGTTGGCTTGGCAGATTTGTAAATACTCTTCCAAACTAATGTAATTTCGACCTTCTTGTTCTAATACTTCTCGAACTTGCTTCCAAGTCTTAGGTAAATTATCCCCTACGTGAGGTAAATTGCGAATATAATGTTTAACTTGAGTGAGAATGTCAGCCAAACCTCGGTTAGTTTTGAGATTGGTGGCTAAAGTTTTCTCTAGGTTAGTGAACTGTCCCCGCAAACCTCGTTCGTTAATTTCTCTTTCTCTATCTTGTTTTTCGTTCTTGATAATCAATAAGGGACTGTTATCGCTGAGAAGTTCCACAATATTCAGCCAATAATAGAAATCCGTATCTTCTTTTCTGGTATCTACTACTAAAGTATAGAGGGAGCGTTTGGTCAAGAAAAATTGATGGGTGGCGTGGTAGATTTCTTGTCCCCCAAAGTCCCAGATATTCATCCGGAAATCTCGTTGGTTGTTGTAGGGGAAATACCAGGGAATTATATCTATTCCTCGGGTTGAATCTTCTTCTTGTAGTTCGTAATCTGGGTTTTGGATTTTCTGGGCTAAAGTTGTTTTTCCCGCTCCTGCTTCTCCTACTATCAGCAGTTTGGCTTCGTAGAGATAATCTGAGTCTAGTTTCAGTTGCTGGAAGTAATCTCTAATGGCTTCTATTCCTTTTTCAGCAATTTCTAGGGGTGGAGTTACTAGGGGGTTTCCTCTCAAATCTAGGTTCGTTAAGTTAGAGAGATTGGCGATAGACTCCGGCAGGTTGGTTATTTTATTTCCCCACAAATATAGGTTCGTTAAGTTAGAGAGATTAGCGATAGACTCCGGCAGGTTGGTTATTTTATTTTCAGTCAAATCTAGGTACGTTAAGTTAGAGAGTTTAGTGATAGACTTTGGCAGGTTTTTTATTTGATTCAAAATTAAATACAGGTACGTTAAGTTAGAGAGTTTAGTGATAGACTCCGGCAGGTTTGTTATTTGATTTCCACTCAAATCTAGGTCCGTTAAGTTAGAGAGTTTAGTGATAGACTCCGGCAGGTTTGTTATTTGATTTCCACTCAAATCTAGGTCCGTTAAGTTAGAGAGTTTAGTGATAGACTCCGGCAAATTTGTTATTTGATTTTCGCTCAAATTTAGGTCAGTCAAGTTAGAGAGTTTAGCGATAGACTCTGGCAGGTTTGTTATTTGATTGCCACTCAAATTTAGGTCAGTCAAGTTAGAGAGTTTAGCGATAGACTCTGGCAGGTTTGTTATTTGATTGCCACTCAAATTTAGGTCAGTCAAGTTAGAGAGTTGACCGATAGACTCTGGCAGATTTGTTATTTGATTCCTACTCAAATCTAGCTTAGTCAAGTTAGAGAGTTTAGCGATAGACTCTGGCAGGTTTCTTATTTGGTTTTCACCCAAATCTAGGTTTCTTAAGTTAGAGAGTGTAGTGATAGACTCCGGCAGATTTGTTATTTGATTATTACTCGAATCTAGCTTAGTCAAGTTAGAGAGTTTACCGATAAATTCTGGCAGGTTTGTTATTGGATTACCCCCCAAATATAGGTTCCTTAAGTTAGAAAGTGTAGCGATAGACTCCGGCAGATTTGTTATTTGATTTTCACTCAAATCTAGCTCAGTCAAGTTAGAGAGTTTACCGATAGACTCTGGCAGGTTTGTTATTTGATTCCAACTCAAATCTAGCTCAGTCAAGTTAGAGAGTTGACCGATAGACTTCGGCAGGTTCGTTATTTGATTAAAACTCAAATCTAGCCCAGTCAAGTTAGAGAGTTTACCGATAGACTCTGGCAGGTTCGTTATTTGATTTCCCCTCAAATCTAGCTTCCTCAAGTTAGAGAGTTGACCGATAGACTCCGGCAGGTTTTTTATTTTATTTTCCCACAAATATAGCTCAGTCAAGTTGGAGAGTTGACCGATAGACTCCGGCAGGTTCGTTATTTGATTCAAACTCCAATATAGCTCGGTCAAGTTAGAGAGTTTACCGATAGACTCTGGTAGTTTGGTTATTTGATTACAACTCAAATCTAGCTTCCTCAAGTTAGAGAGTTGACCGATAGACTCTGGTAGGTTGGTTATTTGATTCCGACTCAAATCTAGCTCAGTCAAGTTAGAGAGTTTACCGATAGACTCCGGCAGTTTTGTTATTTCGTTTGCTGACAAATATAGTACAGTCAAGTTGGAGAGTTTACCGATAGACTCTGGTAGGTTGGTTATTTGATTAAAACTCAAATCTAGCTCAGTCAAGTTAGACAGTTTAGTGACAGACTTTGGCAGGGTTGTTCTTTTTTTTCCACTCAAATCAAGACTTAAATCTTTGATTTGAAATAGCCACCCTGGCAAAGATTTTAATGAACTCAACTTTAATCTGAGAACCACCAAATTTGGCAACTTACCCAGTACACGAGGAAATTCGCTCAATTTATTTTTCCATAAATCTAGAGATTGGAGATTTTCCAATCTAGTTATATCTTGAGGGATTGTAGCAATATCATTCCCACTTAAATTTAATGATTCTAGCTGTTCTAACTCAAAGACTTCTGGGGGTATTTCCTTTAACTTATCATCTGTGTAGTAATAATTGCTTAAATCTAATTGCTTCAGTCCTTGCTGTTTAGCTTCCTCGATCCTGGCTCGAAACTTTGGTGATATCTCTTTCATTTGTTGTTGGTTGTTGGTTGTTTGTTGTTTGTTTTTTTGATTTATAGCAATTCTCATAGCTATGAAGTACACAATTACCCACCCCTAACCCCTCCCAGGAGGGGAAAGGGATTTTAGGGAACAGTGACCCACCCCTAACCCCTCCCAGGAGGGGAAAGGGGTGGGTGCCTCCCAGGAGGGGAAAGGGGTGGGTGCCTCCCGGTCGGGGAAAGGGGTGGGTGCCTCCCGGTCGGGGAAACCTAACCCCTCCAGGGAGGGGAAACCTAACCCCTCCAGGGAGGGGAATTGAGGTACAGAGTTTTAGGTTTTGAGGCAGGAGACAGGTGTATAGGTGTACCTCATGAATCCAAGAAACGCTATATAATAGCTTATTATTGCTACCTAAAACTCCAGCATATTTTCCATCATGCTGCTACTGCCAGAATAGCTTTCTGCTGCACTTTAACTCCCAAAATACGACTAACTTCTAGCAATTGGGTCGTAGGTGCTTCTTGATACTCGCAATTCTCATATCGCTTAAGTTGTTGCTCTGAAATCTCCAGTCTATCAGCAAGTTCTTTCTGACTAATTTTAGCCGCAATCCTCGCTTTAATCAAAATGCGAGGCAACTCCTCTATAGAACCGATTTCAAAAACAATAGGCTCCCTTTCATCCCTATTGATTAACTCCTCATACTCTCCCATTTGTTCCCTAAAGTCATCTATCATACTCAATAGAGCATCTATATTGAGTTGCCACATAAACGGCTTTTTTTTCTTCAACTCATTATCTGGGTCTCTTAATATGGCCAACGCCCGTTTAAAACCTTCTAAACGTTCTTTGGTAGTTTGGTACTGTAAATCATTAACAAGCATCATAGTTCCCAGAGACACAAACTACTTGACGATTTCTATTGCCATCTTCTAATTTTTGTTTTTCAAGCTTCAGCAAATTGATTTCATTCTTTAGTAAATTAATTTCATTTTTGACTAACTCAATTTCATTTTTTAGTTGATTAGTTTCTTTTCTACTACGTAGATAAAGTACATTAATACCTGCCATTAGCAAACAACTAAGAATCAATGCGCTCAAGGAAATAGAGTCTAATTCTAGTATAGATTTCCTTTTTTTCGGCTTAAATCTATAGTCAGGTGTTGTATCTCTAAATTCTTTTACTGTCATTACGCTCTACCTCTTTTTCTTCCAAACTGGATAAACTTAGCGATAATTTTTCCTAATATGAAATAGGAAAACTTTTGCTACAAATAGTTTATTGCATCGTAGTATAGATTGAGATTATTCCCTAGATTGAGAAACCGGGTTTCTTTCCCAAGTTTCAACACAATCCTT
>JH611030.1 GCA_000252485.1 Prochloron didemni P4-Papua_New_Guinea | reverse complement strand
GGGGCGACAATTAGGGTAGATGCCCTGCCAGAGGCAGTGGCAGTGACCGATGAAAATGGTTACTTTCGTTTAGTGAATCTACCTGCCCCTGTGGTTGCCGTACATATCGATGGTACCACAGCAACCAATGCTCCAGAAGGATTTGGTTATCCCACAGTAGGAAAGCTCCTCCATACGGTGCCAGGTCGGGAAATTCGACTGAATCATCATGGGGAGGAGTTTGATATCTTCCTCCCACCTATGGCAGAGACGGATACTCAGCAGTTGTCCCCCACAGAAGATGTCCAGGTAGGACTTGGAGCAGCTGGAATTAAGCAGTTGCAGCAGTTGTTCCCGGAAATAGATAAAAGTACCTGGGATTTGTTGCAGGTGACCTTCCCGGCTGGTTCCGCTCAAGACGAAGCAGGGAATGTGGCCAAAAGGGCTATCGTTATTCCCGTGAATCCGGGGCGGTTACCAGCTCCCCTGCCCTCTCATCTCAATCCCAAGATAGTGATTTCAGTCCAGGCCGAGGGGGCCACTAACTTTGATGTGCCTGCACCCGT
>JH611029.1 GCA_000252485.1 Prochloron didemni P4-Papua_New_Guinea | reverse complement strand
TTTATTGGAGGTAGAACATTCCACAGAATCGGATAATCTCAAGGACCGTTATCTAGTCACTAACGTAGTAGTAGAAAGAATAAATCTGAAAGGGGAAGAAATTGCAATTAAATCCCAGGGGGTTGATGATAAGCAGTACAAATTAACCGAAGGAGATACCATTTTCCAGTTACAGCCGGATAATGGTCTAGGGGATGAATATGTAGCCAAAGCAGTAGTAGGATTGGATGTCAGTGATTTAAAAACAGGCTTATACTCAGCCACAATAGACGGGGGGATTCTAACTTTCAATCGAAGGCAAATTTGATAACAGTGACAGGGAAACCACATCGAAATCTGTTGCCATAGTCAACTCTAGTAATAGTCCTTTTGGCAGTGGTTGGAACTTGGCAGGACTGCAAGAAATCTTTGTGAATGAAGAGGAATCAGCTTTATTGGTAGATGGAGATGGGACAGAATTAGTATTTGTCAATAAAAATGCCCAAAATCGCAATTTCTTT
>JH611028.1 GCA_000252485.1 Prochloron didemni P4-Papua_New_Guinea | reverse complement strand
TGGTCCTCTGGACGCAAGTGGATCCTATGTCTTGATTTCTTATGGGCAGAAGATGGGAATGCAAACTACTTCACCGGAGCCAGAACATCTACTCATTCGAATTGACAAGGACGAAATGGTAGTGGAGTCAGAAATCCGGTGGCAATGGGGCTATCAGCTTCCCATCAGAACCAATGGGGTGATCTCCTCAGGTAACCTCATCCTCAGTGGAAAAGGACGAGTTGTTCAGTTACCCATAGCGAGTGTGAGTAAATCTTCCCTCAGGCGAATTATTCAGTTACCCATGGCAAGTCTGAGAAAACATTACCACATTAGAGATTGTAATTTATTTTAACAATCATTAGCTTGACTTGTTAATTCCTTCAAGCTAAACAAGGGGTGTCTCAGTTGGGCGTTGAATTAGAAGCTTGCCAATAACCACTTATTGTAATATTTAGTTATCTTGTGTTAGGCTATTAGATGGTGGTAGTTGGCACTGACCATTTGAATGAGGGTCAACCTATGAAACTATTATTGGTTGCATTAATTTTCTTGGGCGGATGTTTGGGGT
>JH611027.1 GCA_000252485.1 Prochloron didemni P4-Papua_New_Guinea | reverse complement strand
TCTCCCAAAGCCCGCAAGAATATCCCACGAGCGCCGTTGATGTCTCGGTCCATGGTCCGACCATCAACTTTTGATTTAATTTTCTTGCTCCCGCCAATATTAACTAGCTCACCTGTCCAGCTAACAGTTTTGCTTGTATAAGCTTCACAAACATCTACAACTATCTTTCCCGTTTCTTTGGCTTTGTGCTTTAAGAATTCCTTAAACCGATAGTGAGCGAAGTTCAACATATTGCGGACTGTCTTTGACCTGATTTTTCTACTCCCTCTTTTTGACATTTGAGCAGTCTCAAAGTACAAGATTGGTCTGGCTCTGGTGTTTCTGACCCGAACTGGCACAAGTCTTCTTCATCGAATAGCCTCATGCCTCCTGGGGTTCTAGTACTTTTGATGGTTCCATCATCGGCGTATTTCCTTAGCGTCTTTGCACAGAGACCTGTGAGTCTGATCGCTTTTCTAAGTGGTATCAACGTCATCTTTTCACTATACCACAAAGTCGCATAAAATGGCAACTAAGTATAGCTTTTCGTCAACGGAGGCTAGCCTCTACCATTCAGTCTCGGACTCTGGCAGGGGTAGCTAATGGTACTTATATCTTTTGTCTACCTGGTTCTAGCGGTGCTTGTCAAACAGGATGGAGTATTGTTGAAGACCAACTCGATTCTCGCCATCGTCCTTGTAATTTGGCTCAATTGATTCCGAGATTGACCGAGACTTAGAGATGATAAAGCGATCGCTGTAGGATAGTGGAGATACTTTTTGCTTTTTAATTACCAAATCCTTTTTTACTGCCATAGTATTTATTGGCACGAGAGGATGTGGCTTTTCAAAGTCCTTATTTGACTCCTCATATCAAGCGATTTGGCGGAGGAGGTTCGTTATAAAACTTTACATCCCGTTCAATTTTACACATATCCCCGTTTTACCCCTAAACCACTCCCAAGGCATTATCGGCCATCTCTAAACTCTACTAAACAATCATCAAGCTGTTGTTTAATTAAAGACTTATCCAAATTACGCCCGATGAATACAAGTTCATTTTTTGGTTGACTCGTCCAATCATCTGTTTGTAAATCATAGCGAGGTCCACTCAGTTGAAAAATATATCGGGCAGGATTTTCTTGAAACCATAATATTCCCTTGGCACGAAATATATTGTTTGATAATTGTTGAGTTAAAAAATGTTCAAATTTCTCCATTTTAAACGGGCGGTCACTTTGAAAGGAAACAAAATCCAAACCATCTTTGTCTAAATGACTATTAAAAGCGGATTTGTTACGTCGAAACTCAGAAATTTTACCTCGATAGTTATCTGCTTGAGTTAAACCAATATCTAAAATCAAAGGTAAAGGTACTTTGCCATGTTCGCTCTCTAAAATTCTAAATCCTGGTTTAAGACATTCAAGAAATGCTTTTAATTCGGTAATTTTTTCTTTAGTTGCTAAATCAATCTTATTTAAAATAACCAGATCGCCATATCTAATTTGGCTTAAGGCAGCATCACTATCATAATGTTTGGCATCAAAAGCTGATGCATCTACAACTGTAATCACCGCATCAAGACTAGTTAAAAATTTTAATTCTCTTCCTAAAAAAGTAAGAATGATTGGCAAAGGATCTGCTAGTCCTGTGGTTTCAATTACCAAATAATCTACTTCTCGTTCTAAAACTCGATAAACTGCATCCACTAAACTGTCATTAATGGTACAACAGATACAACCATTATCCAGTTCTACCATATCTGTCTCTACTGAAATCAGTAGTTGCTCGTCAATATTAATATCACCAAATTCATTGACTAATACCGCTACTTTCAGATCATCTTTGTTCTGTAGAATTTGATTGAGTAAGGTAGTTTTACCACTACCCAAGAAACCAGTAATTATCGTCACTGGCATTCCACTTTTAGGTAGAGTTGGAAGAGCATCGGACAGGTTGAAGTTTAGACGAGTCATATTTTTAAGGTGGAAATATTCGGCTGTGATTGTATCGCATCGTCTTGGTTTTGCCAATTTGTCAGTCAAATCCAAGTAATATAATTATACCTCTATCGATGTTAGTATAATTAGAAAACAAGCAATAGCCATGAAACAAAAACACCGATTCACAGCAATTATCGAAGGAGAAGACAATGGATACGTATCTCTTTGTCCAGAATTAGACATTGCTAGTCAAGGAGATACCATAGAACAAGCAAAAGCTAATTTGATTGAAGCAGTGGAACTATTTCTCGAAGTTGCTTCCCCTTCAGAAATTGACCATCGCCTCAAAAATGATATTTTTATTACTCCGTTATCTCTAGGACTTACACAAATAACTTTAGAAACCGGGTTTCTGACCTGGATCGAACGGCTCAAATCAAGATTTTTCGGCAGAGAAACCCGGTTTCTGCGTAAGTCCTGATCTCGTTCTTTATCGGAAATTTAAAATGTTATTCCCTTAGCATCTAAGAAATATAGCGCTTCGCGCTGGTGTCGTTACATACCACAGTTTACATCGTAGGTTGGGTTGAGGTCACGAAACCCAACAGCAAGAGTTGTTGTGTTGGGTTGAGCGATAGCGAAACCCAACCTACAATTGCTATTGTATCTGTAGCAAACATTTTTAGATTTCATATAAACACTAAAAGGTCCAGTATATATAGCATTTCTCTTGTCAACCTTTTAATTGTTCATTGTTCGTTGTTCATTGCTCATTGCTATAGCTCGGAAACCAAGACCATGTCAGAATCTCCCAACCCTGAATCAACCCCCAACCCTCAATCGGAAGCAACATCGGATGTGGAACTAACCCAGAAAACTGAGTCTGGAGAAACAACATCCACCACCGCTATGAAAGAAAAACTACGCCAGTCCCAGAAAACCACGGGAACCTTCTCGGAAGCTTTAGGACGGCGCAATTTTATCTGGGCCATTATTTGGATTCTGATCCTGGCAGTGGGAACCCTGGGGGAACAAATTAAAACCCGCTGGGAATATGCTCGAGGAGAAGGCAAAAACAAGAGAACAGGAGATATCCCAGAAAGCGAGCGCCAAGAAATAGTCACTGCCAGCGGTTTGCACTTTATCGATATTAAACTGGGTGCGGGGGAACGCCCCCATGAAGGAGATTTATGTTTGGTGAACTATACTCTAACTTTAGCTGATGGCGCTAAAATTGTTTCTAGCCGCGATGGAGGGCAAAAAGCTTTAGCCTTTATTTTCGGTCAAAAGAATCTTCCTCGAGATCTGATTCCCCCGGGATTGGTAGAAGGGATTAGTACAATGCGTCAGGGAGGAAAACGTAAATTGATTTTGCCACCAGAGTTGGGTTTCGGCGATAAACCTCGTTTGTTCCCCAATGAAGCGATCGCAGCTGGTTCAACCCTAGTTTACGAAGTGGAATTAACTAAACTTAGTATTGCACCTTCTTAGGAA
>JH611026.1 GCA_000252485.1 Prochloron didemni P4-Papua_New_Guinea | reverse complement strand
TCTTAGGAATATATAGGGTTCCTTGGTCAATATGTACCAATGATACCGGCCTATGAACGTGTAAAGTATTGAGTTCCAGCATTTATACAGGTTGCTGTATAACTATCAACTGTCCACTATCAACTATCAACTGCTATAGACTTTAGTATTAGTCATGGAAGATTTTTGGAACTCAGTATTGCAATTTTCCCTAACCACCACAGAAACAGTAGGCAAGCAATTAATTAAAGACTTTGGCAAATTACAAGCAACTCGCAAAGAAGACGGTTCCCTCGTCACTCAAGCGGATCAATGGGCAGATAGAGAGATAATCAACGCGATCGCCACCACTTTCCCTCACCATGGAGTCCTCAGCGAAGAAACACAACAAGTACTACCAGACAAAGACTGGTGCTGGGTGGTAGACCCCATAGATGGAACCACCAACTTTACTCGAGGAGTTCCCATCTGGGGTATTTCTCTAGGCTTACTATATGGCGGTACTCCCATCTTTGGATTGGTCCACTTACCCCAACTAAACCAATCATTTTACGGCTATTGGTACGGAGACTCGGGACTAACAGGACCTACCGGGGCTTATTTAAATCATAGCCCCATTCATACCAGTGCCGACAATCCCACCAACTCTCATTTATTTAATATCTGCGCCCGCAGCACTGCTATTTTTAAACAACCCTTCGACGACCCTCAGGGCAAGCCCTTTCCCTGTAAAATAAGAGCCATAGGCGTTGCTACTTATAACACCTTATTAGTAGCTTGTGGTGCAGCTATTGGAGGAGTTGAAGCAACCCCAAAAATTTGGGATATAGCAGCAGTTTGGGCTATTGTTCAAGCTGCAGGAGGAGCATTTATTTCCTTAGAATCAAAACCAATTTTTCCCTTAGAAAAAGGTAAAAACTACGCTACTCGTCCCTTTCCCAGTTTAGTCCTCAGTCGCCAAGAATTAGTACCTCAATTCAAACCTTTAGTTCAATTTCTTGGCGATTAAGTAACTCAAAACAAACAACAAATAACCAACAACAAACAACCAACAACAAATAACCAACAACAAATAACCAACAACAAATAACCAATAACTAACAACCAAATGCTTTATTTTTTCTTAGCACGGGACGAGGGACGAGGAAAAAAGTGCTTCAGCAGGATTCGTCCTTGAGAACCAATTTTACGGCTTATACGACCTAAATTAGGAGTAACTTGCTCCACTGTAGTAGGTGGAGACATGATTTCGATTTCCTCAAGTAACTCCTTCAGTTTGCTGCTAGTTAAAGGTCGATCCAGATGACCTCGTCTCGCCAGAGAAATAGAACCGGTTTCTTCGGAAACCACAATACAAACACAATCGCTGGCTCGCTCCGTAATACCCATAGCGGCTCGATGACGGGTTCCCAACTGTCGGGAAGCACTGCGTTGAGAAAGAGGCAAAATTACTCCAGCCGAAGCTATGCGATCGCCTCTAATAAAAACTGCCCCATCGTGCAATAAAGTTGAAGTTTGAAAAATAGTTTGCAGCAATTCCTTAGAAATTTCTCCATTAAGAGTTACCCCAGGTACGGAAAACATTCCCTCATCCATGGTCTGAATGGTTTCCATCACAATTAAAGCCCCAGTACGATTTTGAGACAATTCCTTCACCGCCGCAACAATAACATCTATCTTACTGTCTGACCTTGTAACGGAGCCTCCGGAACTAATAAATAACTGACTTATTTCTCCCCGTCCCAACTGTTCCAGAAAGCGGCGAAACTGGGATTGATACATCACCGCCATGGATACAGCGGAACCCAAAACTAATTTTTCCAAGACAAAACTGAGAAATGTCAGTCCTAATTGATTGCTCAGTCCTGCTGCTAACATTAACACTATAAAGCCTCGCACCATCCAAAGGGTACGACGCTCCCCAATAATGACAATAACCCAATATGTGAGAGCTAGAACCAATCCGATATCGATGCAGTAAAGCAAATATTGAATCCAGCTATAGTCAGCAGCAGAACCCGACGGCATTGCTTATATTCTCTGTTAAGAGAAAATCAATTATCAATTATCAATTATCAATTGTCAATGAATCAGTCTTGTTGGCAAACAATCTTGCCGGATCAAGTCCTGATAAGTTTCCCGCTGGCTAATTACATTAGCTTCTCCCTCATTAACCAAAATAGCTGCGGGTCTAGGTATGCGGTTGTAATTAGAAGCCATGCTATAATTATAAGCCCCTGTGGCCATAACCACCAGAATATCCCCAGGTTTCGTGACGGGCAGCAAAGCATCTTTAATCACAATATCCCCAGATTCGCAGTGTTTTCCAGCCACTGTAACCTTTTCCACTAGTGGTTTGGACATGGGATTGGCTATGACTGCTTTATAGACAGACTGATAAGTAATAGGACGAGGATTATCCGACATGCCTCCATCTACAGAGATGTAAGTGCGAATTCCAGGAACCTCCTTTCTACTACCCACAGTATAAGCCGTAACGCAGGCAGAACCTACAAGCGATCGCCCCGGTTCTACAATTAATTTTGGCAAAGGAACCCCACACTTCTCGCAAGCAGCAACAGTAGCCTCAGAGACAGTTTTCACCCACTCATCAATACTGGGAGGGTCGTCGTTAGACTCGTAGCGAATACCCAAACCGCCCCCTAAATTTAACTCTCTCATATTTAAGCCGCAATCCCCTGCCCGTTTAAGCCATTCCACCATCACTCCCGCCAAATCTTGATGAGGTTGCCGTTCAAAAATTTGGGAACCGATATGGGCGTGCAAGCCAAAACAGTCCAGACTAGACTGTTCCCGAACGAAAGCAAAAACCTCCTCTATCTTATCTGGGTCGAAACCAAACTTACTGTCCAGATGTCCCGTTCTGATATACTCGTGGGTGTGACATTCAATTCCCGGAGTCAACCGTAACATTACTGGAACTGGCTTTGTAGATAATTTAGGAGCAAGATCCGCCAGCATTTCTAACTCCAGCCAATTATCGGCAATAATTCTACAGCCATTGGTAATAGCCAGCTCCAATTCTGCTGCTGATTTATTATTGCCGTGACAATAGATTAAATCCCCACTAACCCCTGCTTCCATGGTAGTTAGGAGTTCCCCACCAGAAACCACATCCACGCCAAAACCTTCACTAGCGACAATATTACAAATCGCCATACAACTCCAAGCTTTAGAAGCGTAAATAGGTAAAGCCTCACCGGGATAATAACGAGCTAAGGCTTCCTGATACTGACGGCAAGAAGTTCTCAGAGTGACTTCATCTAAGATATAAAGAGGGGAACCGAACCTTTCTACCAAAGTTGTCAGATCGCAACCGCCAATTTCCAGACAGTCCTTACTGTTGACTTTAGCAGTTAAAGGCAGTAATTCTTGATTGGGAGAGTTTCCCCAATTTGTTTGCGGCAAATAACCGCATGCAGATTCTAATTTTACAGGGGTTGATATCATAGTTTTTTTGAGAGATTTTTTTTGATTGCAAATATTTCCCTTTTAGTCTACAATTAAATACTACATTTCAATACCCAATGAACAATTAACAATGAACAATTAAGAGGTTGAGCAGAAAAATGCCCCTTTCGCTTTGTACAAAGGTGATGCAGCCAATGCAGTACTTTTGTATACAAAAGGTATCATATGACGACCCCAGCGCGAAGCGCTATACATTTCAATACCCAATATTTAGACATAGCAACAAACAATCAAAAGTTTGTTCAAGTTCCCACAGCAAAACTCAAAGACGGGGAGGGTCAATACTTTTGTGTTAAAAAAGAAGACATAATCAACAGAGCAACCGCAGGTTGCTGTATAACTATCAACTGTCCACTATCAACTGTCAACTGCTATAAATGGCTTCATCCCCAGGGAGTGACTGATCGCAAATTACAACTAAAACCTTTAGCACCAGAACAACTATCCTCAGTTCTGGAAATAGATCGAGAATGTCTTGGCGGTCTTTGGACTTTAGATGGTTATCAAAGAGAAATAGCCAGTCCCAACAGTACTTTACTAGTACTTTCCCTAATTAGAGCATCTGACCCAGAAGAGAAAATTCTCGGTTTCGGCTGCTTGTGGGCAATACTAGAGGAAGCCCACATCACCATTTTAGCCATTAAACCCCACTATCAAGGAAGAGGAATGGGACAATTACTACTTTATTCCTTGCTACAAGATGCAGTTAGTCGTTCTCTAGAAAGAGTAACCCTAGAAGTGCGAGCATCCAATCAAGTTGCTCTATCTCTTTACGAGAAATTTGGCTTTAAAATAGCTGGAAGGCGCAAAAAATATTACCAAAATGGGGAGGACGCACTCATTCTTTGGCGAGGCGGTCTGCACCTACCTCAATTCAAACAAGATTCGAGGGCTTGGCAACAGCAAATCTATTCTAAGCTAACAAGTCAAAATTATATCATTAAACAGCTTGATATTGCTCTCAATAAATAGCTTTGTATAATTGAGATATGAATTACAATCATCAGTAGCCCTCTCTTTTGCTATCTGTGTCTGGGACGGTTTATTATTCCAGATCCAGGGGAAAACTAGAAAAAAGATTCGGAAAACTACCGCCTGCCAAACCGAAAAGAGCAAATTAACCTATGCTAGAATCAAGATTAAAGCGGCGTAGGGTGATAAAAAAGGGTATGTTTGAACGATTTACAGAAAAAGCAATCAAAGTGATAATGCTGGCCCAGGAAGAAGCAAGACGACTGGGACACAACTTTGTAGGTACAGAGCAAATACTTCTCGGTCTCATCGGCGAAGGAACTGGAGTAGCGGCTAAAGTCCTAAAATCCATGGGAGTCAACCTCAAAGATGCCAGGATCGAAGTAGAAAAAATTATCGGTCGCGGTTCCGGTTTCGTGGCAGTGGAAATACCATTCACTCCCAGAGCGAAGCGGGTCTTAGAACTATCCTTAGAAGAAGCCCGGCAACTAGGACATAATTATATCGGTACGGAACACCTGCTCCTGGGTTTGATTAGAGAAGGAGAAGGTGTGGCAGCGAGGGTACTGGAAAATCTCGGTGTAGACTTGACCAAGGTAAGAACCCAGGTAATCCGCATGCTGGGCGAAACTGCAGACGTAGTTCCAGGTGGAGGATCTGATCGCCGCACGAAAACCCCCACTCTGGACGAATTTGGCTCCAACCTCACTAATTTGGCTAAGGAAGGAAAACTCGATCCGGTGGTAGGCAGGATTAAAGAAATCGAACGAGTAATCCAAATCCTCGGTCGGCGGACAAAAAACAACCCAGTGCTGATTGGGGAACCGGGAGTGGGCAAAACGGCGATCGCGGAAGGTCTGGCCCAACGCATTGCCAATGAAGATGTGCCTGATATCTTAGAAGGAAAGCGGGTCGTGACTCTCGATATTGGTCTCTTGGTAGCTGGAACCAAATATCGCGGCGAATTTGAAGAGCGCCTAAAAAAAGTAATGGATGAAATTCGTCAAGCAGGTAATGTTATTTTGGTAATTGACGAAGTCCATACCTTAATAGGTGCAGGGGCGGCAGAAGGGGCCATCGATGCAGCCAATATTCTCAAGCCAGCCTTAGCCCGAGGAGAACTGCAGTGCATCGGCGCTACCACCCTGGATGAATACCGCAAGCACATCGAACGAGATGCAGCCTTGGAACGGCGCTTCCAATCAGTTCTGGTAGGAGAACCGAGTGTAGAAGAGACTGTAGAAATACTTTATGGGTTGCGAGAACGCTACGAGCAACATCATAAATTGAAAATCAAGGATGAGGCGCTGGAAGCAGCAGCCAAACTATCAGATCGTTACATCAGCGATCGCTATCTCCCGGACAAAGCCATTGACTTAATCGACGAAGCAGGTTCGCGGGTGCGCCTGATTAACTCCCAATTACCTCCAGCAGCGAAGGAGTTAGATAAAGAACTGCGTCAGGTACTGAAACAAAAAGACGACGCAGTGAGAAGTCAAGACTTCGAGAAAGCAGGAGAACTGCGCGATCGCGAAATAGAAATCAAAGAAGAAATCCGAGCGATCGCTTCTGGGAAGAAAAAAGAAGACAGTGACGATGCCAGTTCTTTTGTAGACTCCGAGGAAATCGCTCACATCGTAGCTCTATGGACTGGCGTGCCGGTTAATAAACTAACTGAATCGGAGTCTGAGAAACTTTTGCACATGGAAGATACCCTTCATCAGCGCCTGATCGGTCAAGAAGAGGGAGTTAAAGCAGTTTCCAGAGCTATTCGCCGCGCTAGGGTTGGACTGAAAAACCCCAATCGCCCTATTGCTAGCTTTGTCTTCTCTGGTCCTACGGGGGTAGGTAAGACAGAATTAACCAAAGCTTTAGCCGCTTATTTCTTCGGGTCCGAAGACGCAATGATTCGCTTGGATATGTCCGAATATATGGAGCGCCATACCGTTTCCAAGCTCATTGGTTCCCCTCCTGGATATGTAGGTTATAGCGAAGGGGGTCAACTAACAGAAGCAGTGCGCCGTCGTCCTTATACCGTAGTTCTGTTTGACGAAATCGAAAAAGCCCATCCAGACATCTTCAACATGCTGCTGCAAATCTTAGAAGATGGAAGGCTCACTGATGCTAAAGGTCGGACAGTAGACTTTAAAAACACCCTGCTGATTATGACCTCCAATATCGGCTCCAAGGTGATTGAAACAGGCGCAAATACTTTGGGATTTGAGTTTAGCGAAGACGAAAGCGAGAGTCAGTACAATCGGATTCGCAACCTGGTAAACGAGGAACTGAAGAATTACTTCCGTCCCGAGTTTCTCAACCGTCTCGATGAAATCATTGTCTTCCGCCAGTTGACCAAGGAAGAAGTAAAAGAAATTGCCGATCTCTTGCTCAAAGAAGTGTTTAGTCGCTTAACAGAACAGGAAATCACTTTAAAAGTCACCGACAAATTCAAACAGCGCTTGGCGGAAGAAGGTTATAATCCTGCTTATGGAGCGCGACCTTTGCGCAGGGCCATCATGCGCTTGTTGGAGGATGTACTAGCAGAGGAAATCCTCTCCGGTCGGGTATCGGAAGGAGATACTGCAGTAGTAGATGTGGATGAGGATGGCAAGGTTCAAGTGAAGAGCGATCACTTGGAGAAATTATTGGTCAAAGCTACCGACTAGAAAATGGTAGCGTGTGATATATGATGGTTGGATAGTTGATAGTGGTCAAACTATCAACTATCAACTATCAACTATCAACTGCTATAGATGAAAGCTTTAATTAAACTTTGCCTGTTATGCGCGATCGCCTTGTTCACCAGCCTGCTTTTGTTCGGTAATCAGCCAGCATTAGCTGAAATTGATGAAGATCGCTACGACGGCAATATTTTTATCCTTTATGCCAGCAATGGTTCTATCGTACCTCCTCGAAGAAGCCTAGCGGATTCACTTAACAAGGGAATGCCAGCTTTGTTATTCTTGTATTTAGATGACAGCAAGGACTGCAAGCAATTGGCCCTAGTTATTTCCAACCTCCAAGCTTATTACGGTCGCGCCGCTAGTTTCATTCCTGTGAGTGTAGATGCTATTCCTGCAAAATCCAGCTACAGTCCCCAAGAACCTGGTTACTATTACGAGGGTTTAGTCCCTCAAACCATCATTATTGATGGAGATGGAACAGTGGTATTTAAGGGCAAGGGACAAGTCAAGTTTGAGGAGATTGATGATGCTTTCCGGAAAGTATTTGATTTGTTACCCCGCTCTGAGTCAGTGGAACTAAAACGGCGCTCTTTTAATGAATTTAATGCTGAGTTAGTAGATTAATTAAAACAAGAAAAAGATTTTTGCTATTTTTAACCCGCTTGACCCTTCGGCGACCCGGTCAAGTCGCTGAAAAAAAACTGGTAACAGGTAGTATATTTAGCTATCTAAGTAATGTTTTTATAGCTTCAAGAAAGTAGTCCGTTTACTTTAGCCAATAAATCTGGAGCCCGAAAAGGCTTACTTAGATAGTCATTTGCCCCTTGTTTTTTGCCCCAGTATTCGTCAAACTCTTGATCTTTAGTAGAGCAGATTAAAATTGGCAGTTCCTCAGTGCCGGGATTTCCTCTTATCCAACGACACAATTCGTAGCCATTCATCTCCGGCATGATTAAATCGGTAATAACCAAATCGGGAGGACTGGCCTTGATTTTTTCCTGCGCTTCCACGCCATTAGTAGCTTCAACTACTTTAAAGCCATAACTTTGGAGAATTTCGAGAATCATTTCTCTTGGTGCATGACTGTCGTCTACGATCAGCACTGTAGTCATAATTCGCTCTTAAATACCTATCTAAAGTAGTTTTTGCCAACAAGTCAGTGCAGTGTTACAAAAGTTTGTTACCAGCAAAATACCAGTTTTCAAGCTCTTGTACAAAAGACTTTTCTCTTTTGACCTTTATTTTCACTTTGGACTTGCCAGCAGTAGTCTTGGCTTGAATTATTATATCTAGTAATTGGGTTTACATTTTAAATTTTAGTCATCCATTTCCACCTTAAAGCTTATAAACGTTTTTTTAGCTAGTTAGTACCGAGCGATTTAGAAAATTTAATATTATTCTAAATATAAATTGATAATTGATTTTTAGCGCTGAAAGCTAATAGCTAGATAATTAAAGGCTTATTTTTAGTTCTAGCTAAATGCTTCCGAACATCAGCCGCAGCCACCAAAAGAAAGGCAACCCACCCAACACCAACCAATCAAACCAACTCAACTGCAGTTGATGCCATTGAACTCGATGTTGATTAGGACTGGTAAAACCCCGTACTGTCATAGCCACAGCAATTTGCTCTGCTCGTGTCAGCAGATTTTCTAGTAGTCTTTCAACTACCAATAACCAGATTTGAAGGCTTCCGCGAATGCCTAGTTTTTTCCAGTTAATTGCCCTGGTACGCACGGAACGAGTTAAATTTTGCACTTCTTCCAAAACCAAGGGAATAAAGCGCAAAGAAAGAGTTAAAGTGAGAATGATTTCCGTAATGGGTAATTTGAATTGCTTGAGCGGCTGCATTACATATTCTAAACCTGTCGCAATCTCTTCTGGCGCAGTGGTTAATAAGTAGAGGTTACTGCTGTAAATCAGAGTAAAGAGCAAGGTTGAAATGCGCAGTGCTAAATCTAAAGAATGCCTGGTAATAGTAAATATTCCTTTTTGAAATAACACATATTCGTAAGAACTGGGTTGAGGTATATCCAGTTCGCTTGGTGGCAGTCGCGGTTGATAGTTGACTGCTAGTCCGTCGGGAGCAAGGCAAGTGATAATGAAGACTAAAAGACAAAACAAAGATAGCCAGCCCATTTGTTGTCGCCAAACTCGCAGGGGAATAGTAGCAGAAATGACCAGCAAAAACAAGAGTAATACTAACCCTAAACGCCAATAGATGTTTGCTAGCAAGGGAGCGGCGAGGAAGGTCATCAACCAAGCCAGTTTAACTCTTGAATCTAAATAATGGAGCCAGGTTACAGGTTTTTCCAGATAAAGCCCCAGGGGTAGACTGCGTAGTAAATCCATATTATTTTACCTAGTGCTTATAAAATCAAGATTCTTTATTGAGAAACCCGTTTCTGGGTAAGTCCTATAAACAAAAAAACACAATTGATATAAGTTAGCAATTATACTTTCAATTTTTCTTTTCTCTTTAAACTTTCGTAGCTCGATTGAGATTATTCTTTTCCACCTCGCGAACTTTTTTACCTCGCCAGAGCAAGCGGATTGGAGTTCCTGCAAAGCCTAGTTGTTGGCGGAACTGACGATCTATATAACGGCGATAGTTTTCGTGGAAACGTTGTGGATCGTTTACAAAGAGGGCAATAGTTGGTGGTTGGCTGCTCACTTGAGTGCCGTAGTAAATTTTGCCCTGTTTTCCTTGGCGACTGGTGGGAGGACTGTGCCAGCTAACTGCTTCTGCTATTACTTCGTTGATGACAGCAGTACTAACTCGGCGACGGTGTTCTGCAGCAGCTATATCTACCAGATCGAGAATTTTGTCCACTCGTTTACCGGTTAGGGCGCTGACAAAAATCATTTCTGCCCAATCCATATAATAGATACGATGTTGGAGGATTTTTTTCTGTTCGTAGATGGTGTAGGAGTCTTTTTCTACCGCATCCCATTTATTGACTACAACTATAGCGGCCCGTCCTTCATCGATTATTCTTCCTGCTAGTTTCAGATCTTGTTCCGTAATCCCGTCGAGAACGTCGATGACAAATAAGACCACATCAGAGCGACGAATGGCTTTAAAGGCACGATTAATGCTGAAAAATTCTGCACCGTATTTAACGTTTTTCTTGCGGCGAATACCCGCTGTATCGATGAGGCGATAGGTTTTCTCTTGGCGAGATACCACCATATCGATCGCGTCTCTAGTAGTACCAGAGATAGGACTAACAATAGAACGATTTTCCCCAGTGAGAGCGTTGAGTAAACTGGATTTACCCACGTTGGGACGACCGATAATGGCCACATTGATTTCTTCTTTTTCCGAGATTTCGTCTGTAGGAGGGAAGTGGGTAATTAGTTGGTCCAGTAACTCTCCAGTTCCGCTACCGTGAATGCCAGATACAGGGTAGGGTTCTCCCAACCCTAATTCCCAAAATTGTGCCGCTTGAATCATGCCTTCTTCTAAGGACTCGCATTTATTCACAGCGAGGATAATTGGGACCGATTCTTGCCGTAGCCAATGGGCTATTTCCTGGTCTGCAGAGGTTGGTCCTATTTGTCCATCTACTACTAAAATAGCAGCACTAGATTCGTTCAGTGCCGCTAGTGCTTGTTGGCGAATGAGGGGTAAAAATTCCGTATCGTCGTCGAAAACTAAACCTCCCGTGTCTACTAGCTGGAATTCTCTATCTTGCCAGAAGGCAGGACGGTACATGCGATCGCGGGTTATTCCCGGTTCGTCGTGGACGATACTAGCGCGATCGCCGCAGATACGGTTGACTATAGTGGATTTGCCGACGTTGGGTCTGCCGATAACGGCTACAATTGGGAGAGACATTGTTGTTGGTTGTTTGTTGTTGGTTGTTTGTTGTTTTGGCGTTGCATAATTGAGACATGAATAAATAAAAACTAGTGAGATCTTTTTCCTCTGCGTTCTCTGCGCCTCTGCGGTTTATTCTTATTTCATATCTTGATTCAGCAACGCCCAAATTTCAATATGGATTTGTGTGATCGCCAAAAATTGAAATAAATGTTATCTAAGTCATTCAAAGTAATAAGATAACAATCACTAACTTAATCACCAGCAACGAGTAGATCTAAATGGGATTGCATTTCACTAACTACCCGTTCGTAGCACAAATCCACATAATCGCGATCGCTTGCTGCTTTCCTTCCGTAACGTTCAAAAATAATGGGAGGACAAACGCGAGTACGAATTTGCACCGGGAAGGGTATATTGAAAAAGGGTCCCAACGTCAAACCCCAGGGCAAACCGAGATATATAGGCCATGTATCGGGGTCCGAGTCAAATAACCAAGGCATACCCCATCCATTGAGTTGCTTGAGTATAGGATAGCAATCTGCCAAGACAATCAAAGTATCGTGAGCGCCGCTAGAAATCAAGGGAATTATAGGCACTTCTTCTCTTAATGCTAGCTTAATAAAGCCTTTCCTTCCAGCAAAATAAATGCGATCACGCTGACTGTGAGGGCGAAAAGTATCTTGTGCCCCGCCAGGATATACTAAGACGCTGGCTCCTTGACGGAAAGCCGCCATGGCCATTTTCGGATGAGCAACGATTGCTCCAGTTTTCTCGGCCACCTCTGCCAACGGAGTATAAACTTTCCAAATTATGGGGTGCATCAAACCGTAGGCAAGGCGATCGGTACCGAACTTGCGGAACCAATCGTACATCATTAAGTGCATGTCTGGAGCTGCTAATCCCCCATTGTGAGAACCCACCAGCAAACATTTCCCGCTCTGGGGAATGTGATGCCAGCCATCAGTTTCCACCCGAAAGTAATAGCGGTAAAACCATTCCCAAATGGGCATTAAGGCTTCGATAACTCGAGGATCTCGCTTTTCTAAGGACCAACCATTTTTGTTCATGGATTGAATTTTAACCGCTTTGAGCCTGGATTTTCAATCCGCCAAAAAAGACCAATGAGAAAAAGTAGCTGCTTGACCGCAAGGGCGATTGTCCCCATCCACTAAATTCCAGATAATCGCTTTCTCAATGGCGAAACGCCTTCCCGTACTGGAAATCCTTACTCCCTGATAATTATCAATAAATCCATCCTGCGTTACCTTCGAGAGAATCTTTTGTCGTTCTTCTTGATTAATGGGTTCTGCAGTCAATCGAGAAGGAGTGGTAATAAAATCTTGCCAATTCATCTGCCACAAGTCAAGAGCTATTTGATTGCCGTAATTGAGGATTGGATCTTTTTCCCTTCCGTGAGAAACTACCACAAAAGGAGCAAAAAAAAGTTCTTTTGCTCGTTCTGCTCCATTCTTATTTTTTTTAATAAGTTGATTTTCTAATAGTCTCTCATAGCTATCTAACAGCACATCTGTCCAAGCAATAATTTCTGGTTGTTGCCAAATTTTCTCTATCATTTTATCCACAGTATGTATATTCAAGAATATTTTAAGCAATAAAAAGCTAATTTAGCTATAGCTTGGTTATTATCCCTCTTCTGTCACTCTCCTTCCACCTTGGCCATTTGTCCATTGTGGAACCTTTATATACTAAGCGCTCCCGCCGTTTTTTAATTACATTTGGTGACCACTCGTAAAAAAACCGGTCACTGGTCACTGATTACTGGTCATTGAAAAGCTATCAACATTTCATTTCTATTTCATATTTGGCTAATACCATCATCACTAAAGCAATTTTGGGTTATCTTGACCCTCAGAGAGTAAGATGATGGATTTAAAAACAAACCTCTTAAGCAGACGTAACTTCTTGCGTTTTACAACTGGAATTGGTATAGCAGTAGGTTTAGATGGACTGATTCCTCCTCATTCTAACTGGATGGTTGAGTATTCTGGGAATTGGGTTTTCTTCTCCTCAAGTATTAGGGCAGGAACCAATTAAACATGATGTTCAAATTACCAACTTAGAAGAATGGCAATTATCCCAATACGATAATAGTAATAGTTCGGAAAAGACCAATGAAGAAGAATGGCCGGAACCTAGAAGAGTTGGAATATACTAGCAATAGTGGGGAAGATTCGTTTAATTGGGATCTTGTGAGTTGGCTTGGAGGCGACTACCAACGTCTTTGGATTAAAAGTGAAGGAGAGGTTGGTTTAGAAGAAGGTCATGGGGAATTAGTTTATTAAATCGTAGGTTGGGTTTCGTGCCTCAACCCAATCCCCTTTAAACTCAAGCTCAGTCAGGGTGACAACGGTGTTGTCACCCTGTGAGGTTTCGAGCTAGATTGCCCGGAGCCGTAGCTTTGCCAGGTTTCCTCCTATTCGCTCTGACATTTCAGGCGATACGAGTCCCATTTTTCACAGGAAGGTTTGGTTCTAGTAATACTGTGCCATGAGTTTTACAGACAGCAGCCAGGACCAATACTTCGGATTTGACCCCAGCCACTCTTTTAGGGGCAAAATTTACAATAGCAACGACTTGCTTTCCTATTAACTTTTCCTTTGAATAGTTCTCAGTAATTTGGGCAGAACTAATCTTTTTACCGATTTCACCAAAATCGAGAGTCAGTATATAAGCTGGCTGCCTTGCCTTCTTATTCTCGGTAACTTCAAGAATTTGACCAACTCGAATATCCACCTTGAGAAAGTCAGGAAAAAGTATCTCTGGTAAAGTCACCAGAGTAGACTCGTTTGTTTTCATCGTTATACATTCATCCTTTTCTGTAACGTCTAAAGAATAGCTTTCACTAGAAGCCAGTTAGCAAAAATTTCGGTATGTCTTGACAATAGAGAGAAAAGCTCAAGGCATGACCTTGTTATCTAAGCAAGCTGAGTTGTATCTCGGCACCAAAAGTAGTTCAAAGCATACGCTGCCTCAAAAGCTTTAAGAAAAGCGGGAATCTGAGCTTCCGAGATAATTTTCTCGATCATTCCAGAGGTCATTTGGACATGATAGGGTTCAGCTGGATCGTCCCCCCCAACATGAGTTCTGAAGTATGATAAACTTTCTTTTTCCACGGAATTAAAGGTTGAAAGGCTTGTCCACAGGGCTGTAATCATCTGTCCAGCGTGCGCCTCAAATGCTACCATTGAGGCACAACGAACGACTGGATCTAAACTAGAAAGACCTTCATAAAGGCGATAAAGGTACTTTTTAGTTACCAGGCTGTAGCTAGGTTTGATATCTTTGCCGAAAATGGCACGAAGATCTTCTTTTAAAAGGTTTGCATGGAAATAACGTTTAGTATCAAGAATCTTAGATAAGCCAGCAATTCCATTTTTTTGGAGGATACTATGACCCCCGGTTTCATCCCATGCTAGAAAGTTGCCGACTACTGTTGTTATTTCAATCTGTTCGCTAACATCGCCGTTGGTCTCAATATAGTGGAAGATTTGTTCCTTCTGAGCTCCTGCTTGTAGATAGGGAAATGCTTGGGACATGGCAAGGTAGTTCCTCATTACCGTCTCTAGATTTTCCGGCAATAATCCCGTAGAGAAAGGATGGATTTTGAACTTTTCATCCAAGAGCCTTGAGATTTCTTTCTGAATTTGATCGCTGGTTTGTAAATGTTCTGTGCTGAGCATTACAATTTCCTCGTGTGTTTTGGCTTAATGCATGGAAAAGCTGGCATGAAGTGCCATTTTGACCTCATCTGTTGTTAAAAATGTTGTCAAGTGTACTTTCATTACAAGTAGACGAGCGATATTACAAATGGGTTCCAGCGTTGCGAAAAAATTATTGGGACTAAAAAAAATTTGGACAATTTTAGACTTAAACCAAGTCACAGCAAGGGTTTGAGGTCGATTTAGTATAAATTCTATAACCACAAGGGTTTCAGGCGTTTTTGAGGCATCAACTTGCTCGCTATAACTGCCATATGGCAATTGAAACTGTCTATGGCTTCGGATATCGGTTTGTTACTTAGTTATTGGTTGTTTGTTGTTTGTTATTTGTTTTTAGTAGAAAGACCAGATACTTGTGTTGGGTTTCGCTATTGCTCTACCCAACCTACAAATTCCTATCACATTATTTTATCTGTAGCATTCTTTTTCAGATTTCATCTAACCTTTCCTATATTAACTCTATCGATAGATTAGAGGGTGAGCATTATTGCTTAGATAAAAGTTGAGTTCTGAACTGGATTATTTTGGGAAACATTTCCTATTATTAAGGTATAGCTCCAATGAGTAGTTGTTAACCCGGCTGGATCGCTTTTGTATAAAGCGTGCATGCGCATTTTTCTTATCAACCTCTTAATTGATAATTGATTAATCCAAACCCAAATCTGCTGCAATGAGGTGAGAACAAGCGAAACCAGAAAATGCCACTGCATTCAATCCCTGACCAGGAAAAGTACTATCTCCCACGCAATAGAGTCCTGGAATAGCAGTACGATTGAAAGGCATTCCCAATAAACCCGCTAACTTGCGACTGGGAATCGGTCCGTAAGTACCATCTTCCCTTCCCAAAAAACGACGATGAGTTCGAGGGGTTCCTACTTCTAAATAGTCCAAACCAGTATCTAATCCAGGAAAGATTTTTTCCAGACGAACAATTAAACGCTCTGCTGCTGCTTCTTTCTTTTTTGCGTATTCTTCTGGGGAAAGTCCTTGCCAATCTTTGAGCCAACTAGGAGTAAAACTATGAATAATATGATAGCCTTCTGGAGCTAAATCCGGGTCGAGTAAAGTAGGAATAGAAACAAATATGGTCCCCTCCTCCTCTTCCATTTGTTGCCAATTCTCCAGCAGGATATGATGGCAATCGGTCCCAGGGGGTAAAACATGGGCTTCTACCCCCATATGCAGGCTCAAAAAACTAGGAGACTTTTGATAGCGCTGTTGCCATTTCTTCTCTGCTTGAGGCATGGCGACCGGAGGAAGTAATTTAGCAAATGTATCCCAGCGAGTGGCATTAGAAACAATTCTCTTGGCTCCATATTGTTTCCCATTGGCTAATTTTACTCCCACCGCTTTACCGCGCTCTAGTAAAATTTCTGTTACCTTGGCCTTATATTCAATCTTGCCTCCAGCGAGTTCTAAACCCTCCACTAACTTTTGAGCAATTTGACCCACTCCTCCTTTGGGATAGTTTATACCCCCATAATGTCGGTCCGAAAAAACCATTCCCGCGTTAATCATGGGAGTTCGGTCCGCTCGCACCACCGACCAACAGTAGCACTCCAAATCAATAAATTGAAGCAATTTAGGATCTGTGATATATTTACGGGCAATATCACCTGCATTTTGAGGCAGATATTTCACCAGTCCCAAACAAGCGAAGGGATGCTGAAAAAATACTCGCATTAAATACCGAGGTTCTTCCAGAGACAGCAACTCCATGGCATTGAGGCAGTTGAAGACTTGCCAGCATTCATCATAGAAGCGGCGAATGCCTTGCCGTTCGTGAGGGAAATGGGCTATGAGTTCTTGCAAAAATTTTTCATAATCTTGATGTACTTTCAGCTCTAAATTTTCGGCCAGATGATAATTGATTTGCACTGGATCGGGAATAGTTTCTAAACTCATATTCACCCCTTCCAAAGCGCGGGTGAGAAGGTTAGTGGTTCCTTGCTTGCCAAAGCCAAAAATCATCGAGGCTCCCACATCGAACCGATATCCTTCCCGCTCGAAGTACCCAGCACTTCCCCCAGGAATAAGATACCGTTCTAACACCAGCACTTTTGCTCCTTTTGCTGCTAGCTGGGTTGCTGTGACTAAGCCGCCGATACCTGAACCAATAACTATAACATCAAATTCTGGGGGTATTTGTTGTTTTGTGGTGGGCATAGCTGGGTCTGTAGTAGTTACAAATAGGTTTTGTCATTATCTCTGAATGTATCAGAGTTAACCGGAAAGTACCAAATTATCTTTTCAAGAACTTTCTGGGAAAAGCTGAAGCCGGAAAGCCTTGCTAGATAGAGTTTAACTGGCAATGTCCACCGACGGAAGATAGTTTTCTCTTTTTGCTAGATTTTAGCAGTAAAAAAAACCGAAAAAAAACAGGGGTGCCGCATATTACTGCTTCGCGGTCACGCCTGCCGATCCTTGAGAGGAGAACACTAGAAATAAATATACATTTATTGAGAAATAATAGCAATAAATCAAAAAAAAAGGGAAGAGACAAGAGGCAA
>JH611025.1 GCA_000252485.1 Prochloron didemni P4-Papua_New_Guinea | reverse complement strand
ACCAAGGGGGGATCAAGGGGGGATAGGGGGATCCAACGTTCCAGCATTTATAAATAACTTATAAATACTATTGTATCTGTAGCATTCTTTTTCAGATTTGATATAATTCGACGATCCTGTGGGTCTTCAAGACCCATCGCCCACCAAATTTTCCCCCCAATGGGGGGAAAGTCTTAAAGGGTGTTCAACTTCAACAGGACTTATACCAAAAAGCCTAGAAACCGGGTTTGGAGTCGGGATAAAATGGCAAAACCCAGAGTTTTGGTTCAGAAACCCGGCGAATGCTAAGTCCTATTCAAGGGATTTGAAGTGTCTGAAGCGTCTTATCGGTTGTTATTAGGATATGATAGTTGAGGATTTCCTGCTTGTACAATACTGTCAGCCAAGATCGAATGAGTTTGCAACTGCGCGTTTACGTCCCCGACCACCCCCTAATTAAACATTGGCTCGCTGTGGCTAGAGATGCCAATACTCCTACGGTACTTTTTAAAAGTGCTATGACAGAATTAGGACGGTGGTTGACTTACGAAGCAAGTCGCTATTGGCTGCCAACCGTTGAAACTAGAGTAAAAACGCCTCTAGCAGAATCTCCTGCGGTTTTGATTAATCCAGAAGCGCCCATAGCAGTTGTACCGATTCTCAGGGCTGGTCTGGCATTGTTGGATGGAGCCCAAACTCTCTTACCCCTAGCGTCAATTTATCATTTGGGTTTGGTGCGAGATCAAGAGACTTTAACAACTAGCTGTTATTTAAATACATTGCCCCAGAAGTTCCATGCCCAAACGCGGGTATTAATCTTGGAACCAATGCTGGCAACTGGAGGTTCCATCTTGATGGGGATGAGAGAATTAGTTGAGCGCGGGGCAGATCCTGCTTTGATCAGGATTGTTTCTGTGGTTGCCGCACCACCAGCGCTGAAACAACTTGGGGAGCAATATCCCAATCTCAATATTTATACGGCCATTATTGACGAAGGTTTGAATAGTAAAGGCTATATCGTTCCGGGATTGGGGGATGCAGGCGATCGCGCTTTCGGCACTCACTAATATGTACAATTGGCAACTCTTTTAAGCTAAAGTGAATTTGGAATAAGTTCAAACAAAGAAGTTTGCTAGAGGGTACGAAATAATGAGCGAGAAAGATGGTTTTGGCGGCGGATTTTTGGCTGGGGCAATTTTTGGTAGTGTAGTTGGCGGTGTCTTGGGTGCTGTTTTAGCCAATAGACAAAAACAAGACCCGGCTGAAGAGGAGAACTCTTTGCTCAAGTCTGCTAGTCAGCCCCAGTTTACTACAGAGGAAAGTATTGAGACAGATCGTCACAGTTTAGAGGACAAAATTGCTCAGTTGAATTTGGCCATTGATGATGTTCGAGAACAACTGGGTAGAGTGAATGATAATTCTGAATAATTTCTTAAATTAACTAATCTTCATATATAGCGCTTCGCTCCTAAAGTGTCCAAACATGCTACATTTTTGATACAAGGGTACTGCATCTGCTGTATCACCTTTGTATAAAGCGTGCATGAGCATGTTTCTTATCAACCTCTTAATTTTTCATTGTTAATTGTTCATTGTTAATTGTTCATTGGGAATTGCTATAATTAACCTATAGATTGTAACAAGCTGGCAAAATCATGGCTACCGCACTGCTAATTAACACTATTGTTAGATTTATCCAAATCTATACAGTTCTCCTTATTGTTCGGGTATTGCTCACTTGGTTTCAAGGCGCTGACTGGGCTTACCAAATAATGTCTTTTCTCAGTCCCATTACCGATCCATACCTAAATGTGTTTCGCTCTTTTATCCCCCCTTTGGGCGGTATGGATTTCTCGCCAATTTTAGCAATCTTCCTGCTTCAATTTGTTGGTAATGCTTTAGAACCACTTGCTTATTATCAAGCTGGATTATATTAACAATAACAAAGTATGAAGTTATATATTCAATCTATCTTCATACTTTGTTAGCAATGAATTTATTATTAAGCAATAAATTTACCGTTCCGTAAATACCGGACGTACTCTAGCCGAAAAACCAGACGCTTTAAAGTTTTTAAGTTGTAAAGGCAATGGTTGAGTAGCAGCCACGCTAATTCTAACCTCAAAATCGCTGATTCCTGGAGGAACTTCGGGAATTGAGCCGAGGCGACCACGATTTTCAAAGATCGTATTGCCATTGGCATCGTAAATGCGACCGAAAATGTCAGCGTCGTAAACTGTGTTCCTTGTGGAGTTTTTCGCTTTACCTTTCACAATAAAACAGTTGGCGGCTCCAGTGTTACCGGTACTGGTGACATTTCCTCTGGCGAACTCAGCCGGACAATCCTCGTAGAAGAGATTGTCGAGTTTGATTTTGGTTAGGGCATGAGCAGGAGGGGTGAATACCCAACTGATAAGGCAGAAGAGGCAAGAAAAGAAAATTGCATTTAAGGCTCGCAATGTCATGATATGCTAGATCTCATCGCTAACTTCAATCTTATTATTACCTATCCTCAACACCTTTTCAAAACCTGTTAATATCTGTAGGACTTAGCATTCGCCGGGTTTCTGAACTAAAAATTTGGATTTTAGCCGCTGAGGGTTGATACAGGAACTGTCAAATATAAACTATGTACTATCAACTATCCACTATCAACTATCAACTGCTCTGAATCCAGATTTATTACTCTATCGTTAGGAAGTAATATAGATAAACCCTTTCATTAAATCTAATCAATATAAGCTATTTGCCATTGTCACAAGGTTATATCAAATACGAAAATGGTTGCTACAAATAGTTTATTCTTCGTAGGTTGGGTTGAGGTAACGAAACCCTTCGACTACCCTTCGGCTCCGCTATATTGCTCACAGGCAAGATGCCTGTGCCACAGCAGCCATGAACATCAAACTACCTTCGTGATCTGTTCGAGATCGCTTTCTTCAGCAAACCCTAAAGTAATCACCAACTTCCTCAAAATATAAAGAGGAAATTAAGAGCGATCGCTCTTTATGAATGAAAATCAATTAGACATCGTAAGAATTGGTTCTGAAACCCTTACGAGTCAAAGCAGGTTATATCTAATCAATTGTGTCCAAGTACTTAAGGTTGTGGTGGGCGATGCCCACCCTACAATTCTTTTTGCCATTGTCACAAGGTTATATCAAATACGAAAATGTTTGCTACAAATAGTTTATTCTTCGTAGGTTGGGTTGAGGTAACGAAACCCTTCGACTACCCTTCGGCTCCGCTATATTGCTCACAGGCAAGATGCCTGTGCCACAGCAGCCATGAACACCAAACTACCTTCGTGATCTGTTCGAGATCGCTTTCTTCAGCAAACCCTAAAGTAATCACCAACTTCCTCAAAATATAAAGAGGAAATTAAGAGCGATCGCTCTTTATGAATGAAAATCAATTAGACATCGTAAGAATTGGTTCTGAAACCCTTATATATCAAGATTGCACCCCTAGTTTTTCCAGATGTCTAATCTAATCAATACAAGCTTTTTCCGATGAGGGTTGATACAGGAACTGTCAACTATCAACTATCCACTCTCAACTATCAACTGCTTTACCGGGCTGCAGCTTTCTTTTTCTTCTTCTTGCTGGCGGCCTTTTGCTTGGCAGCCTTTTGCTTGGCAGCTTTTTGCTCGGCAATGATTCTTTGTCTTTCTCGTTCTTTCTCTTCTTCTAGTTTGTTGAGATAATAGTGATAATCCCCTTCATAAACTTTAAATTCTCCGTTGCGTATTTCTACGATTTTGTTGGCTACCTGGGAGATAAAGTAGCGATCATGGGACACCACAATTAGAGTTCCTTCGTAGTGCTGCAATGCTGTTTCCACCATTTCTTTGGCTGGAATGTCTAGGTGGTTGGTAGGTTCGTCGAGAATAAGCAAGTTGGCAGGACTGAGGAGCATTTTTGCCAATGCTAACCGCGCTTTTTCACCTCCGCTGAGGGCTGCAACTTGTTTTTTGACTGTATCGCCACTGAAGAGAAAGCGACCTAGTAAAGTGCGTACTTCCTCGTTTTTCCATTCCGGCACTTCGTCGTGGATGGTGTCCATGACGGTTTTGTCTAATTGTAAGGCTTCTGCTTGATTCTGCTCGAAGTAACTGGGGATGATGTTGTGCTTCCCGAGAGCCACTTGCCCTTCTTCCGGTTGCTCTAGACCCATGATCATGCGCAATAAGGTGGATTTCCCAGAACCATTGGGTCCGAGAATGGCAACGCGATCGCCTCTTTCTAAGAGTAATTCTGCTCCCAGGAAGAGAATGTTGTTGTTGTAGGTGTGGGATAAGTCCTGGACCATGACTACTTCTCTACCGCTCCTAGAACCAGGGGGAAAGCGAAATTGCAAAGTTTTCAAGCTGGCTGTAGGTGCTTGCACTAGCTCCATTTTGTCTAGTTGTTTTTCCCTACTCTTGGCTTGGGTGCTGCGGGTAGCACTAGCCCGAAACCTTTCGATAAAGGCTTGTTGTTTGCCAATTTCTTTTTGCTGGCGTTCGTAGGTGGCTAGTTGGGCTGTTTGCGCTTCTGCTTTTTGCTGCAAGTAAGCGGTGTAGTTGCCGGGATAGGTGGTAGAAATGCCTCTTTCCGTTTCTACTATTTTGGTACAGAGGCGATCGAGGAATTCTCGGTCGTGGGACACTATGACCATGGGAGTGGAAAGGGATTTGAGATATTTTTCCAACCACTCAATGGTTTCTAAATCTAGATGGTTGGTGGGTTCGTCGAGAAGGAGGATGTCTGGGTGTTGGAGGAGGATTTTGCCCAAACTTATGCGCATTTGCCAGCCACCGCTGAAAGCGCTTACCAGGCGATCGCCGTCATCGGTACTAAAGCCCATTTCCGGCAAGATTTTCTCAATTCGTGCCTCCAAACCGTATCCGTCAAGGGCTTCAAATTGACGCTGCAACCGATCTAGTTTGTTAATGAGTTTATCTAATTGTTCTGGAGATGCAGTTTCCATTGCTAATTGAAGAGAGGCCATGGCTTCTTGTACTTGATTTGCTTCTGCAAATACAGTCCAAAATTCTTCTCGCACTGTACGAGTTGGTTCTACATCGAATTCTTGGGTTAGGTAGGCGATGCGCAAGCTAGCGGGGCGAATTATTTCTCCGGCGCTGGGTTCGATTTCCCCGGCGATAATTTGCAATTGGGTGGATTTTCCCGCACCATTGACACCCACCAAACCGACCCTTTCTCCCGGTTTCACTTCCCAGTTCACGTCTTTGAGGACTTCTCCTGTGGGGTAGATTTTACTGATATGTTCCAGTCGCAGCATTAATGGTCTCCCAGATGGCTCCAGCAATTAGAGTTAGTTTGTTACATTTTATTACAATGTATAATGGGATTTGGCAATGGGTGCGGTCACAAACAGTTGAATTTTATATTCTCAATAGTCAAGGCTTACCCGCGATTGTTAGGCAGGCAGCCCAGAGGGCTACCCCACGATTAATTAATAGATATTCAGCCGGAAACAACTACTTTTGACCACACCCTTTGGCAATTGGTCAGAAGTTGCAGCGTATTAATTCGTTGATAGCTTTTCCGTGACCAGTGAGACGGTGCTTTCAGTTGTTCTTGCCTAAAAATTTAAATGGATTGTCAAGCCGATAAAATTTGAAGGGCTAGCTCCCGTTCTGAAGGATTGCCACAATAGGCCAATTCTTGCGCCATCCCTTGCGCCATCCCGGTCAATAGGTTAAATTTCTCTATTGCTTTGGACAAAAATAACAGTACACTGACTTTTGCTGTGGATTGAAAATTTGACATGAATTTGGAATATCCTAACGACTTAAAATATTTAGACACCCACGAATATGTCCGGTTAGACGGTGAAATCGCTACTATCGGTATCAGCGCCTTTGCTGTTGACCAACTGGGGGATATTGTCTTTTTGGAATTACCGGAAGTTGGAGACGCGATGGAGGTTGATGAAACCTTCGGTTCTGTAGAATCGGTCAAAGCGGTAGAAGATTTGAAGTCTCCGGTTTCTGGGACGGTGATTGAAATCAACGATTTGATGGTAGAATCTCCAGAACAGATTGCTGAAGACCCCTATGGAGAAAGCTGGCTGGTGAAAGTGCGAGTGGATAATCCTGATGACGATTTAACAGGAACTCTCACTGCTGATGAGTATCAGGCTGCAGTAGAAGGAGAAGATTGATATCTATGTGATAATAGATAGAAAATTGACAAGATAAATTAGATTTATGCGTAGGGTGCGTTAGTAACGCACCAGCCGAGATTTAACAAGAACAAACCAATCTAACAATAGAAAAAAGCAAATTTAAATAATATTACTTTAAAATTTGGGCCGGTGCGTTACGGCGTAAGATATAAATAAAGGTGTTGATGATTTCAATCATGGAACGCCTAACACATCCTACACAAGAATTGTGTTTATTTGAAAACCTTGTGGTGGGCGATGCCCACCCTACTTGGACTACTTGGACTTCATTTCCTACCATTGATAACCCTTACCTCGTCCCCAATCCAACCAAATCTGAATCATTTCTTGGGTTCTTCCTCTTGCCTCTGGTGGAACCGGATCTTCGCGAGCGATAGATTTGAGCGCCCAAAACCATCGTCCTGATTTTTTCTCCAACTCCCTCAGTAATAGGGGTACTACTGCTTTTCCCCATACCAATTATTTGTTGATAAGCAGGATGAAGTACCATTTCATGGGTGGAAGAAAGAAAACGAGTATCGGTCTGCCATTGTTGAACTAGATTATTGAAGGTGACTTCCAACTCATGGGTAGGTACAGGTGCTGAGGATGAGTTTTGTTGTTTGAGATGATGGAGAAAGTGCAGGATGACAGGAAATTGAGACTCGGAGATTTGTTCTAATTCTTGGATGAGAAGCTCTTTGATGGTCATTATTCTTCAGATGTGCGATGGCACTAATATTACAAAATAAATCGTGACCAGTGACCAGCGACCAGCGACCAGTTTTTTAAATTTTGGTCGCGATCGTGTCATTACAGAAACTTGTCACACCAATACTTGTAAATAGTTTTAGTATTTGGAGTGATTTAATATCAAATCTGAAAATGGTTGCTACAGATACAATAGTGAATGATTTCAGCCCAGAAACCGGGTTTCTCCTATTATTTTAAGGATTAATGTTGAAACTTTGGGAAGAAACCCGGTTTCTCAACCCACGGGATAATCTCAACTATCAAAGTAAACGAAGAACCAAATATAGCTATGTCTCAAATTATAACAAAATCTAGTAACCAATAACAAACAAGCAACAAGCAACAACCAACAACCAAGCAGTCTCAATTAACAAGACAACCTTTTTGTAATATATGCTACATTGAGCGCGTTCTCTTCTTGCCTCTTGCTTCTCAACTATTGGAACTATATTAGGGAGAACTGTTAAAACTTGACATTTAGATTGTATATAGGCTAGAGTTGTAAAAGAAGATAAAGTCCATGCTAGTTTTATTTGTCCAACTGAAAGTAAACGAATAACCAAATATAGCTATGTCTCAAATTATAAAATCTAGTAACCAATAACAAACAACCAACAACCAACAACCAACAACCATAACAAAAGAAAACATGCTCAATTTGAAAAATTCCTCAATAGACAACCAAGAACAAGATAGTTTCGCCAGCAGACACATAGGCCCCAATACTAATGAAATAGAACAAATGCTCAAAGTCTTGGGTTTGTCAACCCTAGATGCTCTGATTGAGCAAGCAGTTCCCCCTTCGATTCGCTACCATGCTCCCCTAGAACTACCACCAGCCCTCACGGAAGCTGCAGCTCTAACTCAAATTAAGGCTATTGCTGCAGAAAATAAGGTTTTCCGCTCTTTCATCGGTACAGGCTATCACAACTGTATCACTCCCCCAGTAATTCTAAGGAATGTGTTGGAAAACCCGGGTTGGTATACTGCTTATACTCCCTATCAAGCGGAAATTGCCCAAGGGAGGCTGGAAGCTTTGCTCAATTTCCAGACTATGATTATGGACCTGACAGGATTGGAAATTGCCAATGCTTCTTTGTTGGATGAAGCAACGGCGGCGGCAGAAGCTATGACTATGAGCTATGGTTTGTGTAAGAGTAAAGCTAAGGCTTTCTTTGTTGAGGGCAGTTGCCATCCTCAAACTATTGCGGTGATTCAAACTCGCGCTCGACCTTTAGATATTGAGGTAATTGTCGGGGACCATGGTAGTTTTGATTTCTCTCAACCTATTTTTGGTGCTTTGCTTCAGTATCCCGCTACAGATGGGGCAATTTACGATTACCGAGAATTTATCGCTCGGGTACATGAAGAGAAGGCTCTGGTGACCATGGCAGCTGACCCTTTGAGTCTGGCCCTGCTAGTACCTCCGGGGGAATTGGGGGCTGATATTGCGGTAGGCAGCACTCAGCGCTTCGGTGTTCCTTTGGGCTATGGGGGACCCCATGCGGCCTATTTCGCCACGAAGGAGGCTTACAAGCGGCAAATACCGGGAAGGATTGTGGGGGTTTCTAAGGATGTTGACGGGAATCCAGCTTTCCGTCTGTCCCTACAGACCCGAGAGCAACACATTCGTCGGGATAAAGCAACTAGCAATATTTGCACGGCTCAGGTTTTGCTGGCGGTGATTGCTTCTATGTATGGAGTTTATCACGGACCAGAAGGAATGAAAACTATTGCGAAAAGGGTTCGTTATTTGACTCAAATACTAGCCCTAGGGTTGGAGCAGTTGGGTTATAGTTTGGGCAAGGAGAGTTATTTCGATACTATTAGGGTAGAGGTAACTGGGAGTGGGGAAATATTGACTCGGGCTGAACAACGGGGGATTAATCTCCGGTATTTAAATGATTCTGCTGTGGGTATTTCTTTGGACGAAACTACTAGGGAACAGGATTTATTAGATTTGTGGCAGATTTTTGCTCATAAGCAAGAGAATGAGAAGGAAAAGAAGCAAGAAGAACTGCCATTTACGATGGAAGAGTTGGAGAAAAAAGTAGATTTAGATTTACCAGTAGCTTTTGCGAGGAAAACTAGTTATTTAACTCAGCCTATCTTCAATGGCTATGGTTCGGAAACGGAGTTGATGAGATATTTACATCGTTTGCAAGCAAAGGATTTATCTCTGACTACTTCTATGATTCCTTTAGGTTCTTGTACCATGAAGTTGAACGGGGCAGCGGAAATGCTCCCGGTAACTTGGGCAGAGTTTGGGGGGATTCATCCTTTTGCACCTGTGGCACAAACTAAAGGATATGAAATCTTATTCCAGCAGTTAGAAAGTTGGTTGGCAGAAATAACTGGTTTCGCTGCTATCTCTTTACAACCTAATGCGGGTTCTCAGGGAGAATATGCTGGACTGCAGGTGATTCGGCGCTATCATCAAGAAAGGGGTGAGGACCAGCGTAATATTTGCTTGATTCCCGAGTCGGCTCACGGTACTAATCCTGCCAGTGCGGTGATGTGCGGGATGAAAGTGGTGGCAGTGAAGTGCGATCGCCATGGGAATATCGATTTAGAAGATTTGGAGAAGAAGGCGGAGAAACACAAGGATAAACTCTCGGCTTTAATGGTGACTTATCCTTCTACTCACGGAGTTTTTGAAGAAGGGATAAAGGACATTTGCGCCATCGTCCACGGTCGGGGGGGACAGGTATATCTGGATGGAGCCAATATGAACGCTCAGGTGGGATTGTGTCGTCCGGCAGATATTGGGGCTGATGTGTGCCATTTGAATTTACACAAGACTTTTTGCATTCCTCACGGTGGTGGAGGTCCGGGAATGGGACCCATTGGGGTTAAGTCTCATTTAGTGCCTTTTTTACCAGATGTATCTGTAGTGAATCGGCATAGGAATGGAAAGCAGGAGTCCAAGTCTATCGGCGCTATTTCTGCTGCCCCTTGGGGTAGTGCCAGCATTCTACCCATTTCTTGGATGTATATTGCCATGATGGGTCCGGATGGCTTGAAGAAGGCCACAGAGGTGGCGATTCTCAATGCTAATTATATTGCTGCGCGGTTGAATTCTTACTATCCAGTGTTGTTTAAGGGGAACTGGGGTTTGGTGGCTCACGAATGTATTATTGATTTGCGACCTTTGAAAAAGCGAGCGGGGATTGAAGTGGATGATATTGCCAAGCGTTTGATGGACTACGGTTTCCACGCCCCTACGGTTTCTTGGCCTGTTCCGGGAACCATGATGGTGGAACCCACAGAAAGCGAGTCTAAGGAGGAGTTGGATCGGTTCTGTGATGCCATGATTGCTATTCGTCAGGAAGCAGAGGCGATTGAAGCTGGTAAGATGGATAAGGAGAATAATCCTTTGAAGAATGCTCCTCATACGGCAGCTAGTTTGATTTGTGGGGAGTGGGACCGTCCTTATTCTCGGGAAGAAGCAGCATATCCGGCGGCTTGGAGCCGGGAGTTTAAGTTTTGGCCTGCTGTGGGACGGATTGATAATGCCTATGGCGATCGGAATTTGGTCTGTTCTTGCGAGGGGATGGAAGCTTATCAGTAGGGACTATCCCCCTAAATCCCCCTTACCAAAGGGGGACTTTTAAATCGAAGGGCACTGTCTGGGAAGAGGGATTAGTGAAGACCTGGTGGGTCTTCACTCACAGGCAAGATGCCTGTGCCACGGTGATTTCCGATAGTGTTGATTGTAGAGTGCGATCGCGCCCAAACCAATACCAATCTCTTTGGCTGTTGGGTTTCGTTACCTCAACGGAACCTACGAAAAATAAACTCGCCACTTGTTCATTGTTAATTGTTCATTGCTCATTGCTATAGTATTGTATTTGTAGCAAACATTTGTGGATTTGATATTATTTGAACTGCTTCGGAACTCACAGGCAAGATGCCTGTGCCACGGTGATTTCCGATAGTATTGGTTGTAGAGTGCGATCGCGCCCAAACCAACACCAATCTCTTTGGCTGTTGGGTTTCGTTACCTCAACGGAACCTACGAAAAATAAACTCTTAATTGTTCATTGTTAATTGTTCATTGCTCATTGCTAAGGTGCGATCGCCTTCCTCCAGCAAGAAAGACAAAATTACTTTCATTTTGTTTTTGTTTGCAATACTTGGGCTGCTGTTAAAGGCGAAGCTGGGTTGAACTGTAACAACAAAGGAGATGCAATTCTATCCTCTCCTACAAACACTGTTTCTTGGTAAAGTCCTGCAACCAAATTTAACACTGTAATCTGTTGTTTGATTGGGTCAACAATCCAATATTCAGCTATACCTCTGGCTTGATATTGAGAGCGCTTGGAACCATAATCTCTCTCTTCATTTTCCTTTCCAGGACTGACTACTTCTACTACTAACTGAGGTGGAGGCATATCTAACATGATCATAGAGCGAGTTGCGGTAGACATCAGTTGTGCTAATTCTTCCGTCAGTACCATTAAATCTGGAACCCTCACCGTGGAGTGAATACCGCTTACGGCAACTTCAGCTCCAATCCTCAAACAATAGAATGGGATTCCTAATTGGGAAAAATAGATTAATAAAAAAGTAGCAATTCTTTGATTGCGATCGCTTTCACTAGGAATAAATATTAGTTTCCCATCTTCTAGTTCGTAACGAGCATCCGTACCGTCATCATAGTTGAGAAAATCTTCTAAAGTCATGAGACCTTCAGGGATTTTTTCTCTTGCAATTAGTGTATTGGTCATAACGTTCTCTCTCAATTATCAGTTAGTCTAATTAGATCTGGAAAGTTTTTTACTTATCCGTTACCAATAGAATTTTGTAGGGTGGGCATTGCCCACCATTACTTGGATTTCATCTTTTAATTATCTGCACGAAAACGGCGCAATAATTCTTCACGAGATAATTGAGATAGCAAAGGAGCGAACTCCGGATAAGATAAAGCCAATAAAGGCTCGATAATTGTTTCCAGTTCTGGGTCTAACGTACCAAAACGAGCTAACAGCATATTTTCTATGGTATTTCTCCTTTCTTGTTGAAGACCTCGTTCTAGACCTCGTTCTATACCTCGTTCTAGACCTTGTTCTATACCTCGTTCTAGACCTTGTTGAATACCTTGTTCTAGACCTTGTTGAAGACCTCGTTCTAGCCCTCGTTCTAGACCTTGTTCTAGACCCTGTTTAATACCTCGTTCTAGACCTTCCTGTACAGCTTCGTCCCGATATTTCTTATAAAGAGGTTCCAAACGCATCATTAACTCCTCATCTTCCTTATCTAAATCTTGCCTCGATCTTAAATTATCGTGCAAGTTATAGAGCAACTCCAAAGTTACAGAGCGTAAAACGCTAGTTTTTTACTTGTCCGTTACCAATAGAATTTTGTAGGGTGCGGCACTGCCCACCATTACTTGGACTTCATCTTTTAATTATCTACACGAAAACGACGCAATAATTCTTCACGAGATAATTGAGATAGCAAAGGAGCAAACTCCCCATAAGATAAAGCCAATAAAGGCTCGATAATTGTTTCCAATTCCGAGTCTAACCTACCAAAACGAGTTAACAGCATGTTTTCTATGGTATTTCTCCTTTCCTGTTGAAGACCTCGTTCTAGACCTTGTTGAATACCTTGTTCTAGACCTTGTTGAAGACCTCGTTCTAGCCCTCGTTCTAGACCTTGTTCTAGACCCTGTTTAATACCTCGTTCTAGACCTTCCTGTACAGCTTCGTCCCGATATTTCTTATAAAGAGGTTCTAAACGCATCATTAACTCCTCATCTTCCTTATCTAAATCTTGCCTAGATCTTAAATTATCGTGCAAGTTATAGAGCAACTCCAAAGTTACAGAGCGTAAAACGCTAGTTTTTTACTTGTCCGTTACCAATAGAATTTTGTAGGGTGGGCATTGCCCACCATTACTTGGACTTCATCTTTTAATTATCTGCACGAAAACGGCGCAATAATTCTTCACGAGATAATTGAGATAGTAAAGGAGCGAACTCCGGATAAGATAAAGCCAATAAAGGCTCGATAATTGTTTCCAGTTCTGAATCTAACGTACTAAAACGAGTTAACAGCATATTTTCTATGGTATTTCTCCTTTCTTGTTGAAGACCCTCGTTAAGACCTTGTTGACGGCCCTGTTGAAGACCCTCGTTAAGACCTTGTTGACGGCCCTGTTGACGACCCTCGTTAAGACCTCGTTCTAGACCTTGTTCTAGACCCTGTTTAATACCTCGTTCTAGACCTTCCTGTACAGCTTCGTCCCGATATTTCTTATAAAGAGGTTCTAAACGCATCATTAACTCCTCATCTTCCTTATCTAAATCTTGCCTAGATCTTAAATTATCGTGCAAGTTATAGAGCAACTCCAAAGTTACAGAGCGTAAAACGCTATTATCTTCTAATTGCTCTAATTCCCCAATCGCTTCCTGCTGGACTTTTTCTCGACCCAAAACTCTCAACCAGAGAGTATCTGGAGTCTTGGGTAGCTTGTGGACTACTATTATAGCACTTTGGAAATAGCTGGACTGAAAATACACTCCAGGTAGCCAATCTTTCTTCATCTTGCTATCAAATTCTGCTAAAATAGTCTTAGATACTGTGGGAGTAATAATCCACAATCTGGGAATTTCGGAATCGGTGAATTTCCTCTTCTTCCGTCTAGCAGAGCGCTGAAAACTTCGCCGCACTTCCAAGGATTTAACCAGACAATCGGCAATTTCATCTGCCATAACCGGGTTGGGTCACGGTTCAAAGATGGAAACTGTTTGGGCCATTTTACCCAATAAACCCAGAGTTTTTAATTCCGGCAACTGTTCTTTATGGGGTAGAAACAATACATCTATTTCTCGGCGTTCCGATCGCACTACCAAGGGCGCTTTTACTTCCCCGTAAGGTTTGAGAAATTCCTCTAAGTAATCTTTGGCAAACTGGTCGTGTATGAATCTCGTCATCGTAACCTCTTTTATAGG
>JH611024.1 GCA_000252485.1 Prochloron didemni P4-Papua_New_Guinea | reverse complement strand
GAATCTGGTGAGTCGGTCTCTATGGGCAACAACAATCGTGAGCTTATCTCCGCGCATAATTCGTTCCAGTATGGCTCTAAGACCTTTCCTTTTGTAGTTGAGTCCCGAGCCGATGTCTTTGATGACTTCTGCGTCGGGGAAGAGTCCGTGGAGGTAGGCGACTTGTCTTGCAAGGTCGTCTCTTTGCTTGCTGCTACTGACCCGGCAGTAGCAGATTGTATCTGTTCTTTCCGGTTCGGACTTCTTGGCTCCGAGAGTTCGCAGGTCTTCTTCATCGTAAAGCCTCATTCCTCCTGGGGTCCGCAGACTTTTGATTAATCCTTTGTCCGCATATTTTCTTAGAGTTTTCGCGCATAAACCGGTACATTCGATCACCTTTCTCAGTGGAATTAGTTTCATCCCACCATTATAGCAACTAATCACAGGAAATACAAGGAAAGTCTAGTTTTTTGTCAACTGAGCTTTGCCTCAAAAAATCCCCTGATTTCATTCAGCTTAGAGATAAAGTTAGAGATTTACTAGATCGCCTAGAGGAAAAACAAACTATCCCCATAGTAAAACAACAACTTCCTCTTATGGAAGAAGTTCGAGAAGAAACATGGTGGTCAAATGTAACCCTCAGTGCCATAGAATCACTGCGAATTAACCTCCGTGACCTGATAAAATTCATCGATAAGAAAGAGCAAAATATTGTTTACACCAACTTTGAAGATGAACTAGGGGAAATAGTTGAGGTAGATGTTCCCATTCAGCAAACAGGCTTTAGTCCCGACCAGTACCGCAAAAAAGTAGAAGCTTATATTAAGAAGAATGAAGACCATGTTGCCATTGCCAAACTGAAGCGAAACATTCCTCTTACAGAAACAGATCTCATTTCCTTAGAAGAGATGCTATTTACTGCTGAGGAAATAGAAGGAAGAGATAACTTCTTTGAGGTATATGGTAAAGATATAAGTCTAAAACTATTCATTCGTAAGATAGTGGGTTTAGATCGCAATGCTGCCAAAGAAGCCTTCAGCAAATACCTACAAGGAACCAACTTTACTGCAAATCAGATCCGCTTTGTAGAGAGAATCATTGACTACCTAACCCAGAACGGAATAATGGACCCCGGACTGCTATACGAACCCCCCTTTACCCACTTCCATTATGAAGGACTGGATGGACTGTTTAACGACGCTGATGCCGATCTAATTATAGCCACGGTGCGATCATTCAATGAAACAGTAGGCGATCCCTTTAAAGTGGTAGCATAATAGAACTTTATATATAATAGTAGTTTGAGAGCTTTTGTAAATACTTAAGATACTATAGCAGTTGACAGTTGATAGTGGACAGTTGATAGTTATACAGCAACCTGGCGATCGCTCTGAGGAAATAGTAAACACGCTCATGGGCCAGTATATTATAGCATTTCTCATACTTGTGAGGTACAGAGAAATGGGTTTGGAAGCAGTCCGCAGGTTTATAGGTGTACCTCATTCGGACAAGAAACGCTATATATTCTTAAAGTCCCCCTTTGATAAGGGGGATTTAGGGGGATTAAAAACAAAGGAGCAAAAAATGCGCGTTTTGATTATGGGGGGAACCCGCTTTATTGGAGTTTATTTAACTAAGATTTTGGTAGGGCAAGGTCATGAGGTGGTGCTGTTCAATCGGGGCAATAAACCAGCCCCAGTAGAAGGAATCCAACAAATAAAAGGCGATCGCCAAGACCCCAGCCAACTAAAAGAAAAGCTCTCCCGAGAAACCTTTGATGTTATCTTTGATAATAACGGTCGTCAATTAAGGGATACCCAGCCATTGGCAGAAATATTCCAAAATCGGGTCCAGCACTTTATCTACGTCAGTTCCGCAGGAGTGTATCTTAAATCCGACCAAATGCCCCATGGAGAAGGGGATGCAGTGGACCCCAACAGCCGCCATAAAGGCAAGTACGAAACAGAAACTTATCTAGAGTCCGCTGGTTTACCTTGGACTTCCATTCGCCCCACTTATATTTACGGTCCTCAAAACTATAACGATTTAGAAGCTTGGTTTTTTGATCGCCTTGTTCGAGACCGACCCCTTCCCATTCCCGGTAACGGCTGTCATTTAACTCAATTAGGTCATGTAGCTGACTTAGCTGCAGCAATGGCAGCAATTTTGGGCAACGAGAAGGCGATGGGACAGATTTACAATATTTCCGACTCCCGCTATGTTAGTTTCGACGGTTTGGCTCGCCTCTGTGCTGCCGCAACTGGCAAATCTGTAGATGAAGTAGAATTAGTTCACTACGACCCAAAACAGTTTAACTTTGGCAAACGCAAGGCTTTCCCCATGCGAGTGCAGCACTTCTTTGCCGATGTGAATAAAGCCATGACCCAATTAAACTGGAAACCGGAGTTTGACCTGTTATCCGGTTTAAAAGACTCCTTTGAAAATGATTATCTCGCCTCTGGTCGGGATCAAGCTGAAGTAGATTTCTCTTTGGATGAAGAAATACTCGGCAGTAGATAAATTATACCAGAGATGAGAGTTAGGGCCACTGCCAGCCAGAAAGCAACTAGGGAGGTAGTTCTCCAAAAAGGATAGATAGAAGTTAAAGGGGCAATTAAAAGAGCGCAAGCAATTATTTGACTGACGGTTTTCAACTTCCCCCAAATATTCGCTCCTGAAATACTTCCTTCTTCAGTTAATTGAGGATTAATGCGCCAACCGGCAATGGCCAACTCTCGTCCTAAAATCAGAAATACTCCCCAAGCCGGGACTTGACCCAACTCAATTAATGCCAAGAGGGGTCCCAGTACCAATAACTTATCTACTAGGGGGTCGAGAAATTTTCCCAGTTCCGATACTTGGTTCAGTTTGCGAGCCAGGTAGCCATCTAACCAGTCAGTTAGAGCGGCCATGAGGAAAACCGCCAAGCAAAGCCAGCGAGTATTAGGACTGGGATTGTGGAGCCAATAGAGGATGAAAGGCAAGCCGCAAAGACGAGATAAAGTTATTTGAGTAGGAAGATTAATCATCGATAGAGTTTGCTGTAATTTGCAGAAAAGCTATGATTGATAAGGGTAGAAAGCTTTTTTGTACTCTGCAAGTGCAAGCAAATGGTTAGGACTTACGCAGAAACCGGGTTTCTGAACTAAAACTCTGGATAATAGGCCGTTTTAT
>JH611023.1 GCA_000252485.1 Prochloron didemni P4-Papua_New_Guinea | reverse complement strand
CTAGGCTTGTTTGCGTCAGTCCTGATGGTGTCAAGAAGTTCTAAATTCTTGCACAGAGGAGCAAAAAATTGGATGGACTCCTGTGGCACAGGCATCTTGCCTGTGAGTGGGGTGCGGTCAAAAACAGTTGAATTTTTAATTCTCAACAGTTGCGGCTTATCCGCGATTGTTAGGCAGCCCAGAGGGCTACCCCACAATTGATAAATAGATATTTAGCTGGAAACAACTAGTTTTGACCACACTCACAGGGGTGTGGCTGGGTAGTCTCTAATCCCTCTTCCCTCTTCCCTCTTCCCTCTTCCCTAAGAAGCCCTTTATAGTCCATGAGAAGGTACGCTAAAGAAAAGCGTTAAAATCCGGTTGAGTCTCATGGAAGACAGATATACTTCAAACCATTCCAATTCTGAAATCCAGGAGTTAATCAGTTCCGTTCCTTTTTTCATCGACATGCCGCAGGCAAGCCTTGATCGGGCCACTGCTCATACGGTAACTCGCAGTCATCCAGCCAATCAAGTAATTTTGTTGGAAAATGATTGGGGCGGCTCTGTTTATTTTATTTTGGAGGGTTGGGTCAAAATTCGCACTTATAACATCGATGGCAAAGAAGTTACTCTCAATATTATTGGTAAAGGAGAAATTTTTGGGGAAATGGCAGCTTTAGATGAAGTCCCCCGTTCTACCGATGTGATTACTTTAACAGCTACAAAAATTAGCAGTATTCCAGCTCAAGATTTTTTGCACTTAATTAATACCGAACCCAAAGCCGGCGTGCGGTTAGCTCAATTAATGGGTAAGCGCCTGCGCCAAATAAATCGTCGGTTGCGTCTTCGAGAAGCAGATAGTATGTCCCGAGTGGCAGATACTATTCTTTTTCTCGCCTCGGGACAGGGGAAAGAAGGGGAAAAAGGGACGGAAATTCCCAATTTACCTCACCGGGAATTAAGTAGTCTCAGCGGTTTGGCGCGGGAAACAGTCACTAGGGTTTTGACGAAGCTGGAGAAAAAAGGATTGATTCAGCGGGAACAAAATATAATGTGTATTCCTAATATCATGGCTTTGGAGAAAATTCTTGCATAAAGTACTTTTTGATGTTGTTGGTTGTTGGTTGTTTGTTATTTGTTGAGAGTGCAGGGTGGGTATTGCCCACTTTTCACTTTGTTATATATTGCTTTCCACTTGTTGGTTGTTGGTTTTTAGTTCATTGTTATAGCGCTTTTCGCTATAATTTTATCAACTGTCAACTATCCACTATCCACTATCAACTATCCACTCCAGTGGCATATTTATAAATAAATGTTAATCTTGCCATTAGTCCACCCGATTGATTTGTGTGGTAGCATTAAGCGTGTGGTGGGCAGTGCCGCACCCTACTCTCAATAATCTAGTAGGTTGGATATATTAAATATCAACTGTCAACTATCAACTCCAGTGGCATATCTATAAATAAATGTTAATATTGCCATTAGTTTACCCGATTGATTTGTGTGGTAGCATTAGGCTTGTGGTGGGCAGTGCCGCACCCTACTCTCAATAATCTAGTAGGTTGGATATATCAACTATCAACTATCAACTATCCACTATCAACTCCAGTGGCATATCTATAAATAAATGTTAATATTGCCATTAGTCCACCCGATTGATTTGTGTGGTAGCATTAGGCTTGTGGTGGGCAGTGCCGCACCCTACTCTCAATAATCTAGTAGGTTGGATACATCAACTATCAACTATCAACTATCAACTATCAACTATCCACTATCCACTATCAACTGCTATAAATGGAAATTTCTAGCCAAGCCAATCCCTCTGAATCCTCCAAAGAAAGGGAGGATAGTGCCAGCCCTAGTCAGGATGATGACCAAGAAAATGACCCATTAATTGCAGATGATGTTAATTGGGTTGATGGGGAAGAACCAGAGGTAAAACCGGAACCGAATAAGTTCAAGAAAGAGTCATTATCAAAAGACACTTTAGCAATGGTAGAAACTGCTTTTTTTGCCAGTACGAGCAGTTTGATTTGGCTGATTGATTATTATTTTCCTCTTGGTCCTGTACTGAGAATTTTTTTTCCCATACCTATCGCTTTAGTTTACCTTAGATGGGGACATCGCAGTTCAATCATGGCAGCGGGGGTTTCTAGCTTGTTGATTTCAGTGCTGATGGGACCGGTTCGCAGTATGGTGTTTTTGATGCCTTATGGGTTCATGGGAGTGCAGTTGGGATTTTTGTGGCGAAAGAGTTCTAACTGGCTTTTTTCTATAGGTATGGGGACGATTATCGGCAGTATCGGCTTATTTTTTCGCTTTTGGTTATTTTCCCTTCTCTTAGGACAAGACTTGTGGCTTTATATAGTCACCCAGATGACAGTGTTTGTTGAATGGGGGTTTAGTAAATTGGGTTTGCTAGCCCAACCGAGTTTGTTGCTGGTTCAAGGGATAGCTATTGGTGCAATTGTTCTGAATAATCTCATCTATCTTTTTGTGGTTCATTCAGTGGCTTTATTGGTATTAGATCGTTTAGGTAATCCCATTCCCCGACCGCCGAAGTGGGTTAGTATTTTATTCGATTATGAGTGATATATAGCAGTTACTTAGATGGTATCTCTTTCATTTATTTGTTGTTTGAACCGCAGATGAACGCAGATGAACGCAGATGAATATAGATATTTTTTTTTAGTTGGTTGTTTGAACCGCAGATAAACGCAGATGAACGCAGATGAATATAGATATTTTTGTTAGTTGGTTGCGATATCAACTATCAACTATCAACTATTCAACTATTCAACTATTCAACTATTCAACTATCCAAAATAGTTACTTGGGAAATGAACTTATCCACTACAAGCCTTTGAGAACTGCCATCATTATGGAGAGCGTATACAGCACTACCATTACTATAAATAATCGAACCATCTGCTCTTAAGTCGAAAGCAAGCACTCCTTTAGCTACTACTTCCGGTGCAGAATTATTGCCCTGACGGACTAATTCCCATGAACGGGGTACGAGAGCAGGTGCGTCCTTATCTTCAGCATTTTTACTGTTGGCTATTTTTTCTAAATCAATTTGTTCTCCCCAAACTTTCATTTGCTGCTTTTTATCTACAGATATGGGATTACCTGCTCCTTGTAGAGGCTTTCCCGTATAATACATAGTAAAGAAATTGAGCCATTGAAAGATAGCATAGAGCAAGCGGAAGGGAATTAATAAAATTTGTTTAATAATATCCAAGACACTAAATTGTTGCTGCAAGGAGCGATAGGGACGCTTAATATAATATAAAGTCCCGTCAGCATTCATTTGTGGTCCCAATAAATCCAAATTTGGGTCTTCTACTAGAGTTACAACTTCTTCACTGTTAAAATCTAATTTCTCAATGCGAAAAGGACTGCGTTCTGCCACAAAACCACTGGCATTTCTTCCTAAACCTGCGGATTGGTAGACTAAAGCTTTCTCTGTTCCCGGTATCCATTTGGGGGCAATGTCAAGAGAATCTCCTTCGGTTATATTACGGGGTCGGGAGCCATTTAAAGGCATTTGAGCCAGATTGGCGCTACCATTTTGATAGATAATGGCGCAAGCAATCAGATTTTTCTCTGGATGAATGTCTAGATACTGCACAGCAAAGTCAGAACCGTCAGCACCCCGCGCCCTCAGCAGCGGGGCTTCGTGCCCTAAAGCCAAAGCTAGCTGACCAGTCTAAGTCCCCATAAAGAGAACTTAGACTGGTCAGCTATCCTAGGAGGGAGGCACGAAGCCCCGTCTCTTCA
>JH611022.1 GCA_000252485.1 Prochloron didemni P4-Papua_New_Guinea | reverse complement strand
CCCTCTCTCTGCTCTCTGTTCTCAAAGTCCCCCTTTGATAAGGGGGATTTAGGGGGATAGCCCACCACAGCATCAGGAGCTGTGGTCAAAAGCAGTATCAATAGTCTCCGGACTCCCTGCAGTTACAATATTCTAAAAAAAACTAGATCTTATACCCAACTGGTTTTGACCGCACCCAGAGAAAAGTTGACCAATGATTTGGTCGCTACTCTATCGATAGTAAGACAACTGGCAGCGGTTTGCCTTCCAGATGCGATCGCAGCGAGCATGAGTGGCTAACAATTCAGGGCTTCTGGGGGTTCGCTCGACAACCTGAATTAAAGTAAAAAAAGCTTGGCTCAAGCCAAAAAATCTGCTATTGTTTCAAGGGTGTATTTGTTCAGCACTGGGCATTCTAGGCCCGTGCCTAACCAGTCAGTGCAGGGGACGGGCGGGCGATCGCTTTCTTCAGCAAGCCCTATTTATGTTTTCTTGCTTGGGAATCACTTGAGTCAAGTTCTGACACGAATCAAACGTAAATTACTAGTTACAATCTTCTTTAGTTGGTGTTAAAATGCCTAACCAAGTTGGTATCCAAATTCAAAAAGTAATCAATTTGCGTCGCAATCAGTTACCACGCATCCAGGCCAAGCTCCAGATTGTTAAAGATGTAGAGGATCTTTTAAAAGCTTTGGATCTGGCCTTGAGTAAATTAGAAGAGCATCCCAATATCACAGACTTATTAAAAAGCCACATTCGTGAATTTAAGAAATTACCACTTCATGCTGAAGTTAGAGCTTCCTTACAGGAATTTGAAGTTGTAGAGAATCGTCTACTACGTCAAACCGTCAATATTGGGGTAAGTGGCCAGGCACGTGTTGGGAAAAGTACCCTCCTTCAAACAATTTCCGGTTTGACAGACGATCAAATTCCCACTGGCTCTGGAGTTCCTGTAACTGCTGTTCGCAGTCAGCTACGACATTCAATTTCTCATGAGAGGGCAACCCTAAGAATGCACACGTTTGAAACTTTTCGCGAGAAAGTTTTAGATCCTTACCATAGCTATATTAAACTCTCCTCAACTCCATATAGCCTGGAGGAGTTTCGCAATTTTAATTACGATAGTCCGAACCGGGGAGTAGACGAAGAGCTTGAACCCAGTCAAAGTGGTTTGCTAGTCAGATTGCGTGCTATGCAGCAAGCGTTGCCTTCCTATGAAGGGGAGCTAAAGGGTGGTACAAAGATAGTTCCACTAGAAGGACTTCGTTTTTGGGTAGCTTATCCAACACAAGAAGAAGAAAAAGATCCCAACTGTCCGCGACCCTATCTAGCAGTACAAGATGTACTGATTGAATGTCGTTTTCCTGAAAATGAAGTTGAAGATCTGACGGTGATTGATTTGCCAGGGTTGGGGGAACTTGATGCAAAGGCTGAAGAACGCCACGTCAGTGGCTTAAAAAACGAAGTCGATCTCGTCTTATTAATCAAGCGTCCAGTAGAAGGGCTCGCGTACTGGAAGAAAGAGGACGCAAATGCAGCAGATTTACTAGATAGGGCACGTGGTGCAATTTCCAATAGACGGGATTTTGTTTTTATAGTGGTCAACGATGATGGCTCTAACGTTCGTTTATCAAATACTCTAATCGATCACATCCGAAGTAACGCCAATGAAGGTGTTGATGGGCGTCATTACCAAGTCATTCAATGCAATGCTAAAGATTCAGACAGTGTACGTGAGAACCTGCTGTTTCCATGTTTAGATCACTTAGCTAACCGGTTGCAACACATGGATGGAGAAGTGATCGACGCAGCATGTGTGGGATGGAATTCTACGGTTGAACATGTTCATAGAGAATTAAGCGATCTTCAGAAGTTACTCAAGCAGCATGCACCCCCAATCTCTGGCTCCGATGATACGCTCAATCGTGAAATTGAAAAATTACGGGGCGATCTAGCTTCTTCATTATCTAAACTGGTCGATCAACTCTATCGTCAAGCCAGATCGAGCGAGGAAGATCTGGATCTCATTGAGGCTATTGAGAACCTTGAGGCTCAAATTGATACATGGATTAACAATGACACTTTAGGTGAAGGATCGGAGCAGTGGTATGAAAAGGCGATTGGACGGATAAGCATAGACAAAGGCAACATATCAGGACTAGCTGTTGAGGAACTGAACCGTATTCGAGTAGAAATCAGTGAAAGATATGCTCGGCTTGATGGACACTTTGATAAGCAAGTTAACGATCTATGGGCTAATATATCTGGAAAAATTCGAGCAGAGACAGGCAGGCTCTTAGATGGTGTTGCTGATGGAAGACCTGCTCTGGAAAAGTTCGCTGAATCCCTAGAGAACGCTACAGAACCTTGTGAAATCCTCAAACGCGCAGTTGATGATTTATTAGGGCTAAAAATAAGTTATCGCAGTCATTTCCATCCTCGCGTAAGAGAAAGATTGGACTTTCTGAATTTTGAAATCCGCGATCCTGCAACCGGTGCAGCTACAATTCAAGTTAAGCCAGAGCTTTCAGAGCAAGCAGCAGAAAAGGTATTGAAACAAATTTCAAATCTTGCGACTCAAGCATCATATGAAGTTCGGCAAGCTTTGCTTGAAGAATCGATTGTTGTAACCAAAGTTTTGCATGCTGCCGCAGAACAGTTTGACGATAGCCTTATTCGTTCGCAAGAATCGAAGTGGGATTTTGCAAAACTAGGGAGATCTTATCGAGATGAGATCTGGCCAGATGTATTTACAACTATTGATGCTGATAACGCAAAAGTTGTGAGCGTACAGCGAGCCATTGAAAAACTACAAGAATTATTGGAAAGCAAGGAATAAGCCTAACATGAACGACACTGGAACATTTCAATACCGATTAGCAATGGTCGGTCCAACTGCTGTAGGTAAAACGTCACTCATCGCTTCTATCTTGAGAGAGGCACAAACACTACTTGCAGGCACTGGCGTATCAATAGAGGCTGGTGACGATCAAACACAAAAGCGTATAAATCTTTTGAAACAGGAGTTGACCGCCTCCCTCATGGCTGGAGAGTTTAACCCTCAGCAGATAAAGACTACAGAGAGTTCAAATAAATATTTGCTCGATATGAAGGTTGTGCGAGGCAAAACAAAATTACGCCTGGGTTTCTTAGACTACCCTGGTACTTGGATTGCCTCCGAAAAGCCGAAAAAGAGCGTAGTAGCAACAGAATGGGAGAAATGTAAAGAATGGATGGAAGAAAGTGCTGTTCTAATAGTCCCTATTGATGCAACTCTTGTGATGGAAAGTAAAACGACAAACGATCTTGCAGACGCGCATAGTACTTTAGAGACGGAACTAACTGCAGGTGTTGTCCGTAGCTGGGTACAAAGTAAAACTCAAAAGAGGGAGCCAGGATTACTCATCCTAGCGCCTGTGAAGTGTGAATCATATTTCAATGATAATGGTGGCATCAAGGACAGAAGTGAGGAGCTGTTTGAAAAAGTAAATAAGTTCTACTCGGAGCTGATTGAAAGCGTTCGCGAAGAGCTGGCTGGTGCAAAACAGAACAGCGATTCATCCGATAAATCCATTCCGATTGATGTTTCTATACAGTACTATCCGGTAGATACTATTGGCTCTGTAGAACTCAAAAGAGCTCGCTGGATTAAAGATAAATATGGTAAACAGGGTAAACGATCGTTTGAAGCAGAATATTTGGTTCGATATCCTGGCCGTCTAAAACCGCGAGGAGCTGATGGTATTCTCATAGCTATTTGTCAGCATATTCTTGGTCAAGAAAAAGATAAAAGCCTTGGGATTCCTGCTCGATTTTGGCGTTGGGTCACAAGGGAGAACAAAAAGCTCCTAACGGTCATAAAAGAACTTGGGGACAAACCTGTTGCCAGTAATCGGAAAAAGATAATCTAGGAGGAGTATTCTATGTCTAGCAATTTGTTTAGCAATCTTTATATTCAAACCAGAGGAAAAACAATTGACTATCGTTTCCTTCTTCAAGCGCCACAGGAACCATGGTGGACTTCCTATGAGAAAGATACCTCTTTTGAGTATCCAACTCTAATTATTGAAAGAGATAGTCGAGGGGGTAGAGGTAGATTTTATCTTAGTGGCATTTCCTCAAGCACACGTCGCGATCGGGTTGGTAGAATCATCCGTTATACTCTCGTTGCAGAGTTCCAAATGCCTGAGAAGGGATTGCTTCACTTGGCTCAGTTCTTTTTGGATGAGCTTTCCGAACAAGGAAGTACTCCAACTTTAAGCGAGATATTTGACGATTGTTTTCCTAGAGAATATGTCGAAAGAGCATTAGTATCAGATAATATTGATATTGACTCCGAGAATAACGACCTGATACGAAGGTTTGACCTACTCTTGTCTGAAGTTCAAGAAAAGACTATTCAGGATCGTTCTGGGGTTCCCCTGGTGACAAGTATTTGGTGGGGTGGATTAAAGAACTCTGAAAGCCGGTCAGAATGGATGTTACTTGCTGAAAGCATTTTAGAGGGAAAATCAGGGAAAGCTCTTCTACTAAATTTGGCTTCTGGTGAGTCTCTCCGTGACTTAGCTCCCAATGTAAAAAACATGGCTTTGCTTCTTCCCGAATCTAGTGAGGAGCCTCAACCATTTAAGCCAGATGAAGGAAAAAAAAATTCATCGCTCGTGGCAACAACAATAATCTTCTTAATATTGCTGGCAATCTTATTTTTCGTACGAGAATTCAATAATCCATCTATAGAATCATTTTGGACTCTAATCAAAATGTGCTTAATAAATCATTGCCATTAGAACAGTGTAGTAAAAAAGAAAAGTTAGAGTGCCGTTTTCCTGTTTCTTTGCCTAAAGACAAGATTGAGCCTGGAGTTTATGTCTTTAAACTGACTGTGCAAGATATAAAGGGAAAGTCGATCAGTTCCAGCAAGAGTATCCCTTTGAAGTATTGGAGTAGTGTATAGTACGAGAAAGCTTACCGTAGGCTGGGTTAGTGATAGCATAACCCAGCAGGGCTGTTTCATTTTAATTTTTGCGCACCGGGACGCGGACTCTTAGAGATCGCACCCTAGAAAAGGGTGCGGTCAAAAACAGTTGAATTTTTAATTCTCAATAGTCGTGGCTTACCCGCGATTGGTAGGCAGCCCAGACTTGCCCTGCCCTTCGGCTACCCCACGATTGATAAATAGATGTTCAGCCCCAAACAACTACTTTTGACCACACCCTCCTATAACCAAGAGTAGATGTTTGATTTAATTCAGGATTGAAAACTGAAACCTCGCCAGAGATATTTTGATCTTCTATGTTCAATTGCGTGTTTCGAGAAATTAATTCAACTGACGGGTAGCAAGCGATCGCTGGACATTCTCAATAATTTGAACGTTCTCACTTTATTTTTTCCTCATCTCAAACAGCTGAAAAGAAAGTATCGTAAAGGGTTTGACCGGTTTGTCACCCCGATTAGAAAAGTTGGCGAATGATTTGGTGGCTACTCTATCGATAGATAGTTCGCGGGTATTTTTGCGATTAGAAAAGTTGGCGAATGATTTGGTGGCTACTCTATCGATAGATAGTTCGCGGGTATTTTTGCGATTAGAAAAGTTGAGTTCTGATTTAG
>JH611021.1 GCA_000252485.1 Prochloron didemni P4-Papua_New_Guinea | reverse complement strand
AATTCCGCATCGGGATCTAGGTTGGAAATCTCAAACGTTTCATTGATGTCAATACTTTCATTGTTAAAGGGAACATTGCTATTAAACACACTATTGCTCAGAGCTGCTCGCAAATGGTCCGCACGGTTGTTCGGTGCTGAGTTTCTTGTTACCTGTCCCGTCGATGGATCCACTACAGCCCCACCACTGGCTGCATCAGCTAAATAAAAGCCGAGGGTGTTCTCAAAGGCTGCTTCACGATCTAGGGTTGCATCAATTGTGATTTGAGCATTGGTAAAATTGTCGATTCCGTCTGTAATTTCTATCCCTACGGCACTTTCAGAGCCGATCTCCATTTCGGCGAACAAGAACACTCCACGTCGTCGTCAACGATGGTAAAGAGAGTATTCTCTGTGTCAACCTCCGCAGAACCTGACACACTTCTCAGTTGAACACCAAAGGTTTCATCCTCTTCCACATCTAGGTCCGCCACAATGGGAACTTCAACAGTTTGAATCGTTTCTCCAGGAGCCCAGGTAACCTGGGTAGTAGAAAATCCGTTAGCAAAATCAGCAGCTTGCGCCGGATTACTACCAGCAGCCACAATTTCCACTTCGATAGTGTCACTGCCACTTAGATCCCCGAAACGCTCCAGGGAGAGTGTTAACCCAGGGGATGGATCATCTGGATTGCCCTCTAGCACATCAGAAAAGCCAGAAAGTTGTAGAGCAATAAGATTAATTTGGTCGTCATCCACAATGTTGAGACCAGCTGTCTCCCTGGTGGCACCATCAGCAAAAGTAGCCCCAGACACTGCTGTCAGGTTCAACAGTACCAGTTCCTCACTTTCCGG
>JH611020.1 GCA_000252485.1 Prochloron didemni P4-Papua_New_Guinea | reverse complement strand
AAAGTTTATTTCTTGCTCCCCCCTTTGACAAGGTTGATTTCTTGCTCCCCCCTTTGACAAGGTTGATTTCTTGCTCCCCCCTTTGACAAGGGGGGTTGGGGGGATAGAATGCTTTTATATAAAATTATAGTATATCCTATAAAAGGAAGAACAATCATGACCTTTCCTTTTAAAAAAAGCGATCGCTTTCTACCTTATAATCGTGAATTAGTGTCAAGAGCGAAAGAAATGCGGAAACATCCAACAACTGCAGAACGCAAATTATGGGATTATTTGCGAAAGTTTCCTTTTCGAGTTTGGCGACAAAGACCAATAGATAATTTTATTGTTGATTTTTACTGCCCGAAATTACATTTAATTATTGAAGTAGATGGAAGCGGACATTTTACAGAGCAGGGAAGAGCTTATGATGAGGAAAGAACTAATGTTTTAGAAGGCTATGGATTGCAGGTTATTCGCTTTACTAATGATGAGGTTTTAAACTCTTTTGAAGGAGTTTGCGATCGCATTTCAGGTTTTCTTTCTTTTTAGCGTTCTATCCCCCCAGCCCCCCTTACCAA
>JH611019.1 GCA_000252485.1 Prochloron didemni P4-Papua_New_Guinea | reverse complement strand
GGGTGCAGAAGTCAGCTTTTCTTACCGCAGAAATACCCAGTCCTAATCTATCGATAGAGCAGTTCGACTCCGCTCACTGCAAGCATCTTCCAAAAATTTTCCCAAATTTTCAGAATTTGGGCTTGACAAAAAAATTTTTTGATTGTATATTGATAATTGGAAATATTGCCTAAAACAGTCTGGCTGAGAAGCAAGCTTTCCACTAGGCAGTAATGTTTACCCTCTAATCTATCGATAGAGAAGCTTTCAGAAATTTTGCTGCACAACTATCAACTATCAACTACAAAGATGTCTAAGAAAAAAAACAAGGAAAAAAAAGTAATCTCTTCCCCCACAATAGTAGGAACTACAGAAGCGGCCTCTCTGCTGAACATCTCCAGCCCTAGACTGCGCCAACTCCTACAACAAGGGCGGGTCATCGGAGCCTATAAAAAAGAAGGATCTAAATTCTGGTGCATTCCCTTAAAGAACGGCATGCCCCAAATTGAAAGTAGGAACTGGGGTCCCAAAGGTACTTGGAGAAAGCGGCCCCGCACAGTTGACAACTTAATTTATGTCAACAGAGGTTTCATTGCTTCCAATGCCAGCAGCGGCACTTTCAAAGCTCCTATTACGGTAAATCAAGGTACTAAGTCCAGCTCTGGCCACGAAGTGAAGGTGGGGGACTTGCTGAAACTGGTGTATCGTCCCTACGCTCCTTTAACTTGCGGTGCAACTCTTTGGCTGGAAGTAGCCCCAGAAGTCCCTATTACTACCAAGACTTTCAGCACCATCAGGGAGAGCCAACAGATTTATGAGCTGGAAAAAGAGCTGAAGAAGAAGAAGAAGAAGGTTAGTTAACCTTATTATATTAGACAAGTATAAAATAACCATCAACTATCAACGAATACGATAAAAACCAGTTGGGTTTAAGATCTAGTTTTTTCAGAATATTGTAACTTCAGGGAGTCAGGAGACTATTGATACTGCTTTTGACCGCAGCATCAGGAGCTGTGGTGGGCAGTGCCGCACCCTACAAAAAAACTATCAGCTATCAACTATCCACTATCAATTATCCACTGTTATAAATGATTCGCGTTTATACCTCCGAAGAAAGAGCAAGAAATTGGTTAGAATTATATGGAGGTAAAACCCCCATCTTTGCCTGTGTTTTAGGCTTTACTGCCACTGGGCTGATTCCGGGAATTTCCGCAGCGGGGGCAACTCCAGAAGACCGCCAATATACTGCCATGGCGGATGCTGAATTTTTGCTCAACGGTCCTGCTCCCAATCCCCAATATCCTTTACCTCCTCTAGATGCGGGAGCCTCTCCGGTGCTGATTTCCCGCGCTGTAGTGGAAGCTTTTAACCTCCCGGTTTATTTGTTTAATGCTGGTTTACCTCGCCCTCCCTCGGTAACTGCCATGGACCTGAAAGGGATGCCTGCCAACTGCGTTTCTTCTGGTGAGGCTTTACCCCTGGCAACGGTGAAACATTTGTTTCAGGCGGGACTGAAGTGGGGGAAAAAACTGGCTGCTGTTGCCCCCTATCTCATTATAGGAGAATGCGTGGTGGGAGGCACTACTACCGCGCTGGCTGTTCTCACTGGTTTGGGTGTTGGGGCAAATGGGAAAGTAAATAGCAGTCACCCCCGCTGCAATCACGAGCAGAAATGGGAATTAGTCAAAATCGGGTTGAAACGTAGCGGTTTAGATGGCCTCTCTTCTGCCCCAGATCCTTTTACTTTAGTTGCTGGGGTGGGAGATCCCATGCAAATAGTTGTGGCGGGAATGGCTATTGCTGCCAGTAGGGAGGTGGGAGTGATGCTGGCTGGGGGAACTCAAATGCTGGCAGTGTTTGCTTTGATGAGAGCCATGGTGGAGCAATACCAATTAGAAGCAAGACTGGAACGAGTGGTGGTGGGTACTACTCGCTGGGTAGCGGAAGATCCCAGTGGAGATACGGTAGGTTTGGGGAGGGCTATTTCGGGAGTGCCTTTGTTGGCTACAGAACTGAGCTTTGCTCAATCGCGCTATTCTAGTTTAAGAGCTTATGAAGAGGGATATGTGAAGGAAGGGGTGGGTGCGGGAGGAATGGCGATCGCGGCTCATCTTGGTGGAGGCTATCGCGGGGAGCAATTACTCACCGCTGTGGAAGCTTTGATTCTAAAAATGAATCAAGAATGAATGTGACGAGCTAGGAGTTGTTCTTCTAGGGCTGCAATCCGATTGTAAGCTGCTGTCAGTTGGGCGGTTAGCCGTCTAACTTGAATTTCGGGGGATATGGTTTGATTCTGATGGCGATCGCCGTTAGTCCAATCGCTACCATCTGCAATAATATCCTTGTGTTCCATCACGGAGTTAAGATTGCCGTGATTTTCCCTAGACGGGGGTATTCTCCTGCTTAAGCTAGCTAATTCTTCCCCAGAGACCTGGGAACAGAGTTTTTTGGACGATGCCAATTCTCCAATTTGATAGCTGAGTTGCTCTACTTTCTGATAGATTTTATCCACTTTATCATTAAGTTCCACCATTTGGTTTTGAAGTCCATCCATAGCAATTACCATTTCCTATAGTTTAGTTTTTTCTATCCTATATCTTTTAGCCAATCAACTTTGATTATTTTTGATTAATTTAATATTTCTAGATTCAGGGTCTGTAAACTATTTCACTCTCTTGAATTTGTTATACGATCGCATTTTGTAGTTTTCCAATTATCTTCTTTTCTTTCAGAGAATTTAAGCATTTTTTTACATTTGGGTATCTATAATATAGCACTACGCATTAATGCGAAGCGCTATATTAAATATTTCTTAATCAAATTGTTGTATGATGGACCGTCGTTCTTTTTTGCTCGCTTTCAGTACTATAGTACTCAGTCAGTGGATTTCTGGATGCAGTCAATCTGGGGAAATAGTGAAAATACTGTTACTGTCTGGTTCTATTCCAAGCCAACTTTTAAAGGAATTCCGCAAAGAACTGGGTTTTTCCCAGAACTCCCCAAGACCGATTTGGAAAACCAAATCTCAGTTAAAAGATTTATTCGAGTTATTGGAAAGTTGGCAGGCTCTAAATGGGAATGAGAAGACTGAGAAAAGCAAATTATCAATTCCCTTTATTAAAAAACAAGAGGAGATGGCGGATTTAATTACTTTGGGAGACTACTGGTTAGAAGAGGCAATCAAGGAAAAACTAATTCAACCTTTGAGTTTAAAAGGGCTTTCTGGCTGGGAAACACTACCTTCATTCATGCAAAAGTTGGTACAGGTCCGAGGAGAAGATTCGGTGTGGGGAGCGCCTTACCGCTGGGGAGCTACTGCGATGGCTTATCGCCGGGATAAACTGGAAGAGTTGGGAATTCAACCGGAAGATTGGCAGGATTTGTGGCGAAAGGAACTCAAAGGAAGAATTTCTCTTTTAAACCAGCCGAGAGAAGTAATTGGCTTGACTTTAAAGAAGTTGGGTCATTCTTATAATACAGTGGATTTGGCTCAAGTTGATGGACTCAAAGAGGAATTACTAGCGCTACAGCAACAGGTTAAATTCTATGAGTCTTCCAATTATCTCCAACCTCTGATTTTAGGAGATACTTGGCTGGCGGTAGGTTGGTCTACAGATATTTTGCCTGTTGCAAAACGCCATCCTGATATTGAAGTAGTAGTACCGCGATCGGGAACTTCTCTCTGGGCTGATTTGTGGGTTAGACCAAAACAATTCATTGATAATAGTGAAAAAGATGAAAAAGAATCTATCATAGAAAAGTGGATTGATTTTTGTTGGCAACCTGACATTGCTAATAAAATCTCTTTTTATACAGAGGCGGCTTCACCCATTCTCCTCACTATGGAGGAAGATAAAATCCTGAAAGACCTGCGGGATAATCCTTTGCTCCTAAGAGATAGAGCAATTTTAGAGGGAAGTGAATTTCTCTCCCCTCTAACCAAAGATGTGCAAGCTCAATATGATGATTTATGGCAAGCAATTGGTAATTCAAACGCAATTCAAAGGGGAATCTAGATTGAGGTTGAAAACTTGCAACAATTATGATTTAATAATTAAGATTTGAGATCGGGAGAGGAAAATTGACACTGTTGAAACTGAGAAAATTAGCGATCGCCATGCTGTTAGGATTTGGCTGCTATGGAGCGCCAGGGAAAGCACAAGATCTCCCATTAAGCCCCGCTGATTTTGGTACAGAATGGGAGTCAACTGAAGCAAGAGAGAGTAATTTAGCACAAGCCCTGGCAGTAGCGCAAGAGATTCCCCAACTGGAAGTAAAAGCTAGGGTAATGGGTGAAATTGCTCTGCAATATGTGGACATTGGCCAAGCTGAAACTGGAGCAGAAATTCTCGCTCAAGCTTTAGCTGTAGGGAAAAGTATCCCAGAAGATGGTCTGCGGGCTTTTGCTCTGGCTGACCTGGCAGGAATACATTATATTGTCATTGGTGAAGCGAAATTCGCCAAAGAACTTTTAGATGAGGCGGTGGAAATTGCTCAGGGAGTAGAAGATGATGGGGAAAGAGGCAGGCTGTTAGCAGCAATTGGAGTTAAATATGCAGATCTTGGAGAAAATGATGTCGCTGCTAGTCTTTTATCAGCTAGTGAAGAGGCGATTACTCTCAGTCAGCAACCAGTTCCTTTGTTTCCTTTTCAGGAAGTTCCTTGGACGGGAACTTTAACTATCGGTGCCAATCTAGCTTCTGGTGCGAACACTACCAGTTTGGCTAGGTTGGGCTTTATTGCGGAGCGTAAATGGCCGCAAGACCAAATTGATTTGAGTTTTGGTATCAGTAATAATTTTGATGATAGCCGTTCATCCGGCGATCGCAATCGGATTAAAGCTGAATTGTTCACTGAGTTTAGACATCACTATAACGCTCGTTGGCAATATTTTATTCGTTCTCGGACTTTGAGGGATGAACTGAATAATATTGATATTCGCAGTGATTTATCTTTTGGACCGGGAATAAATTTGTGGCGCAGGGAAAACAGTAGAACTTTAGACATGCAGTTAGGTTTGGCAGTTAGGTTTGAAGAGACTAGTGGAGAAGATGGAGATGATGATTTGGACTTTCCTCTACTTCAATACGGACTACGTTACAAAAATATCTTGTTCGGAACTTGGAAGTTACGCCAGTTTTTGACCTTGGAAATGCCTGTTGCTGATAGTGCGGATTATTATCTCACGAATTATACTAGCTTGGGTATCCCTCTGAGTAAGAAGTGGTCCTTTAGTAATTCTTTACAGTTGACATATACAGGACTGCCCATTGATGATAATCCCAATTTACGGGTTAATTTTCTGACTGGGTTATCTTATAAATTCTAAATGTTGTAACAATGAACAATTAACAATGAACAATTAACAATGAACAATTAACAATGAACAATGAGCAATGAACAATGAGGCAATGAAGAATTAACAATGAATAATGAGCAATTAACAATTAACAATAAGAGTACAACAGAAACTGCACTCACAGCTGATTTAGTTATTGCTACAGCTTCTCTACCTATTTTAGAGTGTTATGATTGAGCAACAGCGGCAAAAATTTGGTAAGGCTAAGATTTCTACTCACAATGGGCAATCGCTCCTCAATAAAGCCACTGGTTTTATTGCTGCTTACGATTTCACTTTAAATCCCTACCGAGGTTGTGAATACGGCTGCAGTTATTGCTATGCTGCTGCTTTTAGTCCCAATAGTCAAATGGGTCAAGATTGGGGAAATTGGGTGATTATTAAGCAAAATGCAGTGGAATTATTAGAGCAAGAATTAAAACGGTGGCAGAAGCAACATCCTGACACTCCTCCCAGTATTTATATGAGTAGCGTCACTGACCCTTATCAACCCATTGAAGCAAAAGAAAAGTTGACCCGGCAATTGTTGGAGGTGATGATTGACTATCAACCTACTCTAGTAATTCAAACTCGCAGTCCCATGATTGTCAGGGATGTGGATTTGTTAAGGCAATTGGAGCGGTTGCGAGTCAATCTCAGCATCCCCACTGGTAGCGATCACGTAAGGAAGGATTTTGAAGGGCGATCGCCTAGTATTAAAGCCAGGTTACAAGCCATTGCCCGGCTCAAGTACTCTATTCCCTGTAACGAAAGCCACGATGCCAGGTTTTCCATTACCCTCACCCCTCTGCTCCCCACTTTCCCAGAGGAAGAAGCCAATTTTATTAGTAAGTTAGCTGTAGTAGATCGGTTGGTCATCCAAGCTTTCCATTCCCAGAATCCAAAATCTCTGGTGGCTTCTACTCGCCAAGAAGCTATGGCCATCAAAAAAAAGTATTCTTGGTGGTACGATCAGGAGGAGGAAAATTATAAGCAGTTTAAGAGCAAATTAACTGCCATGCTTCCCCAATTGGAAATTATGGAAGGCAAGCAAGGCTTTGGCTATGACTAATCCCCTGGCTAACTGGTGGCGTTCTTATCAGTTTAGTTCTGCACTGAAGCAGGGTAATGAGAAACGAGCAAAACGAATTTTGCAGCAGATTGAGAAGGCTGGGGTTAAACTCTCTTGGCTAGAAAAGTTATATCAACAAAAAGTAGAAACTGAGAAAGATTTAACTTTCTATCAGCGGGAATTAGCATCGGTTTCTAATCAACTCAAGAGAATTTCTCGCTCTAGTAATATCTTAACCCCAGATGCAGATTTTGTCAAGTTTATTCTGGAAAATTTTCAAATTCAAGAATTGGATCGAACTAAACTGCAGTGTACCGGGATATATGAGGCTATCTTTTATGATTTTGAAGCTAGTTTAGCGGCTTATCTCCAAGCTGAATTCAAGAAAATTGACTCCCATAGTTTAAAAAACTGTTTGATTGCTGCTAACGAAGATATTAGTCTGTTAAAAAAGGGCCTTGACCCGGAATATAGTTTTTATTGTACCCCTTATGTCTACTTCATGCGGTATTTTCTCGATCATGTTTACTGTAGCTATTTAGCTTGGTTTTTAATCTATCAACAGGGTTTGTTACCGAAACAAATCAATATTCTGGATTTGGCAGCAGGTCCGGGAACTGTGGCTTATGGTTTGGCTTTGTTACTGCGCAGTAGCAGGAAATTACTCCAGGTTCCAGATTTGCACTTATCTTATTATTCTTTAGAAAAGCAAAATCAATTTCAATACCGAGGACTGCAGTTTTGGCGCTATTATCTGGAACAGCAACCTTTACCAACTAACGCTTATTTCCGCTTCCATACTACTGACTTTTTCGCTTATAGTCCTGAAGATAGGAAAGTACCACCTCAGTTTTTTGACTTTATTGTGGTTAGCCATTGTACTTTTGCTAATCCAGAGCGACGATATCGATCTCATCAAACTTTTGCCCATATATTTCGTCATAGTTTGAAGGACAGCGGTCATGTTTTGCTCATGGTACAAGATAAAAGATTATTTACAACTTATAATAATAATACTTTCCCCAGGGAAGATATTGCCTTGGAAGAAAAATGCGTACTGCGATTGGTAGAAGAAATGGGTCTGAGTTTGGTCTGGTACAAGTATCTCACTTCTACCCCTCTCCGCAATCCCATGAAAGGTTCTGAGTTTGCTAAGTTTGCCCGAGAAAACCTGCCAGTACAACAGTTTATTGCTCCTCTCAATCGCCAATATTTAAATTTTAAATATGACCCCTCTTATGGTCTCGATGACTATGTGATTTTGGCTCGCTTGAAATAATCTTCCTAAATCTTGTTTATCAAAGTAGAGTTGTAGATGTTTTGGGGTTTTATCCCCCCCAGCCCCCCTT
>JH611018.1 GCA_000252485.1 Prochloron didemni P4-Papua_New_Guinea | reverse complement strand
GAAAAGTTTTCCTGGATAAGGGGGAGAAGAAAAAGTCCCCCTTTGATAAGGGGATTTAGGGGATAGTCCCCATTTGTGGCGAATATTTTCGTAATTCATATAATTTTCTTTTTGTGCTATAATTTACTTAAACAACTCTAATATCGCAAACACCCCTGTGATGACTGAGCGAAAACACTATCGTGGTTAATAGAAGTGTCTGTATATCCACTTCCCCTGTTCGCTGGTTTAATACGAAAACGTTTTTTGACCGGAGGTAAATAACCTCTTTGAGAGAGAAATTCTGTTAAAGCTTTTTGGATGACAGTAGTAGTTGACAGTGGAATTGGTTGTTCTTGTTTATAAGCATCTATTGCTTGGGTAATTGATAAGGGTAGAGTTGATTCAATTTGCTCCATGATTTTGAAGTCAGTTGAGTTATAATTAGATTATACTATAGCAGTTGACAGTTGATAGTGGACAGTTGATAGTTATACAGCAACCTGCGGTTGCTGGAACTCAATAGTTTATTTTTCGTAGGTTGGGTTGAGGTAACGAAACCCTTCGACTACGCGGCCCCTGAGCGCTTGCCCTGAGCGAAGTCGAAGGGAAGTCGAAGGGCAGGGCAGGCCCAACACAACTTGGTTCTGTTTGTGACTGCACCCGATAAATAATTTTCTTTAAGTCATGAATCAATAGATTTAGCCCAGAAACCGGGTTTCTAACATTATTTTTAGATTAATACCTAGATTGGTGGAAGAAACCCGGTTTCTAAACCCCAGTCTTTCTTAACTAATCTCTTTTAGGTGGTGTTCCATGGCAATAAATTGGGATAAACTCAAAACCCATTATCTACAGGGGAATAGAGAAAGTCAGTTAGAAAATTTGGCGTTGAATTTGATGCGGTTACATCTTTTGGTACGCCAGGGGAGTAATGAGCTTGTGGTACAACATTTGATTCGAGAGAGTCAGTTCTTTGTGGAATGGACCGTACCTACAATTAATTTAGAAACAGATCTGCAGATTGCTACTGAGTTATTGGAACTTCAGTGATCGCTCTCCCATTGGAAGCTACATTGGTCAGAAGTCTGGGCAAATGAAGATGATCGGAAGCAAGTAGCAATCATCGCTCAACAATGGTGCGATCGTCTTAATTATGTTTGATTGCTTCAATGGCAACCCAGAGAAGGCCGCCGATAAAGAAGGCAAAAACTGCAACAACAAAGTATTCCATTATAAACCCTCCAACTCATCAATTTTGCTATAGGCTACCTTATTTATATAATGGCTAGCGATCGCCATCCCTGCTAATCTAATCCAGTGTTTGTTCTATTGTGAGGTGTGTCGTTCGATCCCCCCCAGCCCCCCTTCAAAAGGGGGGAGCCTGGAAAGTCCCCCTTAGATCGGGGGATTTAGGGGTATCTTATCTATCTGTAACAACCATTTTATTATTTGATATTATTTGGTATTGTTTAGCTAATGGCTACCTCTCTCTTTTTCCTCTGTGTCCTCTGCGCCTCTGCGGTTTATTATTATTTCATATCTTGATTCAGCAACGCCAGAAATTGAAATCTATCCCAATGGTCTTTGGAGGTTTTTGTGATGAAGCCCGATTTTAACACCATGACTAAAAGCGAGCTGCGAGCTTACGTTATTGCTCATCCCAATGACAAAGTATCGCAATGAGCAATGAACAATTAACAATGAACAATTAATATCATGTCCGGTTGCATCGTAATTGTATAACAATACGCAATATAATGCTATATCTAAGATTTCACGAGCAAATCTTCATGTTTATATAGGTTCGATATAAACGGACATGATATAAGAGGTTGATAAGAAAAATGCGCAATTCCTCTAAATCTTTATTTATAACAGTGGTAGCTTTAACACGCTCTTTTCACAGTGAAGTCCTTCTATAGAGAGGTGTATTTTTAACAAGGGAGGATTAAGATTATTCAAGGTTGGACTATATGTGACGAAAACGAGTTGGTCAGCCATAATAGAAGGTGCAAGGGAAGACAAGCCGTGGATACCATATTTTGCTTTGAGACTATGATATATCTCATGGTTATTGACAACTCTTCCAAGCTCCAGAAAAGTACTTATGGCTCTAGAAAATTTCTCCTTCATTACTATGATCATATCTCTTAGGCTCAGAGAGTTTTCTGTTAATAACTGGCCTAGATCATCAAGGGATAAAAATTTTTTTTCAAATTTATCATCTTTGTAAATGATTTGATATTGTATCTCTAAAAATGATCCTGATGGTTGGTAGTAGTTATAATCTTTAGGACCTATTTGCTGAATACTGACCAATTGGTTGTTATAGCTGATTGAAATCAGCTCTGTTAACCTTCTCATCTTTTCAATCGGACTTTTATTAATTATCTAAGTATCTAGATGTCATATCAAATATGTTTAGGATTGCTACAATGCGGTCAAAAACAGTTGAGAATACAAAATTATCAATAGTCACGGCTTACTCTTAGGCAGCCCAGAGGGCTACCCCACCATTGACTTTCTACATATTCAGCCCAGAAACCGGGAATAAACATTATTTTGAGATTAATATCTAGATTTGTGGAAGAAACCCGGTTATGTTACCCCATCCATATCGATCTTTATAATAGTAAATCAATTTTATTACACTTCGCACTATACCGAGGGGGAATCAATTACTCCAATTGTCCCCAAGTGACAAAAAAGGGATAATAGGAATTGTTGATTAGTATTGAATTCCAGCAACCAACCGGTTGCTCTATAACTATCCACTATCCACTATCAACTATCAACTGCTATATATGACCTACAGCCTTAAAATCGCCGATATTCCTCTCAGCGAGCGTCCCCGGGAAAGATTGCTAGCTCACGGTGTAAGAAATTTAGCCACCGCCGAATTGATTGCCATTCTCTTAGGTACTGGTCAAGGAAAGGGGAAACTATCTGCAGTGGGTTTGGGACAGTATATTTTGAAGCAGTTGAGCGAACACAAGCGAGATCCTTTGGATGTCTTGCGAGATATTAGTCCCCAGGAGTTGATGAATATTCCCGGTGTGGGTCCGGCAAAAGCCACTACTATTATTGCCGGGGTAGAATTGGGGAAACGAGCATTCCAGTTTCGACCTTCGGAAAGGGCAGTGATTGATAGTCCTGACGCTGCAGCAGCAGTTTTAAGTCACGATTTAATGTGGCAAACCCAAGAGCGATTTGCGGTGTTGCTGCTGGATATTAAAAATGGTTTAATCGCTAGTCAGGTAGTTACTATTGGCACGGCGACTCAGACATTGGTTCACCCAGGGGAAGTGTTCCGGGAAGCTGTTCGCCAGGGAGCTACTAATATGATTGTGGCTCATAACCATCCTACTGGCAATTTGGAACCGAGCCAGGAAGATATTGACCTGACGGTGCGTTTGTTAAAAGGAGCGAATTTATTATCTATTCCTCTGTTAGATCATCTAATTTTGGGCAATGGTAATTTTGAGAGTTTGCGCCAAATTACCGATCTATGGAATGAACAATGAACAATAAACAATGAACAATGAACAATAAACAATAAACAATAAACAATGAACAAGTGGCGAGTTTAGGTGATCGCCAATATATTGTGCTATAGATTCTGGCTGGTACGTTACCCTATCCCTAAGGTATCCTAGGCAGAGATTATATTGAATCTATTTATTAAGTTAAGTAAATAAAAGCTATAAAATATTTTTATCATTGGCAAGAAAGATATCCTTTATATATTGTGTTATACTAGTTTAAATATATTTAAAGAATAAATAAATAGCTGTAAAAAATAAAGTTTTATTTGTATTGTTTTTAACAATTTTCGATAAGATTAAATTGAATAACACAATAAAAAGAGGATAAAATCCCGGCTCCGAAGCTAGCAGCAATGCTAGACATTTGATTGGGAGGGAATTTAGATAAAATACAATGACTGCAAACACATCTCTTAATCGCAGACTAGATACCTTATCCCTAACTGCCATGCTAGTTTCAGCACATTACGGCTTGGGATTTCTCCTGGGAACTGCGGAGAAAACATTTACTTTAGATTTTGCAGGGAGCCTCTATGCTTTCTGCTTGGGTTTGGGAACTCTGGCTCTTTTGGGACTGGCTAAGTTTTACTGGCAAGAAGTGGAGCAAATCTGGACTTTATTGGGCGATCGCTATGGTCAGCAAGTAAAACTACCCATTGGTTTGATGTCCTGGGCATCTTTTATTGGGATTGAAGCAGTTCAGATTATTGCTGGGGCTTTTATTCTCAAGGTTTTGGGACTGCCTACTGTACCCAGTATGATCGGTTTGGCGTTTACCTTTACTATGGTTAGTTTACTGCCGGTGGAGAAAGCCAGCCGTATTTTTCAGGTATTGCTGTTGCTGAATATTCTAACTTTGGTTTACGGACTCTGGGTATTGCACGGCGTTCCTATTTATTTGCATGGGCCCATTGATTTCCTTCCTTCTTTACAACAACTCAGTTCTAGCGATGTTTTGGGGGTGGCTCTTTCCACTATTGCCCTGGTAGTCATCGATATGAAGTTCCACCAATTTGTGGTTCAAGCTAAGGACTTGCCCAGTCTTTATTCTGGCTGTATTTTAGCGGCAATTTTGCTGTTGGTACTGTCTTTCTTACCTTCTGCGGTGGTGATTGCAGCTAAAACTGGGGGGATTTTGCCCGAGGGTATAGATGGAAAGGAAACCATTCCTTATATTATCTCCTGGATTGGGGGCGGTGTGGATAACCCACTGGGAATATTGTTGGTGATAGCCTTGGCAGTTCCTGCTTTGGGTGTGGGGAGCAATATTTTGCGCATCCAAACTAAAACTGTTTTGGATTTCCAGTTACTCCCTGCTTCTAATTTCAATCGCTGCTTAATTGCTTTTATCAATGCTTCTTTGGGGTTGGCGATCGCCCTCAAAGGTGGAGAAATTGTCAATCTAATTGTAGCGTTCTATGCTGCCTATGTAGCTGCAGCATCGATTCCTTTTACGGCTTACCTGTTGGCCCGAACGAAACGCTATGTTTTCTCGGATTCTAGCGTCAGGCTATCTTTAGCTATTGGCAGTATAGCTGCCTTGAGTATACTCTTTCTCACTCTCTTTATTCCAGATGCGGTGCTGTTTGGTAATGGGGAATTGACTATTATGGTGGTTGGCATCAGTTTTGGGATTTTAGGTTTGTTCATGGGAGAGGCGATGGAGAAATACAGTCCTAAACTGAAAATTCTCGGTAGTAGGTAGTAGGGAAGGCGTTGCATCTCTATGGGATGATTTGGATATATGCCCAAAACTTTTTCCTTATTTATCAATAGTTTCAGCTTCTGTAAATTAGACTATCATCCCGCAATTGTGCAACGCCATCCCCCTAAATCCCCCTTATCAAAAGGGGACTTTGATCGTAAAATAAAGCTACCCTACCCACTAACGTTACTGATTGTTGTGATTGGCACCGAACAAAAAAGACTCAATACCTTTACCCTCGCCGTTCTGCTGGTTTCCGTAGATTACGGCGTGGCATTTACTGTTGGTATAGGGGAGAAAGCATTAACCTTTGACTTTGGCGGTAGTCTTTATGGAGTTTCTATTGCTGTAGGTCAAATCCTCATCTTGCCCCTGGCTTTATTTTACTGGTCTAAAGTAGAACAAATTTGGACTTTGTTGGGTGATCGTTACGGCCAACAAGTGAAAATTCCTATTGCTTTGATGTATTGGACATCTATGATTGGCTTGGAATCAGTTCAAATTCTGGCTGGAGCTTTTTTACTAAAAATTTTGGGTTTACCCCTGGTTAGCGGCATCGCCATTTTAGCTTTTATTTCCGCATCCGTTTCTCTCCTACCGGTAGAAAGAGCGGGGAACCTTTTTCAAATTTTGCTGTTGCTCAACTTTTGCGTTCTCTTTTACTCACTCTGGGTCTTGGATGGTATTCCCATTTATTTCCAGTCTCCCATTGAGTTTGTTCCCTCTTTAGAAAATATCCGCACTCCTGCAGTTTTAAGTATCTTTTTGCCTACTGTAGGATTGTTGTGCATTGATATGAGCTATCAACAATATTTGGTGCAAGCAAAGGACAAAAGTAGTCTTTATCTTGGCTGTATTTTAGCAGCATTATTGATGCTGGTGCTGACTTTTTTACCTTCTGCTTTAGTCATAGCAGGCAAACAAGCAGGGATTCTACCCCAGGGTATTGATGGCAAGGAAGCTATTCCTTATATTTTAGCTTGGATTGGGGGCGGAACTCACAATCTTTTGGCTATTGCTTTCATTCTTACCATCTTCTTGTCAGCCTTGGGTATTTGCAGCAATATGTTCCGCATTTTAACTAAAACAGTGTTGGATTTTAAGATTGTCAATCAGGATAATCCCTATGTTTTTTTGATTCCTTTTGTTCATGCTAGTTTAGCTGTTATTATTGCTTTAAAAGGAGGAGCGTTGGTGAATCTGATTGCTTCTTTTGCCGCTGCCTATGTTTCCGCAGCGTTCATTCCTTTGATCTGCTATTTTATAGAAAGTGGGGAAGTATATACTTTTTCTCCCTTGAGTATTAGGATGTCCGCTTTTTTCGGCAGTATTTCCGCATTAATTGTCCTGTTTCTCACAATTTTCTTGGCGGATGGATTTATTTTAGATAGCGCGGAATTAAGTATTATGATAATTGGCATTGGATTTAGTTGTTTGGGTTTGTTGATGGGTCTGGTTGTGGACAAGTACTTGCCTGTGATAAAAAAAGCGGCAATTACAACAATAAAATCCCCCCAATAACCATCCGGAAATCATCTGTGTTCATCTGTGTTCATCTGTGTCCATCTGTGGTTTAAAAAGTCCATCATGGCCAAACTGTAGCCAGCTATACCAAAAAGCTGCAAATTACTGATAATTATTTTTGGTAATTGGGATATAATTGTCATGAATAGAAAACTCTTTTCAGAAAAAATAAACTACAATTAATTGCTGATGAACTATCACGTTATTTACGACGGCAACTGCAATCTTTGTGTCACTTTTGCTCAACTGCTAGAAAAGTTTGACAGCGGCCAATTATTTGATTATATTGCCATGCAAGAAGAAGCTACTTTAGAGCAGTTTGGCATTACTGCAGAAGATTGTAACATGGGAATGATTTTAATTGACGCTCGGAACCCAGAAAGAAGATGGCAAGGCAGTAATGCAGCAGAAGAAATAGTTAATCTCTTACCTGCGGGGAATCTCTTTATTGCGGCCTATCGCTCTTTACCGGGAATGAAATGGATGGGAGATTTAACTTACGAACAAATAAGAGATAATCGTTACAATTGGTTTGGTAAGCGTTCTTCTACTTATTATTCTGCTTATCCTTTTGGTTGTAAGAAAGAGGAATAGGGAATAGGGTTTATCCCCCTAAATCCCCCTTAATAAGGGGGACTTTCCAAGCTTCCACCTCTCATTTGGGGGACTTTTAATATATATTTAATTAAATAACTGGAAAACTTTGCGGCAAAAGGATTTGAGCTTTTCAGCTACCTCAGCCGTAGGTTTAGATTTGCCCAAGCATTTCCAGTTATCCACCGTGGATAATCGCCACGCTTGTCCTGTCATGTTAAATCCTGCTGTTTCGATGCCAATAAGCCGCTGTTGCTTGTCTATGGGGTCGCGATGAAAGCGGATCTGCACTAAGATACTGCGACTTTGAATCTTTCTACTCCAACCAGGGAAGTGAAAGCCAATATCAATGGAATCAGGATCTACTAAACTCCGGGTTTCTGAGTCATTGGTCCAAGGTTTCAGGTCTGCCTTGGCATCGGGAAACTCGGACTTAAACAAATTGACAATGGCGGCAATTTTCGTGGTATTGTTTAGACCGATCGCTCTTTCTGATGCATTCATTATATCTCTGTCCTGTTCAAGAACTGTTTAAGCATTTATTACCAATTAGTTGTTCGATCCCGCCGTTTTCTTTGGAAAAATTTTACGGACCATCAACGATGCTGAACGCCCCGCGTCTTTAGACCGGGGATGCTCCCGAGACAGTGGCTTTAGCCGCCGTGAAAAAAAAAAGATTGAAAATTGCTGGAATCTTTCGCTGTCCAGGTAAAATAAGATAGGACAGTTAAAGGTCGAAACTGATGATTATTCTAGAATTCAAGGCATACGGCAAAAAGCAACAATATCTAGCTATAGATGAGGCGATTAGAACAGCTCGCTTTATCCTTCTTAGTTGTATTCGTTATTGGATGGACAATAAAGGAATTAACAAATACGCTCTCTCTAAGTATAGCAAGGTATTAGCTGACCAATTTCCGTTTGCTAAAGAATTGAATTCTACTGCTCGGCAAGCTAGTTCTGAACGAGCATGGTCATCAATTTCTCGTTTTTTTGATAACTGTAAAAAGAAAGTATCTGGCAAAAAAGGTTTTCCAAGGTTCCAGAAACGTGGTAGGTCGGTTGAATACAAACAGTCAGGCTGGAAATTATCTCCAAACAAGAAATCAATTATATTCACTGACAAGAAAGAGATTGGAAAACTCAAACTCAAAGGAACCTGGGACTTATGGCGCTTTGAGAAATCGGAAATTAAGCGGGTTCGTATAGTCAGGAGAGCTGACGGTTACTATGTCCAATTTTGTGTTGCAGTCGATATTAAAGAAGAATTAGAACCGACTGGTAACAAAGTGGGATTAGATGTAGGTCTAAAGGATTTTTATACAGATTCTGATGGCAATACTGAACCCAACCGGAGCTTTTATCGAACAGGTTCTAAGCGTTTGAAGTTTTATCAACGTCGGGTCTCCCGGAAAAAGAAAGGTTCATCCAATCGAAATTCGTCAATTAACAGATTGGGCAGACAACATCTCAAAATAAGTAGGCAGCGCGAAGAACATGCTCCTAGACTTGCACGTTGCGTAATCCGGTCTAACGACCTGGTCGCCTACGAAGATTTGAAAGTTAGGAATTTGGTTAAAAATCACTGTCTTGCTAAGTCTATTAATGATGCTGGTTGGTATCAGTTTAGGGAATGGATAGAACATTTTGCTGAAAAGTTTGGTAGGGTAACTGTAGCAATCAAACCTGCCTACACCAGCCAAGAATGTTCTGAGTGCGGCGAGATTGTCAAAAAGTCGCTATCAACTAGAACCCATATCTGCAAGTGTGGATGCAAGCTTGATAGGGACCATAACGCTGCAATTAATATCCTTAAAAGAGCCTTGGGTACTGTGGGACACACAGAAACCCTGGTCTTAGACCAAAACGCTTGTGGAGAATTGTCCTCTACTCTTCTTGGTTCTGGCCTGGTTGGGCAAGACAGCTCTATGAAGCAAGAATCCCCGTCTCTTTAGAGCGGGGAGTGTCAACCAAGTCTTGATTTCTTGACCAACTATGGTTGTTACGACTACTCCACGGTGATGCTACCTTCCCCTGGTAGACTGGATTGGATAAAAACTGTTTGGGAAATAATAAACAAAATGTCGATCGCAGAAAATACTATCTCAGTGGGGTCATTAAAATGGTTTTATCAAGAAGCAGTGCCGCAGTCCGAATCGAACCAGCCACCAGTTATCTTGCTCCACGGGATACCCTCTCATAGCTATAGCTGGTGCGAAATTATGCCCGGTTTAGCAGAAATCGGCCATCGGGCGATCGCCCCCGATTGGATTGGTTGTGGCTTCTCGGCCAAAACAGATCGCCGGGACTTTGCTTATACTGCCGATGCTTTTCTTAATGCTCTGGCAGCTTTATTAGAAGCCCTGGAAATTTCCAGCTGTCATCTGGTGGTGCAAGGATTTTTAGGTTCTGTGGGGATTCAATACGCTTTGCGCAATCCAGATAAAATCGAAAGCCTGATTATTTTAAATACTCCCCTATCTCCCAGTGTTAAGTTGCCCAGAATTATCCAGCAATGGGGTTGGCCTCTGGTTGGGGATCTGCTGGCTCAAGACCCTTTGTCAATCGATCGCGCTCTAGAAAAAGGTAGCGGTTTTGTGATTAGCGATCGCAACTTGGGTATCTATCGCAAACCTTTCCTGCAAACTTCCGCTTCCGGGCGTTCCCTGATTGCGATCATCAAGAATCTGAAGCTACCAGAGACCATGAAGGAAATAGAATCTGCTTTATCTAATTGGACCAAGCCTACTCTAATTGTGTGGGGCATGGAAGACCCTTGGATCGGTTCTGAAGATGCAGAAAATCTGGCTAAATTGCTAGATAATGTCAAATTAGTGCCGTTGGAGAAAGGGAAACACTATCCCCAAGAACACTGGTCCGATGAGATTAGGGAGGAAATAGTCAAGTTTTTGCGTTCTTAAAGATTGGGAAAGGAACTAACACTTAACAGTCACAAGATATTAAAGCCTTGCTGGCCTATTTCTTGTTGAAACCAATCAGTTCTCAGAATCCTTGCTCTTATAGTTGGGCCAATAAACTGTTTTAATGCCATCAGAATTTCGCTGATCAGTTCTGGTAAACTGGATATCAGGAGTTTTTGGTGGCTCTGGCTTGCTTTTTTTGCTTTAAAATATATTCTCTCGTAACGCTATCAGGAGTTGCCGGATAAGTTCTGGTAAACTTAATATCAGGAGCCTTGGGTGGCTGTGGCTTGCTTTTTTCACTTTGAGAGTTATTATCTTGTAAGGATTTTACGTTATTAGTGTTGGTGGCTGTGGCTTGCTTTTTTCGCCTTAAAAGATATTCTCTTGTAACGCCATCAGAAGTGGCCGGATAAGTTCTGGTAAACTGGATATTAGGAGTCTTTGGTGGCTGTGGCTTGCTTTTTTCGCTTTGAAAGATATTCTCTTGTAACGCCATCAGAATTCCGCTGATAAGTTCGTGTAAACTGGACATTAGGAGTTTTTGGTGGCTGTGGCTTACTTTTTTCATTTTGAGAGTTATTATCTTGTGAGGATTTTAAGTTTTTGGTGGCTGTGGCTTGCTTTTTTCGCTCTAAAAGATATTCTCTTGTAACGCCATCAGAATTTCGCTGATAAGTTCTGGTAAACTCGATATCAGGAGTTTTTGGTGGCTGTGGCTTGCTTTTCTCATTTTGAGAGTTATTATCTTGTGAGGATTTTACGTTATTAGTGTCAGACATATCAACTCACCTAATTGAAGTTTTTCTTGATCGGAAAAAAATAACACCATATAGGGCTATGATATTTAATAGAGATAGAGGCGAGCGGCTCGCCCTTACCTCAAAGGATATTACAGCCTTGCTTGTAGATTTCTTCTTGAAACCAATCAGTTCTCAGAATCCTTGCTCTTATAGTTGGGCCACAAAATTGAAATTGTTGGAATGCCATCATAATTTCGCTGATAAGTTCTAGTAAACTCGATATCAGGAGTTTTTGGTGGCTGTGGCTTGCTTTTCTCACTTTGAGTGTTATTATCTTGTGAGGATTTTACGTTATTAGTGTCAGACATATCGACTCACCTAAAAGATATTTCAATCTGGGTGCGGTCACAAACAGTTGAATTTTAGATTCTCAATAGTCAAGGCTTACCCGCTATTGTTAGGCAGGCAGCCCAGAGGGCTACCCCACGATTGATTGATAGATGTTCAGCCCCAAACAACTACTTTTGACCACACCCTTTCAATCTTGATTGTCAACAATTACTTCTTGGTCTTCATTATCAGGAATTGCCCAGTCTGAGTCTTCGTATCTGATTACATAACTCCTTGTTGTCAACTCGATATCAGGAGTTGTTGGTGGCTGTGGCTTGCTTTTCTCACTTTGAGTGTTATTATCTTGTGAGGATTTTACGTTATCAGTGTCAGGCATGATGGATAAGTCAACTCCGGAAAGCTACTCTAAAATTATAGAAGTTATTTTCCAGAATGCCAAGGAGTCCATTCAAATCCTCCGAAGCAATATTCAAGAGATTAACACCAAACTTAGTGCTGTAACAGGCTTTAGTGTTCTTTGGATTAAATTTGTTGGTGATTTACCAGATAGCTCTCTTGTAATAACTAGCTCTGACTGGAGTATATCACTTTCTTGCTATTCCTGTTTGCTGTTCAAAATTATAAGTCTTATCCTATTAATAACTTCAAGTCTAATTAGTCTGATAGCTTTTTTACCAAAACCAACATACCAGCCGATAATTAATCCGGAAGAACAAGTTGAAAAATGCTTGGAACTGTCAGAAGATGAATACAAGTTGGCACTTATAAAAGTGTACAATCAAAATATTCAAAGCCTGTTTGAACTAAGATGTAGAAAAGTTATAGGACTTAAGCGATCAGGAATAACTTTTGTGGTTGCTGCTATTTTCTCAGCATTAGACATCTTATTAGAAATATTTCTAACATCTTTCTCTTGAAATCAAAATCAAACCAATCAAACTAAACAAACAAAACTACTTTAGGAATAAGTAACCAATTATCGGCGGAATCATCTATTGCTCCTATACCCAAAAACTGTCCATCTTCCCGATAAACTCTCACCTTGGTATCTTTACTGGGTAACTGCTCCCTGGTAACTGTTTCAATCCGTTGACCGTTACCCCAACGAAAACTATCTTCATTGGTTAAACTAACTGCAGTTAAATGCTGTAAAGCTAAATCTGGAGCAAGAAGAGAAAACTGATTTTGCTGCCAATCACTATCTATTTGCTCCAAAGTCAAACTATTGTTTAACTTCATGCCGCAACTTTCAGTTCTAGTCAAAGCGGCCAGAGTACCACCAACCCCAAGTTCTGCACCCAAATCCCGGGCGATCGCCCTAATATAGGTTCCCGGACCGCAGGCGATGGCTACCCGGATTTCTGGATATTCTCCCCCATCCCAAGCCAATACCTCAATCTTACTCACTCTAACCTTGCGACTGGGAACCGTTACTTCTTCTCCAGCCCTAGCTAACTCATATAGTTTCTTTCCCCCCTGTTTAATGGCACTATAAGCGGGAGGAACCTGCTGGATAATTCCTTCAAACTTGCTCAACAAACTGCTAACCTTTTCTACAGTCAACTCCTTCGCTGACTGACTAGCAATAACTTCCCCTTCCAAATCGTCCGTAGTAGTTCTCACTCCCAAGCGGATTAAAGCCTCGTAAGCCTTATTTTCCGGCAGAAATTGTAACAGTCGAGTAGCTCTACCTACAGCGATAGGTAAGACTCCCGTTGCCGCTGGGTCCAGAGTTCCCCCATGGCCCACTCGCCGCAACTTCAACAACCGCCTCACCTTAGCAACGCAATCGTGAGAAGTCATCCCTGCGGACTTATTTAAATTAACAAACCCCAACATCTTTACTTACTGTGTCCCTCTTGTCTTTCCTCTTCTTTTTCTGTATCTCTCCAACAACCCAGAAGCCAAAGTATAATTTGTGGGGTGCGGTCAAAAACAGTTGAATTTTATATTCTCAATAGTCATGGCTTCCCCGCGATTACTAGGCAGCCTATCCGGCTACCCCACGATTGACTTTCTACATATTAAGCTCCAAACAACTACTTTTGACAACACCCGCTAATTTACAAGGAGCTAATTTACAAGGGGCTCATTTGGGTAGTGCTTATTTATTTGGTGAGGATTTAAGGGGTGCGGACCTGCTCCGGGCTGACTTGAGATGGGCTAATTTGAGAGGCGCTTCGTTGGAATCGGCTAATTTGCAAGGAGCGAAATTGATTAATTATCAATCTCCCAAATTTAGAAACAACTCCCAAAATGGAAGATAATAATCCAAAAGAGAAGCTTATCACTTACTTGAAGGGAATATACTCAACTACATTCATCCACTCATCAGGCTCTGAAACCTTGGCAATTAATTCTAAATCTTTAACAAATTGACCAATAGTGCCTCCAAGTTGATGTCCAAAGATTAAGCCGGAAAACTGTTTTCCTTCTGCTTGCCAAGTCTGAGCTAAGACGCGAAAACGGATATCTTGGGTAAAGAGAACTCGCTTAAGCTGTGTGGCTCTTTCTAAAAGCAGATCATCGGAAAGTTCTAGAGCGTGGTCATCAAATGCTGTCAAGACATCTACACCCCGACGACGTAACTGAGCGGTAATTGATTGAGGGACATGAACATCCATATATAAAAAAATAGCCACCTACAGTATTCCTTTCGCTTTCATTCGACTATAAAAGGGGGATTTTATAGATTGGTTGATTGTTTCTCGTGCTTGCTGCCATTCTTGCCTAATTTCTCGGTCAATTTCTTCTTGGTGGTCAAAGTAATAAGCCATTGCTGCATGGGCTTCAGCTGGTAATAGGTAAAGGTGCTGACGACATATTTCATCTACCGACCAACCGTAAGCAAGATAGTCCATGACTATTTGCGCTACTCTAATACGAGGTAAACGCTGCAATCTTGCTGGCTGATTTTCAGCTTTTTCAATGTGCTGGTAACTCAATTTCTTTGTTGACTCTGGATGTTCTTTAATGTAAGTTACAATTTGACCCATTTTATTCCCTCGCCAGGGTGATTTTCCAACTATAATCTCATTATATAGCGCTACGCGCAATTCAAAATTCAAAATTCAAAATTCAAAAATAGACATAGAGTTAAATATTTGTCAGAGAGTTGTCCGCCAGCAAGCGCACCGCGGTGCGCTATAGTTAACTAACCCATCCCGTCGCTCTTGAAAAGCAACCTATCTCTCTGTGTCAATCAAACATAAAGCTCCATTACATCCGTCACCGACATGCGAGACTTGACCCCAAGAGTGAGAGGAGAAACATGACCCCGATTAAAATGGTCTGCAGCAGCACAACCAATCATAGCAGCATTGTCCGTACAAAACTTGAGAGGGGGAAAATATACTCTCAAATTATGAGCAGTGGCCGCAGCTTGTAAATGTTGTCTCAGTCCCCTGTTCGCTGCCACTCCACCCCCAACTACAATAGTGTTGAGCTGGAAATCTCTGGCACAGGCTATAGTTCTTTTGGTGAGCGATCGCGCCACTGTCTCCTGAAAACTGGCCCCAATATCCGCCACCGGCAAATCTCCATTTCCTTGCGCCTTCAACTTCTCCACCAACCGCAGTACCGCCGTCTTCAAACCGCTGAAACTGGAATCGTAAGGGTGATAGCCTCCCTCTGGCAAGCTAATCCTTCCTTCCGGTAGAGTAAAAGCCTGGGGATTGCCTGTTTCTGCCAATTTATCTATGGCCGGTCCTCCCGGATAGCCCAAGTCTAACAGCCGGGCTACCTTATCGAAAGCCTCCCCCGCCGCATCATCCCGAGTTTTTCCCAGCAACTCATACTTACCGCAATCCTGCACGGAAATCAAGCTGGTGTGGCCCCCGGAAACTAACAAACAGAGGAAAGGAGGTTCCAGTTCTGGTTCGCTCAAATAACTAGCGTAAATATGACCTTCCAGGTGATGAATCCCCAGAAAAGGCTTGTGGCGAATCATCGCTAAAGTTTTAGCTGCAGTCATGCCCACCAACAGGGCTCCCACCAAACCAGGAGCTACAGTAGCAGCAATGGCATCTATTTCCTCCCAATCTAATTGGGCTGCAGCTAGAGCTTCTGCAATACAACGGTCCATGTTTTCTAAATGCTGGCGAGAGGCTACTTCCGGAACCACCCCCCCATAATGGCGGTGAACTGCAATTTGAGAAGCAACGATATTACTATAAACTTTACGATTCTTTACAATTGCCACCCCTGTCTCGTCACAACTTGTTTCCATCGCTAAAATCGTTGCCATTCTCTGATATTGTCAAGATTAATTTAGTACTTTTGGCAATTTCAACTTTACTCTATTCACTCGTCGGAGTAAGATTGCTTGAATCTACAAAAGACATTTTTAATCTTTTGTACACAAAACTTAATCTTTTGAAACAAAAGGAAACCACTCTATGCGACGATTGTTTGCATTGATTCTTATCTTCAGCCTTTGGTTTAACTTTGCTCCAACTGCTTCCGCTGAATCCGTAGCTGGACTTGTTCCTTGCAGCGAATCCCCTGCCTATCAGGATCGGGCTGAGTTCTTCTTGAACACCACTGCTGACCCCCTCTCGGGACAAAAGCGAGCTGAACGCTACGCTGATGCCCTTTGCGGCGAAGAAGGTTTGCCCCACTTAATCGTAGATGGTCGTTTCACTCACGCTGGCGACTTCCTCATTCCTTCCATTCTCTTCCTTTATATTGCTGGCTGGATTGGTTGGGTCGGTCGTTCTTATTTGACTGAGATAAAAGGCGGAAAGAACCCAGAAATGAAAGAGGTCGTTATCGATGTTCCTCTGGCAATTAGCATCATGCTAGGAGGTTGGGCTTGGCCTTTGGCCGCATTCCGGGAATACGCCTCTGGGGAGTTGTTTGCTAAAGATGGGGAAATTCCCACTTCTCCCCGCTAATCATTGAATAGTATATTATTAGGAGAATAGCTCATGGCCGATTTAAAAGCATTTCTTTCTACTGCTCCCGTTTTGATTACTTTGTTGTTGACAGTTACTGCTGGTATTTTGATTGAATTTAATCGCTTTTTCCCTGACCTTCTCTTTCACCCTATGGGTTAAGAAAGATTGTCTGAAGTTGACAATTTAATTTGGGTTAATTAACTCGCGGTCTTTTGGGTCGCGAGTTTTTCATTGACCAGTGATAT
>JH611017.1 GCA_000252485.1 Prochloron didemni P4-Papua_New_Guinea | reverse complement strand
CCCCTAAATCCCTCTTATCAAAGGGGGACTTTTCTCCCCCTAAATCCCTCTTATCAAAGGGGGACTTTTCTCCCCCTAAATCCCCCTTATCAAAGGGGGATTTTTCTTGGGGCTTTTTCTTCTCTCACAGGGGTAGGTTTTTCGCGATCGCTTTTGAGGTCGCGAGTTTTTCATTGAAAATAGATTGTCAGTGACCAGCGACCAGTTACCAGTTACCAGTTTTTATCCAGTTTTATTATTATTGATATAGCTAGTAGTACATCTAATTTTATAGAATAGATTTCAGCCGAGAAACCGGGTTTCTTCTATTATTTTAGGAGTAAATACCAAAATTTTGACTCTTATTCCCGGTTTCTAAACCCACGATATAACCTAAACAAAATGGCTCAACCAGTTTGTAGCAATTGTAGGTTGGCTTGGACGATAGCGAAACCCTTCGACTACCGCTCAGGGACCACCCAACACAAAGCGTTTGGTTTGTTGGGTTTCGTGGCCTCAACCCAACCTACGATAGAATCAAATTAGCTCATCTATAGCAATGAGCAAATACAATATCCCCCTAAATCCCCCTTATCAAAGGGGGACTTTTTCTTGGGACTTTTTCTGGGGACTTTTTCTTCTCCCCCCTTGTCTACTTGTCCACCTTGTCCACCTTGTCTAATAAGTTTCTTTTGAAAAAAACCTACCCCTACAAGCTTTTTCTTCTCCCCCCTTTTGAAGGGGGGCTGGGGGGGGATCCACCATTAGAGCTTATACTAATTATTTATAAATACTATTTTATTTGTAGATATTGTAGGTTGGGTCTCCCGATAGCGAAACCCAACACAGGTTACTTTGGTTGTTGGGCGGTCCCTGCACTTCGGCTTCGCGGTCCCTGAGCGCTTGCCCCGAGCGCTTGCCGTGAGCGAAGTAGGTTGAGAAACCGGGTTTCTGTCCAAGATTTTAGCATTAATCCTTAAAACAATAGAAGAAACCCGGTTTCTTGGCTGACTAATCCACATTTTTTAGCGTGCCACTGGACTACAATTGTTTATAAAACTATTGTATCTATGAAAGCGAAACGGTCATGGAGATGAGTATGTCAGAAGGAATACCAAAAACAATCCAAGTAGTGACTGAAGTGGTTCCCTCGGGGAAAAGAAGCAGTGAGGATGTAGGAGGGCGGCTGGATTTTGAGGCAGAATCCCCGTTAGAAGAAATTGCTCTTAGTTCTTTTGAGGAAGTATCGGTTCCAGTGGAAAAACTCAAGCAGGAAATGAAGAGTTTTCTTAGAGCAATAGATTCTATCGTCAGCGAGGCTCAACAACCTCAGTCTAACTTAGAACTGGAAGAACTAACCCTCTCGGTACAAATTAACTCGGAAGGAGGATTTAAACTGCTGGGAATGGGTGGTAAGGCTGGCGCAATGGGGGCAATGCAGCTTAAGTTTAAGTGTAGGAGCGATAGGAAGGATGGCTAAGAATTGGGGGATCGCGATCGGCATCAACACTTATACCAATCTTCAACCTTTGCAATATGGGAAGGCGGATGCAGAAGCAATGAGAGATTGGTTTGAGAAGGAGGCTAGTTTTGACAAGGTGTTTCTCTTTACGGAAGATTCCCCGGAGATTAAGACTAGACCAAATCCCATTCCTACTAAACCCACTTTCGGTCATGTGAGAAGATTCTTGCGATCGCAGTTTCAAGAAAAGAAGTCATTACTCAAACCTGGAGATAATCTCTGGTTTTTCTTTGCCGGTCACGGTCGTAGAGAAGGAGGAAGAGATTATTTAATGTTATCTGATAGCGACCCTGGGGATGTAACTAATACAGCAATTGAAGTAAATTTCGTCACCAGTTGTTTGAGAGAATGCGGTGCAGATAATGTGGTGCTGTTTTTAGATGCTTGTCGCAATCAAGAAGGAACTAGAAAAGGACAGGGAATCGGACTGGAAAAACATCAGGGCGTGGTAATATTTTATTCTTGTAGTGCTAATGAAAGTTCCTATGAAGTGCAAGAATTAGCTCACGGTGTGTTTACGAAGGTTTTGTTAGAAGGATTGAGTAGTCAAGGAGAAAGAAACTGCGCTACAGTAGAAAAGTTAGAGCAGTATCTTCAAGAGAAAGTACCTTATATTGTTTATAAGTATCGCAAACAAAAACAAAATCCCTATGCTAGTGTTGAACCAACTAGCAAACAGCACTTGATTTTATTACCGCAGCAAGCCACATCAATTGATATTGAGAAGATTAAAAAAGAAGCATTTTCAGCCTATGTCAATCAAGATAGCAGGCTTTCGGAAAAACTTTGGCTGAGGGTTTTAGCTGTATCTCCCGGTGATGAAGATGCGCTGAACGGTTTAAAGAGAATTTGGCTGGACGAGTGTAAGTTGGAACATCAAATTGAGATTAAACAGTTAAAAGAAGAGGTTGAGTTATTAAAGCAGCAATTGGAACAGTACGATAATCAAAAGATTCAAGATTTAAAACAGACTAAACCTTCTGATACTACATCCCTCGCAACTAAACCTCGCGCCAACCTAAAAATTGACAAGAAAACTTATAATCAACTGGAACCTATCAAAGTTTCTTTTTCTTTTGAGAATATACCTTACTCCGAAGGTTATTTTATTAAATTATTTATTCAAGATCGAGAGTACTATAAATACTTGGAACGACAAAATATAAAACCAGCAGAACCAACTGGAACTATTCAATTTCGTCCTCAAACTCTTGGATATTATCAAATTGAAGCATCGGTGGATACAGGAACACAATTCGTAATTCTCGAAGAGCTAGAATTTAAGGTAACAGATGACTTCTAGTAAAATCTAACTTCTAGCAATTGTAGGTTGGCTTGGACGATAGTGAAACCCAACACAGGTTACTTTGGTTTGTTGGGTTTCGTCACCTCAACCCAACCTACGATAGAATCAACTATGCTCATCTAATGAATGTAGAATAGATTCCAGCTAAGAAACCGGGTTTCTTCGATTATTTTAGGAATTAATAGCAAAATCTTGGAAAGAAACCCGGTTTCTAAACCCACGGTATAATCTAAACAAAATGGCTAAACCAGTTTGTAGCAATTGTAGGTTGGCTTGGACGATAGTGAAACCCAACACAGGTTACTTTGGTTTGTTGGGTTTCGTCACCTCAACCCAACCTACAATAAAATCAACTATCAACTATCCACTATCCACTATCCACTATCCTTTCGTCACCTCAACCCAACCTACAATAGAATCAACTATGCTCATCTAATGAATGTAGAATAGATTCCAGCTAAGAAACCGGGTTTCTTCGATTATTTTAGGAATAAATACCAGAATTTTGACTCTTATTCCCGGTTTCTCAACCCACGGTATAATCTAAACAAAATGGCTAAACCAGTTTGTAGCATGTAGGTTTGAGTAAAGCCATAGCAAAACCCAACACAAAGCCTTTGGTTTGTTGGGTTTCGTAACCTCAACCCAACCTACAATAAAATCAACTATCAACTATCCACTATCCACTATCCACTATCCTTTCGTCACCTCAACCCAACCTACAATAAAATCAACTATCAACTATCCACTATCCACTATCAACTATAAAATGGTTAAACCAGAAATTTACGTCAGCACCGATATTGAGGCTGATGGACCCATCCCCGGCCCTCATTCCATGCTTAGTTTTGCCTCTGCTGCTTATACTAACAAGAAAGAACTAATTGACACTTTCTCCGCCAATTTAGAATTAATTCCTGGAGCATCTCCCCATCCCAATACTCAAGCCTGGTGGGAGAAAAATCCAGAAGCATGGGAAGCTTGTAGAAAGGATTGCCAACCTCCAGAATTGGCCATGAAAAAATACCTTCAATGGCTCCATCAGCTTCCAGGAAAGCCCGTATTTGTGGGCTATCCCGCAGCTTACGATTTCATGTTTGTTTATTGGTATTTAATTAAATATACCGGTGAAAGTCCTTTCTCCCATTCTGCTTTAGATATTAAGTCCTATGCCATGGCAGTTTTGAAAAATGGTTTCCGAGAAACATCAAAACGGAACATGCCCAAGCGCTGGTTCGATCGCTTGCCTCACACTCACGTAGCCCTTGATGACGCGATGGAACAGGGAGCATTATTTTGCAATATTCTTGCAGAACAACAGGGGTGTAGTGAAAAGTAGTTGTTTGGAGCTAAATATCTATTTATCAACGTGGGGTAGCCCTCTGGGCTGCCTAACCTCTGGGCTGCCTAACTTTTAGGGTAAGCCGTGACTATTGAGAATATAAAATTCAACTGTTTTTGACCGCACCTCACAAAGAAGCAAACGCTTTTGAATTAATTTTTCTTTTTTTTATTGTAAAATCTAAAATAGATTTCAACAAGAAACCGGGTTTCTCTCATTATTTTGGGATCGATACCTAGATTTGTTAAAGAAACCCGGTTTCTAACCTCAGCCTTTCATCTACAAATTTAAGCAACTTTTTTGTCTCTAGAGGGTAACTGCTGTTCGTAATCACATGCAGGAATAGCATTTCTAGAGATTGTCCACAAAAACTGCAATAGTTCAGAGATGGAAGTAATGTAGATGTGCTGGTTTTCTTCCCCTGCATCAGTTGGCTCTATCTCAAGATAATAGGGATAGTGAATAAATCCTCCTTCTTTGAGCTTTAGTTTACTGTCGCCATCTTCATTGACAACAACAGCAATTTCCATTAAATTAGTTTCCACAGTGCGCAGGAATACATCGCCTTTGACAAAATTGGCAATGTGCTGAAGTAAATTTTCCTTGGAAAGGCTTGTGTCAAGGTACATCTTACAATATAAATCTTCAAACATTTTCAAAAATTTCTCTTTATTCAACAACACCCCAATATTACCGCTTTGCAATTGAAAAAAATA
>JH611016.1 GCA_000252485.1 Prochloron didemni P4-Papua_New_Guinea | reverse complement strand
TCTTATTATTTTAAGGAATAATGCTAAAACTTTGGGAAGAAACCCGGTTTCTCAATCCACGGGATAACCTTAATCTATACTACGATGTAAAAACTATTTGTAGCAAATATGCTGGAAGCTGGCGATCGCTCTTAGTGGCTTTAACTCTAATTCAAGGTTACGTCTTAATTGGCTCTACTATTTATCACACTATAGCAGTTGCCAGAAGGATTGCTAGAGGTCGGAGCAACCGCAGGTTGCTGTATTAACTATCCACTATCCACTATCCACTATCCACTCTAATGACTGATTTCACGGGAGAAATAGCAGCATTAACTGCAGCACTGCTCTGGGCCGTATCTTCTGTAGTTTACGGCATCTTAGGACAAGAAATACCCCCCTTGCAATTAAATTTAGGCAAAGGAATAGCAGGAATAATCTTCATTTTCCTCACCTTGCTTTTCCTCAACTCTCCCTTACCCAGACTAGACTTAATCCCCGTTTCTGTCCTCTTACTCAGCGGTATTATTGGCATTGGTTTGGGAGATACAGCTTTTTTTACTGCTCTCAATAATTTAGGAGCGAGGCGAACCTTATTAATCGAAACTTTAGCTCCTCCCATGACAGCTTTAATAGCATTAGTTTTCTTACAAGAAAGATTGAATTATACTGCTTGGTTAGGTATTATTTTAACTGTTAGTGGAGTAGCTTGGGTAATCTCTGAAAGAAATCCAGATTCAAAGGAAAACAAGGAAACTTCTCTCAAAGGAATTATTTGGGCAGTGTTGGCTGCAGTTGCTCAGGCTAACGGTGCTGTGCTGTCTCGTTTTGCTTTAATCGAATCCAATTTTAATCCTTTATTGAGTACTTTGATAAGATTAATTGGGGGAACTATAGCGGTTTCCTGTTTGTTGCCTTTCAGCAATAATCCCAGGGAACATTGGCAAGAACAATTTAAATCTAAAAAACTGCTACTTTCCATCTTAATAGCGGCTTTTTTTAGTACTTATTTGGGTATTTGGTTGCAACAGACTTCTCTCAAATTTTCTCTTGCGGGAATAGCCCAAACTTTGCTAGCTACTAGTCCTTTATTTGTTTTGCCTATCGTGGTTTTTAGAGGAGAAACTATTAGTTGGCGAGCTGTTTTGGGTGCTTTAATCGCTGTAGGAGGGATTGGGGTTTTATTTATTCTATAGCAATGAGCAATGAACAATTAACAATGAACAATGAACAATGTTAATTGTTCAATTGCTATTAAATCCCCACCAACTTAGCGCTCAAATCCCAAAGACGCTCCGCTCTTTCATCACTTCTAGCTTGAGGAGAAACTTTTTGTACGAAAGACTCCCGTCCTTTTTTCTGCCGATTCCCCCAACTCCAATAAACACCAGATTGATTGTATTCTGGGTCAGCAACCACAGCAGCAAGTCTTTCCCCAGCTAACTCCTGAGAAACGTAACCTCCGGTGATATTCTTTTGGAACCAGGGAAAGAGTTTCTGGAACAAGGGATAGTGGCTGCGGAAAAGGGGAGTATCGGCAACGCATCCAGGGTAGAAAGAACTGAAAATAATACCGGTTGACTCGTGATAGCGGCGATGTAGTTCTCTCATGGTCAGCACGTTACAAACTTTGCTATCCTTGTAAGCCTTTACTGGTTCAAACTTTTTCCCGTCAATCATAGATATAGGGGGCTTAAAGCCAGCTTCCAAGCCCTGAAGGTCTTTTAAGTCAGGACGGGGAGGAATTTTGCCACCCAGTTCTTCCGGGTTGTGGGTGACAGTTCCCAAAATCACCAGGCGACTTTGACGAACAGCGGCGGTAGACTTTTGCAAATCCTCCAACATCAGGTTAGAGAGGAGGAAATGACTCAGGTGATTGGTGGTAACAGTCAACTCATAGCCTTCCGGGCTGCGCAATGGCTCTTTTAATAAAGGCATGTAGATGGCAGCGTTGCACACCAAAGCATCTAGAGACCTGCCCGTTGCTCGAAAAGTATTGATAAACTCCCGCACAGTGGCTAGATTGGCCAAGTCAACATATAAGATAGTGTAGCTGCCCTCTGGCATTCCTATTTCTGCAGCAGCTTTTTTAGCTTTGTCCAGATTGCGACAAGCCATGATTACATGCCAATCTCCCCTATCTGCAAGAGCCTTGGCTCCGTATAAACCCACTCCTGATGACGCTCCGGTAATTATCACTGTGCCCTTGCTATCTTCTGCCATTTGCTCGCCCGTTGAGTTGTTACCAAAGATATTTATCTCATAGGATGGGGCATGAGGCAAGAGGGATGGTTGGTTGTTGGTTGTTGGTTGTTGGTTGTTGGTTGTGGGTTATTTGTTATTTGTTCTTATAAAAGATTTACTCTGGTAGAAATTTAGAAGATAGGATTTCCTTCGGGCTGTAGGGACAGGTATCGGGAAAGGTAGATAATCCTGTTTCTCGTTCCGCGCTGAGACTAGCGAGGGGATAGACTTCCTCAATAACTTCCGTTACACTGGGGCGTAGGCTGGGGTTTTTTCTAAGGAGTTTTTCTAGTCTTAGGCGTTGTTCTTTTTAACTATCCCCTATTATGTCTATACCGGGGAATGTCCTGGAGAAGCACAGGGTTATACTTCGGTGGGGTTTTATAACCAGAAAATTACGCCAAAAAAAGGTAGAAGAGTTAGAATTGAAAATCAGACTATTGGAGTGGCGAGCGCTCCTTTTCCTTATAGCGATCGCACGAATATGATGAAGGGAGATCTTCTGAGGAAGCGAAAGTGAATCTTGGTTTTCGTCATGACCGGAATCGTTTTAAAGTATTGGCAGGTGACAATGAATTTTACTATGAGATAAAAGATGGGAATACGGTCATAGATTCCGGCAAGTTTATCGCCCATGTAGAAAGACAGAAAATAGTCAGAGCAAGGAAAAAAGTATAACAGACAGAAACCTATTGTCCTGATGATAAAAAATATTGCGATCGGGATGAACAAAGAGAACGAAAAGTCATGGTATGTCCTAAAAGAGGCTCTACTGCGATAATTATTGTTGGTAGTTGTAGTGATTCCCAACCTGATTCATAAGCCTTCGACAACAATTACAATAATAGTTTGAGAGTGTTTGTAAATGCTTAAAATCAAAGTCCCCCTTTGATAAGGGGGATTTAGGGGGATAGCAAACACTTTTGTATTTGATATAGCACTACCCATTTAGGTTAGGACATTAATAAAGCCTGAAACCTAGTCATAGCCATCTTTTTGAATTTTGAATTTTGAATTTTGACGCTTAAGTAGCGCTATATTACTTTAATTTAGCCATCATCTCATCTCGATTCCAATAAGAACGAACCTCTTGAATCTTACCAGCTTCATTAATAGTAAAAACACTAATTCCATCGCAACTAGCAGTTTTGCCATTTTTGGCCACTACTGACATTTTCCACTTGGCTGCTGCCTCATTACTAGCAATAAAAACGTAGTCCTGTGTAACTTCCATTTTAGCAAAAAAGAAAGAAATTAAAGCAAAAAAATCTTTGGCATCTTCATAGATTTTTTTAGGAGGATTGTCTACAGGATCGTAAATCAGAGCATCTTCGGCAAAGATTGACAACCAACCATCAGCATTCATAGCTGCCATGTTGGTAAAATAAGTATCTACAAGCTTTTGAGTGATTTCTTTTGACATTGTTGGTTATTTGTTGTTGGTTGTTGGTTGTTGGTTGTTGGTTGTTGGTTGTTGGTTATATCATGTTTGGTTAATTAGTTATAAAAAAACTTTACCCCTTCTTGTCTCTTGCCTCTTGCCTCTTCCCCATTATCTGAAACACTGAAAGATAGGAGGTTTCCATGGTGTTGCCGCAGTTCTCCTCTAAAGTTTCCCCAATAGCTGCTAACAAAGCATCTCGCTGATGTTGTTCTAGCATTATGTAGGGGGACAAGGTAGTTAGGAAAGTCAGATAATCATCAATGCTATAGGTGGCAGAACAGATGGACTGTTCCAAAACTAACTCATGGAAGTAACCGGAGTCAATTACTTTTTGCTTCAACTTGCTCAAGTTTTCTTGGTGAGTAGGGATATCTTGATGAGGCGTGACAGAAGGAGCGTAGGTTTGATATAGTTGATTCAAGCTTTGGCAAACTTGAAAATTAGGTTGAGGGGGAGTATTCCAAAGTAAAATAAGAGAACCATTTTCTTGCAAAGCTTGTGCTGCTTTTTTATAAACGGTTTCTGGGGAAACCCAATGAAAAGAAGTAGCGGCAATAACAGCAGCAAATTTATTTTTTTCTAACGGCCATTCTTCAAAAGTAGTATTGATAATTTCTACATTGGGATATGGCTGGCAGTTCTCCCTCGCCAGTTGGCAAGATTCTAAACAGGGTTCCAGACAAACCATGGATAAACCAAAACTAGCAAAGGTTGTGGTGGCAGTTCCCGGTCCACAACCTATTTCTAATACTTTTGCATTTTGCGGCAGTTGAGCTAATGATAAAATGCGCTGGATTAATTTCTTGGAATAGCCAGGTCTGGTCTTATGGTAGGCATGGGCTACGGAAGAATACCAGATTTTTTTCTCTTCTATATCTTTACTATAGATATTTTTCATTTGTTGTTGGTTGTTTGTTGCCTGCACTGAGCGGAGCCGAAGTGTTGGTTGTTTGTTGCCTGCACTGAGCGGAGCCGAAGTGTTGGTTATTTGTTGCCTGCACTGAGCGGAGCCGAAGTGTTGGTTATTTGTTGCCTGCACTGAGCGGAGCCGAAGTGTTGGTTTTTTGATGTTGAGACTAGCGAGGGGGTTGATGAAATTGTTTTGTTTTGATGAGTTGAACTTGTTGTTGCGTCCAGGCGTAAAAGTCAGTTTCATAGTCTATCGGCTTCATGGTTTATAGTTAATATTTGATACTTGTAGGGTGGGCATCGCCCACCATAGCTGTTTATTGAAAATGGAAAAGTTAAATTAATAACATTGATGTTTTATAAAGCATATTTTTAGATTATAGTACAATACTACCGCATCAGCCAAAACTTTTGAGTTAAAAGTTCGTCCACATGGGCGGAAAAAGGATAATCATCTGGAAAATCAGTCAACCTCATATTACTGAGATCCAGTTCAGTTGCCTGCGATCACCTTGCTTGTTCAATTTTTCTTTCTGCTTCCCGGTATGCCTCATCTCGTGCCATAGTAGCTTTTGCAATTAACAATTATCAATTAAAGAATCAACTATTTAATTATAGCCATGGTGGTATAGATTTGACAATGGTAGGACTTACGCAGAAACCGGGTTTCTCTATTGTGATATTATAATTGTAATTGAGTAATTTCTATTGTATCAAGATTGCCTAATGCCTAAACTTACGGTTGAAATACCTTCCGAACTAGCCGAACGCTTATCGGGGATGGAAGAGCGACTCCCGGAACTTCTCAATCTCAGCCTTCAACAACCCCCTCTATCCTCGCAAATTTACCGCTATATTTTGGACTTTATCGCCAGCAATCCAACTCCAGAAGAAATTGCCGCTTTCGGTCCAACTCCTGAAATGAAAAATCGATTGAAGCAACTGCTAGATCGAAACCTAGCAGGAGATTTAACCTCTTGGGAACAACAAGAATTGGCTGAATACGAGCGCATCGAACATCTTGTAGTGATGTTGAAAACAGGAAATTTACATTATTTGAATCCATCCCAATCTCAATGACTTATATTTCTACTTCCTTACGGCAATTAGGAGAAAAACGAGCAAATTATCGATGGGAATGGCGTATCTGTTTTAACTGGCATGACAATCATGCTTATAATGTTGAAATTGTAGACTATCATTAGTTAAAATAAAATAATGGCAGAAAAACTATCTCCTATCACCCCAAGTGAAATCCTACGTTACGAGTTTATGGAACCCTTGAACCTCACAAATATTAAACTTGCTGAGGCTCTAAATCTTCCTCTATCTCATATTGATGCAATTCTAAATGGAAATCAACCTATTAACTCGGAACTAGCTTTAAGATTATCTCGATGTTTTGGTAACTCTGCTGAATTTTGGCTCAATTTACAACAACGATATAATTTGAAAATAGCAAGACAAATAAATAGTGAGGAAAGGTTGGCAGAGCGAAGGCGCACCGCAAAGCGGATCTCTTCGAGATCGCTTGACCAATAAACTCAACAATTCATTTCATTTAATGTAAAGAAATATTACAAACTCTAGATCTAGATTTCGGTTTCTGCTTTAGAATAAATAAGTCATCTGCCGGGGTTACTCCCAGCAGCGAAGAAAAACAATAAACCTATTCTAGTAAATAACAAATACCTCAATCAATGGACAAAAAAGTTGATTATAATGGAAACTTTTTGAATTCTGCTACGAGCTATTCTGAAGAATTGACAAGATATTTTAATACAACCGTTCCCACAGCGGAAATGCTGATGGAAGCAGCAGTTAAGCGGCCCTCGCTCTTTACCCAAAAACCAGAGACTGTGATAGGTAATATAGAAGGGGTTTATGACCATTTTCAAGATAAGGGATTATCTCTGGAAGGTTACCTAAAAGCAGCAGTTAAGCAGCCTCAGCTCTTCTATCAAAGACCAGAGACTTTAATAGGTAATATAGAGGGGGTTTATGAGTATTTTAAAAATAAGGGATTATCTCTGAAAGATTATCTAAAAGCAGCAGTTAAGCAGCCTGCCCTCTTCTGCCAAAGACCAGAGACTATAATAGGTAATATAGAAGGGGTTTATGACCATTTTCAAGATAAGGGATTATCTCTGGAAGATTACCTAAAAGCAGCAGTTAAGCAGCCCTCGCTCTTCACCCAAAGACCAGAGACTTTGATAGGTAATATAGAAGGGGTTTATGACCATTTTCAAGATAAGGGATTATCTCTGGAAGGTTACCTAAAAGCAGCAGTTAAGCAGCCCTCGCTCTTCACCCAAAGACCAGAGACTGTGATAGGTAATATAGAAGGGGTTTATGAGCATTTTCAAGATAAAGGATTATCTCTGGAAGGTTACCTAAAAGCAGCAGTTAAGCAGCCTCCGCTCTTCTGCCTAAGACCAGAGACTGTGATAGCTAATATAGAAGGGGTTTATCAGCATTTTAAACATAGGGGATTATCTCTGGAAGATTACCTAAAAGTGGCAGTTAGGCAGCCCTCGCTCTTCAGCCAAAGACCAGAGACTGTGATAGGTAATATAGAGAGGGTTTATGAGCATTTTCAAGATAAGGGATTATCTCTGGAAGGTTATCTAAAAGTGACAGTTAAGCAGCCTCAGCTCTTCTGCCAAAGACCAGAGACTTTAATAGGTAATATAGAAGGGGTTTATGACCATTTTCAAGATAAGGGATTATCTCTGAAAGATTACCTAAAAGCAGCAGTTAAGCAGCCCTCGCTCTTCACCCAAAGACCAGAGACTTTAATAGGTAATATAGAGAGGGTTTATGAGCATTTTCAAGATAAGGCATTATCTCTGGAAGATTACTTAAAACTGGCAGTTAAGCAGCCTCAGCTCTTCTATCAAAGACCAGAGACTTTAATAGGTAATATAGAGAGGGTTTATGAGCATTTTCAAGATAAGGCATTATCTCTGGAAGATTACCTAAAAGCAGCAGTTAAGCAGCCTCAGCTCTTTACCCAAAGACCAGAGACTTTGATAGGTAATATAGAAGGGGTTTACGAGCATTTTAAAAATAAGGGGTTATCTCTGGAAGATTATCTAAAAGTGGCAGTTAAGCACCCTCAGCTCTTCTATCAAAGACCAGAGACTTTGATAGGTAATATAGAAGGGGTTTATGACCATTTTAGAAATAAGGGATTATCTCTGAAAGATTACCTAAAATTGGCAGTTAAGCAGCCTCCCCTCTTCACCCAAAGACCAGAGACTTTAATAGGTAATATAGAAGGGGTTTATGAGCATTTTAGAAATAAGGGATTATCTCTGAAAGATTACCTAAAAGCCACAGTTAAGCACCCCTCGCTCTTCCGCCAAAGACCAGAGACTGTGATAGGTAATATAGAAGGGGTTTATGAGCATTTTAGAAATAAGGGATTATCTCTGAAAGATTACCTAAAAGCCACAGTTAAGCACCCCTCGCTCTTCTGCCAAAGACCAGAGACTTTAATAGCTAATATAGAAGGGGTTTATGAGCATTTTAGAAATAAGGGATTATCTCTGGAAGGTTACCTAAAAGCAGCAGTTAAGCAGCCTCCCCTCTTCTACCTAAGACCAGAGACTTTAATAGGTCATCTCAATTTGATAATCGGTTTTTATCAAGATAATTTGGTAACATTTGGGAAAAAGGGTAAAGAGGCAGATGTCCCTAATGACCCATCAGACTTATGGCCTGTATTTAACTTTATTTACAAAAATGCTAAAGTTCTTTCTTTAGCTGACAGCAATCTTGTTTTGCGTGCTGTTTTTTCAGCTGTTACTGGTAAGTCCCAAGGGGTCATGAGCAATACAAGAGGCAAATTGGAAGCGCAATTAATGGAAAAACTGGGGCATGAATCTGGAAAGAACACTCCTGTACAAAAAGTGCCTTGGCCCGAAGGAATATATAATGAAGATAGAGAGATTGCACAGGATCGTGCTTCAGATAATCCTACTAGAAAAATAGAACCAGGAAAGATTACTCGAACCTATGCACAAAATTTACTTTTACGGGGATTAATACGTGCAGGTGTAGTCCAGGGAGATTTGGAATGATAAAAGACTCAGAGGCAAGCTTCTGAAATTTATAAACCCGCGACTCTTCGCGCACTCTTCGCGGATCTCAAAGATATCGCTTGACCAATAAACTCAAAAATTCATTTCATTTAATGTAAAGAAATATTACAAACTCTAGATCTAGATTTCGGTTTCTGCTTTAGAATAAATAAGTCATCTGCCGGGGTTACCCCCAGCAGCGAAGAAAAACAATAAACCTATTCTAGTAAATAACAAATACCTCAATTAATGGAAAAAAAAGTTGATTATAATGAAAAATTTTTGAATTCTGCGACGATCTATTCTGAAGAATTGACAAGATATTTTAATACAACCGTTCCCACAGCGGAAATGCTGATGGAAGCAGCAGTTAAGCGGCCCTCGCTCTTTACCCAAAAACCAGAGACTTTAATAGAGAATATAGAAAGGGTTTATGAGCATTTTCAACATAAAGGATTATCTCTGGAAGATTACCTAAAAGCAACAGTTAAGCGGCCTCAGCTTTTCAACCAAAGACCAGAGACTTTAATAGGTAATATAGAAGGGGTTTATCAGCATTTTCAATATAAGGGATTATCTCTGGAAAATTACCTAAAAGCAGCAGTTAAGCAGCCTCCCATCTTCTATCAAAAACCAGAGACTTTAATAGGTAATATAGAAGGGGTTTATCAGCATTTTAAACATAGGGGATTATTTCTGGAAGACTACCTAAAAGCAGCAGTTAAGCAGCCTCCGCTCTTCAGCCAAAGACCAGAGACTTTAATAGGTAATATAGAAGGGGTTTATGAGCATTTTAAAAATAAGGGATTATCTCTGGAAGATTACCTAAAAGCAGCAGTTAAGCGGCCTCAGCTCTTCTACCAAAGACCAGAGACTTTAATAGGTAATATAGAAGGGGTTTATGAGCATTTTCAAGATAAAGAATTATCTCTGAAAGATTACCTAAAAGCAGCAGTTAAGCAGCCCTCGCTCTTCTATCAAAAACCAGATACTGTGATAGGTAATATAGAAGGGGTTTATGAGTATTTTAAACATAAGGGATTATCTCTGAAAGATTATCTAAAAGTGGCAGTTAAGCAGCCCTCGCTCTTCTGCCGAAGACCAGAGAGTGTGATAGGTAATATAGAGGGGGTTTATCAGCATTTTCAAGATAAAGGATTATCTCTGGAAGGTTACCTAAAAGTAGCAGTTAAGCAGCCTCAGCTCTTCTATCAAAAACCAGATACTGTGATAGGTAATATAAAGAGGGTTTATCAGCATTTTAAACATAAGGGATTATCTCTGCAAGCTTACCTAAAAGCCGCAGTTAAGCAGCCTACCCTCTTCTATCAAAAACCAGAGACTTTAATAGGTAATATAGAAGGGGTTTACGAGCATTTTCAAGATAAGGGATTATCTCTGAAAGATTATCTAAAAGTGGCAGTTAAGCAGCCCTCGCTCTTCTGCCGAAGACCAGAGAGTGTGATAGGTAATATAAAAGGGGTTTATGAGCATTTTAAAGATAAGGGATTATCTCTGGAAGATTACCTAAAAGCAGCCCTTAAGCAGCCTGGGCTCTTCACCCAAAGACCAGAGACTTTGATAGGTAATATAGAAGGGGTTTATGAGCATTTTAAAGATAAGGGATTATCTCTGGAAGATTACCTAACAATGGCAGTTAAGCAGCCTCCCCTCTTCTACCTAAGACCAGAGACTTTAATAGGTCATTTCAATTTGATAATCAGTTTTTATCAAGATAATTTGGTAACATTTGGGAAAAAGGGTAAAGAGGCAGATGCCCCTAATGACCCATCAGACTTATGGCCTGTATTTAATTTTATTTACAAAAATGCTCAAGTTCTTTCTTTAGCGGACAGCAATCTTGTTTTGCGTGCTGTTTATTCAGCTGTTACCGGTAAGTCCCAAGGGGTCATGAGCAATACAAGAGGCAAACTGGAAGCGCAATTAATGGAAAAACTGGGGCATGAATCTGGAAAGAACACTCCTGTACAAAAAGTGCCTTGGCCGGAAGGAATATATAATGAAGATAGAGAGATTGCACGGGATCGTGCTTCAGATAATCCTACTAGAACAATAGAACCAGGAAAGATTACTCGAACCTATGCACAAAACCTACTTTTACGGGGATTAATACGTGCAGGTGTAGTTCAGGGAGATTTGGAATGATATAGCGCTACGCACAATTCAAAATTTAAAATTCAAAATTCATAAAGATGGCTATGACTAGGTTTCAGGCTTTATACAAAGGTGATACAGCAGCTGTAGTATATACTACAACTTATCATGTAAAGACACCAGCGGGAAGCGCTATAGATTGCAGTTTTTGTTGTAGAACAAACAAGTGAAGTGCTGGGGAAATACCCCAGCAATTTATGAAAACAGATGAACTAAGTATAACCATGAATACCGCAAAAGGGCAACATCGCACCTACCGAAAGAATTTCTCATATCATGTCCGTTTAGATCGTACCTATAATTTGTCTAGCCCCATCCCCCCCTTGGTCCCCCCCACTGGGGGAAACGGCGTTGCACAATTGCGGGATGATAGTCCAATTTCAATGAGCTGAAACTATTGATAAATAAAGAAAAAATTTTGGGCATATATCCAAATGCTCCCACAGAGATGCAACGCCAACTATCAACTATCAACTATCAACTATCAACTATCAACTATTTTCAACTCTAATCCTTGCTGAAATATATCCTCAATAGTAACCATTTCCCCCTCCACAGTCATAAACTTGTGGTCTTTAGTAGCGCGAATAATGGAACCATCTTCCAAGGAATAAGCAAATACTTCTTGGGTATTTCGATTATGCCATTGAGCGATAGGTTGAGTATAGATAAAGCCATTTTTATCTACACTATAGACAGTACAATCAATTCTTTCTTCCACAATTTTACCAATAGGCATAGGACCATATTCAACAGTCAGAACTTCCGTATCGTAGCTCAAGCAATATTCAGCAAACTTAATCATTTCCTCGAATAATTCTTGGGCGATTTCTGTTTTAACCCCATTTTTAGCTGAACCATCGATAAACCTTTCTCGATGCTTTTCCATTTCAGCCACTTTCTTTTTACCCATGCACCGCCGCAATAAGTCAGCCTGTCCTAAAGAATAACCTGCTAAATCTTGAGCCATGCGCATAATTTGCTCTTGGTAGCAAAGTACTCCGTAGGTTTCTTCTAGGATTGGTTCTAATAATTTGTGTTGATATTGAATTGCTTCTTTTCCATGTTTCCGATTAATAAATTTGGGTATTAAACCTGCATCTAAAGGACCGGGTCTATAGAGGGCTAAAATAGAGGAAATATCTTCTATTCCCGTAGGCTTTAAGTCCCTGACGATTTGACGCATTCCCTCCGATTCTAATTGAAAAACTCCTTCTAAATTTCCGTCTTTCAAAAGGTGATAAGTTTCAGTTACATCAGGGGGTAATTTTTTGACCCTGCCTTTAGCTAAAACTTGCCATGCTTTGAGATCGTCTAAGGGTAATTGCTCTAAATCTAATTGGTGTCCTTGATATTGTTCAATTAATTGGACAGTTTTTTGAATGGTAGTGAGGTTTCGCAAACCGAGAAAATCCATTTTCAGCAGTCCCAGAGCTTCTAAATCTTCCATGTAATACTGGGTAATTACTGCTCCATCGTTATTTCTTTGGAGAGGAACTATTTCATCTAAAGGTTGGGAAGAAATTACTACTCCCGCTGCGTGAACGCCGAAGGTTTTATTAGTTCCTTCAATGCGCATGGCCATATCCAGCCAACGGCGAACTTTATCATCGCTATCGTATCTTTCTTTAAATGTAGGTTCCGGGGTTTCCTCTGAAATCATTACTTTTAATTTAGCGGGTTTTCCCCTAGCGACAGGAATCATTTTCGCCATGGTATTAACTTGGCTGAGGGGAACGTTTAAAACCCTACCGACATCTCTCAATACTGCTTTGGAAGTCATGCGGTTGAAAGTGATAATTTGGGCTACTTTATCTTCTCCATATTTTTCCGTCACATATGCCAACATTTCGTCCCTTCTTTCAATACAGAAATCCGTATCTACATCTGGCATGGATTTCCTTTCTGGGTTGAGAAAACGCTCGAATAAAAGACCGTGATGTACTGGGTCAATATTGGTAATTCTCAGGGCATAAGCTACCAGAGAACCGGCAGCAGAACCCCGACCGGGACCCACGGGAATGCCATTATCTCGCGCGTGTTTAATGTAGTCCCAAACTACTAAAAAATAAGTGGAGAAACCCATTTGCTGGAGCATTTTTAGCTCGTAGCGCAATCTATCTGTATAGACAGGTTTTATTTTTTCTCTTTTACTACAATTAAATCTTTCTTTCAGTCCCAACCAAGTTTGTTCTTCCAGGTAAGTATCCGCAGTATGACCTGGGGGAATAGGATATTCGGGAATGCGGGGTTCTCCCATGATTTTATAGGGTTGAACTTTGTCGGCAACTTCTTGGGTGTTGGCGATCGCCTCTGCAATAACTTCATCTTCCAAGTGGTCCCGAAACAGCAGTTTCATCTCTTCTTCGGATTTAACATATTCCGTTCCGCTGTAACGCAAACGTTTTTCGTCAGTAACTAATTTTGCTGTTTGAATGCAAAGAAGAGCGTCGTGGGCTTCTACGTCGTAACATGAGGTAAAATGGGAGTCGTTGGTAGCGACAATTTTAATCTCTAATTCCCGAGCAAGATTGACGATTTCTACATTAACTATTCTATCTTCCTGGGAACCGTGGTCTTGAATTTCTAAATAAAAATCTTCTCCAAATACTTCTTTATACCAACTAGCAGTTTCCTTGGCTGATTCTACTTTCCCAGCAAGAATTTGTTGGGGAATTTCGCCTCCCAGACAAGCACTGGTGACAATTAAACCTTCATGATATTCTTGCAGTAATTCCTTATTAATACAAGGACGAGAGAAAATCCCTTTTCCTTGGATACCTTTGAGATGAGAAAGAGTAGTGAGTTTAACTAAATGCTGATAGCCTTGAGTATTTTTGGCTAAAACAACTTGATGATATTTCCTAATTCTAGACTTTTTAACTTCAATATCTCCATTAATGACATACATTTCATTGCCAATAATGGGTTTGATATTCTTATTGCGGCAAACCTTCATTAACTCGATCGCCCCGTACATGACACCGTGGTCGGTGAGGGCGATGGCGGACATGCCCAACTCTACGGCGCGATCGACCAGGGGTTGAAGTTGGGAGGCTCCGTCTAAGAGGCTGTAATCGCTGTGAACGTGCAAGCAAACAAAGGACATAGCAGTCAGTCATTGAGTAATGTGGGTATTTTGATTTGTTCTATGGCATTCTAGGGGCAGGGAAAGGTTCTCTATGAGGAGAGAAATTGAATTGTTGGTATAAGGGGATCTTCCACCAAACCGATACCTTGATAATCCCAGCGTTGTAGCAACCCTTTTAACTGAGTTCCCGATAACGACTCTACAGCGAAACGGTCTGTGAGTCCTCCACTGTGGTTATTGAGATAGGAGAGAGCATCGAAATGCTCCCGGAAGATTAATAAATAGGTGGCTGGATGTTGTTTTGGACGGGCAACCAAATACTTGCCGTCCTGTCTAGACCTAATTAAATAGTGAATTTGACCAAACATTGTCTATTATGATGATTACTGTAATTATATATAGCAGTTGACAGTTGATAGCTCCTGAGGTCGAATTCAAAATTCAAAATTCAAAATTCAAAATTTAATTCGTGGCGAACATCTGGGCAAAAAATGGCAGAAACTTGCAAAAGCCTTATCCCTCTTAGGTTTTAGCTTGTTGTCAATTTTCAGATTCGGTCGAGTGGACAGTTGATAGCTCCCGACCGTCGAATTCAAAATTCAAAATTCAAAATTCAAACATGTTGAATTGAAGAACATCTGGGCTATTATGGCAGAAACTCGAAAAGCCTTATTACTCTTAGGTTTTAGCTTGTTGTCAATTTTCAGATTCGGTCGAGTTATACTGCTTGCGGTGCCCTTCGACTACGCTCAGGGACCGGGTCGTCGAACTGCTCTCCAAGGTTGCTCTGAGGAAATAGTAAACAGGTTCATGGTCCAGTATATATAGCATTTCTCATACTTGTGAGGTATAGAGAAATATAGCGCTTCGCGAGTAAAGTGTCTTTACATGCTACATTCTTTATACAAAGGTACTGCATCGGCTGGATCACCTTTGTATAAAGCGTGCATGCGCATTTTTCTTATCAACCTCTTAATTGCCTGCACTGCCCTTCGACTTCGCGGTCACAGAGGGTCGCCGAAGTGCAGGGGCCGCTACGCGAGAGTGTTCATTGTTAATTGTTCATTGCTCATTGCTATAGGTGCAGAAGCAGTCCGCAGGTTTATAGGTGTACCTCATGACCGAGAAACCCTATGAAATAAATGGAAATTAACCTATTAACTCGGAACTAGCTTTAAGGTTATCTCGATCTTGGCAATAGTTTATCATTTTTTAGATAATTGGTACTATAATGCAATAAACTATTTCTAGTAAATATTTTTGTATTTAATCTAATATCATGAGATTCGCCCCTTTTGGTTCTTGGAAATCCCCAATTTCAGCAGATTCCATCGTTGCCAGTACTATTTCACTATCGGCAGTTAGCCTGGACGGGGACCATATCTATTGGTTGGAGGGAAGACCGGAGGAAGGGGGTCGCAACGTCCTGATGCGACGCACCAAAGATGGTGAAGTAACCCAGGTGACTCCGGAACCTTATAACGTGCGCACTCGGGTCCACGAATATGGCGGAGGGGCTTTTCTGGTAGAGTCCGGTATTGTTTATTTCTCCAATTATCAGGACCAACGTATCTATCGTCAAGAACTCAATTCTCCACCGGAACCGCTGACAGAGGAAGGGAAACGACGCTATACAGATTTTATTTTAGATTCTCCAAGAAATCGCCTCATCTGCGTCTGTGAAGACCATAGTAAAGCCGATGAAGAAGCAGAAAATACTCTAGTGGCGGTGGCGTTAGACTCGGGTAAGGTGTCAGTGTTGGTTTCCGGTGAGGATTTTTATTCTTCTCCTCGTCTCAGTCCAGATGGAACTCAGTTAGCCTGGATCAGTTGGAATCACCCGGATATGCCTTGGGATAGTTCTCAGTTGTGGTTGGCTGAGATTGAGGAAAATGGTGTGTTGGCAGAGGCGGAGTTAATTGCTGGTGGAACAGGTGAGTCGGTGGCAGAACCGAAATGGTCCCCAGATGGGAAGTTGTATTTCTCTAGCGATCGCTCTGGTTGGATGCATCTCTATCGCTATAGTAAACAAGGCCAGATTGACTGTTTATCCTCTATAGAAGGAGAGTTTAACTATCCCCATTGGGTGTTTGGCATTTCCACCTATGGTTTTGCTGGTACTGATAGTTTGGTTTGTACTTACAGTCACAACGGTAGCTGGCATTTGGCTTATATTGACCTCAAGAACAAGCAACTGCAGAAGTTAGACAGTCCTTATACCAATATTTGGTGTCTTCAAGTTAGGGAAAAGGAGATTGTTTTTATCGGTGGTTCTCCTACAGAAAGCACAGCGGTAGTTAGTCAGGAGTTGAAGAACAACTCCCTGGGACAGATTCAGATTTTAAAGCGTTCTAGCCAATTAGAAATTGACCCAGCATTTCTTTCCGTTCCCGAAGCCATCGCCTTTCCCACAGAATCAGGTTTAACTGCCTACGGTTGGTATTATGCCCCGAAAAATAAAAACTATACTGCACCGGCTGGCTCTTTACCCCCTCTACTAGTAAAAAGCCACGGGGGACCAACTGCGGCGGCTTCTGTGAATTTGAATTTAAAGATTCAATATTGGACCAGTCGAGGTTTTGGCGTACTCGATGTTAACTATGGCGGTAGTAGTGGCTATGGTCGGCAGTATCGCCAGCGGTTGGAGGGGAACTGGGGGATTGTAGATGTGGATGATTGCGTTAACGGAGCCAAATATTTGGTAGAACAGGGAAAAGTAGATGGGACGAGGTTGGCGATCACGGGCAGCAGTGCGGGAGGTTATACTGCTTTAGCTGCCCTCACTTTCCGAGATGTTTTCCATGCCGGGGCCAGTTATTACGGTATTAGCGATATATTCGCCTTAGTTCGAGATACACACAAGTTCGAGTCTCGCTATTTAGATCGCTTGGTGGGACCATATCCGGAAGCCAAGGAAGTTTATGAAGCGCGATCGCCCATTCATTTTTCAGACCGTCTTTCCTGTCCCATCATCTTTTTCCAAGGACTGGAAGATAAAGTGGTTCCGCCCAATCAAGCAGAAATGATGGTGGAACAGTTGCAAAAGAAAGGTTTGAAGGTGGCTTACGTAGCTTTTCCCGGAGAACAGCACGGTTTTCGGAAAGCAGAGAATATTAAACAGGCCATAGAAGCTGAGTTTAACTTTTACACCGATGTCTTTGAGTTAAAGTAATCATTAATAGTTGATAGTTGACAGTTGACAGTTGATAGTTATCTCTCTTGTGGAACTTACGAAAAATAACTATAATTAAAAAATTATAGAGTTAATACAGTAATTGTAGGTTGGGTTAAGCGATAGCGAAACCCAACAGCACCAAGTTGTGTAGGGCGTTGCCCAGAGGGTCGCCGAAGGGTTTCGTTACCTCAACCCAACCTACGACTGAAACTAGCAAAACTAGCAAAACATTTCAATGGGAACAGTTTTTATTTTCTAAAGTGGTCAGTAAAAGAAAAGAAAATAAGAATGAGCCTAAGAAAATAGTCTCAAAGTTAGGAGGTTTGCTGACTAAAGGGGAGAAATACTGGTTGGAGGAGGAAATCAATGCTTTTATGGGGTTAAAATAATCTCAAATCTAACATAGCCATAGATGTTGTGGTGGGCAATGCCCACCCTACGAAAAAATTCTATCAATTAAATCATCTGTGTTTATCTGTGTTCATCGTTCGACTGAGCGGAGTCGAAGTCTGTGGTTAAAAATTAGTCTTTCACCTAGCTATACCAAAAATTATCGAATTATTGCAAATGCTAATGTTTATAACACTATTGTATCTGTAGCTATGGGTAGTGTGGTGCGTTCGTAACGCACCCTACAAATGACTAGGATGATATTAATTAAAGGAAAAGATAATGTACGCAGTTATCTCGAAAGAAAAAACCAAACTACCACCGGGAACCGTGGTACAAATACCGGGAACTTGGGAAGATTATCAAGCACTTTGTGAAAGTCGAGGGGATGGTTCGATTCCCCGGATAAAATATTGCAATGGAGGGATTTTTCTTATGAGTCCCATGCCCAGACATGGACGAGAAGCCCATTTGTTAGCCAGAATAGTTGAAGTACTGCTAGATAAACAGAATCGTAATTACGAAGCATTTACTCCTATAACCATGGAGTTGCCCCAAGAACATGGAATTGAACCAGATTATTGCTTTTATATCAATAATTGGCAGGCAGCAGTAGGGAAAGACCGGATTAATTGGAAAGTTGAACCACCCCCGGATTTAGCCATTGAAATTGATGTTACTAATTATACTAACATTAATGATTATCTTGCTTATCAAGTACCGGAAGTTTGGTTATTGAAGAACAAGAAATTGAAAATTTACGGTTTGCAACAGGGTGGGTATGAGTTACGCTCCCTCAGCCTTTATTTTCCCAAGATTGATTTATTCCAGATAAGCGATTTCGTTTTGCAGCGAGCTGCAGAGGTAGGTACGGGAGTTGCTATTAGAGAATTACAGTTGTAAGATTATTGAATAATATAATATATTGAAAACAGCAGCGAAAATTCACAAACAACAAACTATGATTCAATGAACACTATGATTGAGAACAGCAGCCAAAATTCATAAACAACAAATAACAAACAACAAATAACAAACAACAAACAACAAACAACAAACAACAAACAACAAATAACAAACAACAAACAACAAACAACATGAAATGGCGTGTTATTCTTGAAATCGATTCAGAAACGGGAGATTGGGCGGTTTGGTGTCCGGAATTACCCGGTTGCGCCTCAGCGGGGGAAACTGAAGAAGAAGCCTTAGAAAATATTCGCGAGGCGATCGCTCTTTATTTAGAACCAGATCCCATCGAATTAAAATCGGGCACTGTTGTACGAGAGGTATCAATAGGATGACTCGTATTAGACGGATGAATGCTGATGAGGTAGAAAGTATTTTATTGCGATATGGATTTGAGTTAGTTTCTCAGAAAGGAAGTCATCGTAAGTGGCGCAATCTGGAATCAAAACTGAAAGCTATTGTTCCTTATCACAAAGGACGAAATATTCCCATCGGCACTCTACGCAACATTATGCTTAGTGCCAAAATTCCAGAAAGTGAATGGAAAATCGAGTAGTATAGAGCAAATAATTTCTAAAATAATCAAATTGAAACGACAGAAGACTGCGATCAAGATTCTTTAGTAACTAATAAAAAAACTCTTTATTCTTTATTGTGTGGCTTTTTCTAGAAGCGATCGCTAGTCTAGATTTAGACTAAATTTAGACTAAAGGCCGGGGTTAGAAACCCGGTTTCTTGGCTATGAAATCTATTGGGTAAAAAAACATTGAGTTGAAGAGAACTATTCCTAATTTACATCTTTTGTATATTTTAATACAGCTTGAGCCCAGCTTTCTAGATTTTCAAATTCAACCCAACGCTCTTCATCATCATGCCAATAACTAATAAGCTTGCCCGTTTGGATTCCCTCACTCTCATATACAATATAATCACCTGCACCATTGTCTAAGATTGGTATCCAGGATTTAGACCATGGCTCTAAGATCTCTTCCATAGGATCGTTCATAAATTTCCATGCCTCGATAACTTCACTGATAGACAACAAGGTTCGGTTATCCTCTTGGTTGAGAGAGTAGTATCCAGTCTGACCATTATGCCACTTGTATAGGGTTTCTAAATCCTGTGGGACTTGCTCACCTGAAAAGCACTTGATCCTTAAAAGTTCAAGTTCACTCTCAGTTGCTCCTATCTGCAATGAGTCAAACACATGTTTATAATTATTAGCTAGTAACGTATCAATTTCATCCAATATGTCTTTTAGCATTGTTCTCCTCTTAGGTCAATCTGATACAAGCCCCACATCAATCCATTCTCTCATCGTCTAGTAAAATTTGTTTATATGGAAGGGGAAGCTATAATTCCTGATGACTTTCATACTTGGCCAGAATCAGAAGCTCGTGTTTTGGTTATTGAATAATAGCTTATCAATTAATAACAGCAATTATAATTAAAACAACCTTGAGATATTTATAGCGCTTCGCGCTGGTGTCGTTACATGCTACATTTTTTTACAAAGGTGCTGCATTTGCTATATCACCTTTGTAAAAAGCGAAAGGAGCATTTTTCTGCACGAACTCTTAATTGTTCATTGTTCATTGTTCATTGTTAATTGTTCATTGCTCATTGCTATCTTATTTCCTCCTACCCGAAAACCAACGGAAAATATTAATATCCCCCTGCATTTTGGCTAACTCTTCTTGATGTCGAGCTGCAGTTTCCCGATACCATTGACAATATTGCTTAAATTCTGCTCGATATTCTACTTCTCGACGAAACTCAAAGGCTAATTGATGGCGAACTAAAATCTCCGCAGCGGGAGTAGAAGGGGGTATAATTTGACGAAATTCTTCTAACATAAACCAATCTTAGTAACTAAAATTAAAGCCAGCCTTTAAGGCGATAAACTACGGTTCCGATATATTCTTTAATTGCTTTCGTAGTTTTAGCAATGCGATCTGCATCAGGTAAATTATACAAAATTACTGCTTGGATGCTGCTACCGGTTTCCATTACTTCCTGTTGGCTCACCAAAAAATCCGTGGGTGCAGCAATAGCATCTATTCCCTGATGCTTAAAAATGGCCAAAGCCCGAGGCATGTGCATGGCGGAGGTGACCAGCAAAATTCGCTCAATCCCTCGTTCAGCCAGAATATCCTTCACGTAGAAAGCATTTTCATAGGTGTTGAGAGACTTCGGTTCTTCGATAATAGAGCTGCGGGGAACTCCCATAAATTCTAACAAGTCCCCTATGTCCTTCGCTTCTGGAGAACCGCCACCGCGCCAACTAATGCGTCCCCCACTAATAATGATAAGAGGGGCTTTGTTTTGCTTGTAGAGTTGGGCCGCATAAATAACGCGGTCGCCCTGTTCTGCCACATCTACCATGGGTCTAGGTTCGATTTTCGACCTAGTGGCTCCTCCCAGAACGACTATGGCATCGGCGTTAGGTAGATTTGCTGGGAGATTTTGCCATTCCAGGGATTTGATTAAAGTATTGCTAACCCAACCGTTACTTGTTAATAGCAATACTAGCAAAGCTAAAGCGATGGGATAGGGAACCCAGCGAGGATTTTTCCACCACAATAGTAAAGCCACAACTAGGAGAAGGCAAGTTAGTCCTACGGGATATACAAATAAGACCAGTAACTTAGAAAGAAATAAAAAGCTCATGAGTTGGTTGTTGGTTGTTGGTTGCCTGCACTGAGCGCTTGCCCTGCACGTAGCCGAAGTGTTGGTTGTTGGTTTTTTGTTTAAGCAATCATTTTTTTGTCTAATCTAGACTACGAACAGAACTGGGAAACCTTAGCTGAAAGTATCAATGATAGGCACTGGAGTTATCAATAAAGAAAGAGTGATCGCCGAAGTAGAAGCTCAGTCTCCTGTGGGACAGGTTTTGATTGAGTCGGAGCAGTACGCGATCGAGAGATTGATAGAAGAAATAAAAAACGGTCGTCTCAAGAAGTTTATCAACAATTCTCATGATTCAGAGTCCCAGTCCCATTGAAGAATACTACGATCGCTATCTTAAAGCTGAGGATGATAAAGAGGTAGCTATTTTGAAACGCACTTATTCACTGCTAGCATAAGAGTCTCAAACATCTTTGCGCTCCTTATTAATATTATAAACGGTATAATTCTCTAAAACTATAAAACTATATATATAGCACTACGCATTTAGGTTAGGACATTAATAAAGCCTGAAACCTAGTCATAGCCTCTGAATGAATTTTTAATTTTTAATTTTTAATTTTTAATTTTTAATTTTTAATTTTTAATTTTTAATTTTTAATTTTTAATTGCGCGTAGCGCTATATCTTCTTCTACAACTAACTAAACCTCGCTTCACGGAAATTATAATCAATAAATCTGCAACCAGCCTAGAAATTTTCATCCCAGCCAAGATAAGCAATAAAATTTGGAGCTTGTATTTTTATTTGATATTATTTGTTTTCCAGTTCCCTCGTTGTTCTATGTTTCCTTCCCGGGTTCAGAATAGTTTTTTATAATCCTATATATAGGGTTCCTTGGTCAATATGTACACCTATAAACCTGCGGACTGCTTCTGCACCTATTTCTGATGAGCGAACAAGTATGAGAAATGCTATATATACTGGCCTATGAAAGTGTTTACTATGATATCAGAGCAACCTTGGAGAGCAGTTCGACGACCCGGTCCCTGCCCTTCGGCTACCCTTCGACTACGCTCAGGGCAAGCCCTTCGACTACGCTCAGGGCAAGCGCTCAGGGGCCGCGTAGTTGAAGGGCACCGCAAGCAGTATAACTATCAACTGTCCACTCTCCAGAAACTTGAAATTGACAACAAGCTAAAACCCAAGAGGAATAAGGCTTTTCTAGTTTCTGCCATTTTTTGCGGAGACATTCGCCACGAATTAAATTTTGAATTTTTGAATTTTGAATTTTGAATTCTCCGTCAGGAGCTATCAACTGTCAACTGCTATATATAGCGTCCTAAAGTGTCGTTACACGCTACATTTTTCTACAAAAGTACTGCATCTGCTGTATCACCTTTGTACAAAGCGTGCATGTGCATGTTTCTTATGAACCTCTTAATTGTTAATTGTTAATTGTTCATTGCTCATTGCTATAGCTTTAGCTACCATAGATGGTAGGCTGATATGATAGCATTTAGAGTTAGATCTTTTATTGGGCCAAAGTTGGTTTTGACTTCGCTTAAAACGAATCTAAAAACTGATTGGGTGAAAGTATAGAAACTTTGTACAAATTGACCAAATTAATCAACAATTATAAATTACTCCTAAATAACTTGGGTCAATTACTACCCCCGATAGGTCAATAAATGATGCTATTTTCTCAGAGGCGATCCCGCAGTGCCAGCGAAGCTGATCCCTGCGGGATCTGCTTCGCAGCACACGCAGCGCCACTTCGTGACCGCATTGAATTTGTGACAATAGGTTTGTATAAATGAGGGCTATAGAAGAAGTTCTGGAATTTGCGGAAAAATTGGTTTATAGCCAAACAGGAGAGCATTTAAATGATATTCAAAGAATAATCCTGCGAGAATCTTGGCAAGCGGCAAAAAAGACCTATGACCAGATAGCAGAAGAATATGGCTATTCTGCCAATTATATCAAACAAGGAGTTGCCCCTAAACTATGGAGATTGCTTTCAGAGGTAATAGGAGAAAAAGTTTCTAAAGCTAACCTTCACTCAGTACTAGAAAGACAAATTAGCCATGACCAAAATTCTCTCATGAAGGAGCTGACAATCGATCGCATTGCTGAGAAAGTAAGGCAAAAGTTAGAACCAGATCAATCGGCTTCTATCTTGCCAACTGATCCAAAACAAACCGGCCCAACTTCACAAACTCCTAGTGCTGAAGATTTGCTAGAACTAGAATTGCCTGATGGCAGCGTTCCTTTAAATTCTACTTTTTATGTGGAGCGAGTTCCTCAGGAACAGAGATGTTACGAAGAAATCCTCAAACCAGGGGCGTTGATCCAACTGAAAGCACCTAGACAGATGGGCAAAACTTCCTTAATGAATAGAATTTTAGCTCGCGCTGGCACGGGCAACTACAAAACCGCACTTTTAGATTTTCAGGAAGCAGAAGAAAGCGTACTGACAGATTTAGAAAAATTGTTGCGCTGGTTTTGCGCCAATCTGACTCGTCAACTGGAGTTAGAACCAAAACTAAACGATTATTGGGATCAAGATCTGGGTAGTAAAATGAGTTGCACTTTCTACCTGGAAGCATATTTACTGCAACAAATACCCTCCCCCATAGTTTTAGCTTTAGAAGAAGTCAACCAACTGTTCAAGCATCTAAAAATAGCTCCAGAATTTTTTTCCTTGGTCCGTTCCTGGCACGAAAAAGGTAAAAATCAACCAATCTGGCAAAAACTGCGGTTGCTCTTGGTTCAATGTACAGAAATTTACATTCCCTTAAATATTAATCAATCCCCTTTTAATCTAGGTTTGGCAATTGAGTTAAAACCATTTACTCCAGAACAGTTAAGAGACTTAACCCAGCGTCACGGACTCCCTCAAGAGCAGGAAATTATTTCTCAGTTAATGCAGTTACTAGCAGGTCATCCTTATCTAGTGCGCCTCTCTTTACACCATTTGGCAAGACAAACTATTCCCCTCAAGGAGTTAGTTTCCACTGCAGCTACAGATACAGGAATTTATCGCGACCACTTACACCGTCACTTGTGGAATTTACAACAAAATCCTGACCTTGCCACAGCTTTTCAACGGGTTTTAAAAGCAGCAGCGACTGTGGAGTTAGAGCAAGTGCAAGGGTTTAAATTACACAGTATGGGACTGGTAAATCTCCAAGGAAATCGGGTCACTGTCAGTTGCGATTTATATCGACGTTATTTTCGCGATCGCCTTAAAAATTAGTTATATAACAGTTGATAGTTGATAGTTGACAGTTGACAGTTGACAGTTGATAGTGGACAGTTGATAGTTATACAGCAACCAACCGGTTGCTGGAACTCAGTACTAAACACTTTCATAGACCGATATCATAATATCCACTAGAATAGTTTCTATGTCCAATTTTACCGATTCCGAAATTCTTTCCAGTAGAGCGATTAACCTCAAAGTCGCATCCCTGTTACTCTATCAATCTGTTTTCCACGACGAAGTTGGTCAAGCCTTTGTTAATCTGTTGCAAACCCTCAATAATCACTATATCCAAAAAAGTACTTCTACTCCAATTCTCTGTTTAGAAGCTTACGGTAAGTGGTTTAGAACCTTAGCTGCGAGGAATCAAAGTTGGCAAGACTATCTAGAGAGTCAAATTCTGGAAGACGATAATCCTTTTAGTCGTGAAGTTCAGAAAGTTTCCCTGGAAGATTTGCCCCCATCTACCATCACAGCAGTAAAACAAGATCTGCAAGTTTTGCAGAGTTTATCTAATTTAAATCCACAACAGTTAAGTTATTGGGTACAAACTGCCTGCCAACTTCCAGTAAACCCAGTAGCTTGGTTTTGTTCCACAGAACCAAAAACTTTTCTACATCAGCAAGATAATTGGGCTGATGCTTTAGAAGAATTAGCCAACTATTATAAACAGCAAGGTGTAGGAATATTTGCTGCATATGGCGCTTTCCGTTGGCATTCCGGAAATTTGCTCGGCATCGAGCATCCCGATCCGGTTAACCTAAGTTCCATCGTGGGTTATGATGCCCAAAAAGAAGCTTTGCTGAAAAATACCCAATTCTTCCTGGCTGGATATCCAGCACTCCACGTTCTGCTCTATGGCAGTCGCGGTTCCGGAAAGTCTTCCCTCGTCAAAGGATTATTACCAAAATATAGGGACAAGGGACTAAGACTGATTGAAGTAACCAAATCTGAGTTACAATACTTGCCTACTATTATGGAAAAATTGCGGCACGTACCGCAAAAATTTATTATCTTTGTAGATGATCTCTCTTTTGAAGAAGATGACGATGCCTTTAAAGCATTAAAAGTGGTATTAGAAGGAAGTGTTACTGCGAGAGCGGAAAACGTTGTGGTTTATGCTACATCTAATCGCCGTCATTTGGTGCGGGAGTTTTTTGCAGATCGCCGGAGTCCTGCTGCTGGCGATGAAGTACATACTTGGGATACAGTTCAAGAGAAATTGTCTTTCAGCGATCGCTTTGGTTTGACTCTCACTTTTGAACCAGCCAACCAAGATACCTATCTGAAAATCGTCCGTCATTTGGCAGAGCAAGCTAAAATTGCTCTAACTAACCAAGAGTTAGAGCAACGTGCCAAACAATGGGCAACCAAGCATAATGGGCGTTCTGGACGCACTGCAAGACAATTTATTGACGAACTCCAGGGGGAATTAAGTTTGTAGAGTAGATTTGCATCCAGCTAGAAATAATATGGAATCATCTAAGCTAGTCAATCAAATTATTCTCGTTTCGGTGGCTTTCTCCACCAGCTTGGCATTGGGGCTAGTGACCCGGGAAAACTTGAACAATGCCTTACTGATTGGGTTAATTACCATTCCAGCAAGTTACGCCGGATTTGTCGTTGCCGATCAACGACGTATCGCTCAGGAAAAAAAGTTGAAAGGGTCTCTGCAAAATCAGATTAAAGTCCTCGAAGAAAAGAAAACAGAACTATACCAATCCGTTTCCAACGCCAAAATAATTCAACAAGAACTAGAAGCTAACACTAAATCCTTAAAAGCAGAGCGCGATCGCCTGCTAGATCGAGTTGCAGAACTTCACGAGCATAGAAATGAACTCTATGGGGAAATCAGGTATTTCCAAGAAGAAAAGCTTGAGCAAGAAGAACAATTACACCAAAAATTGCAAAAACTAGAGCAAAGACAAGCGGAACTGAATCAATCACTCTCAGTGAAAACACTGTTAATTTATCCTGCTCAAACTAAATTAAATCTTTTGAAACGGCAATTAGCAATCTTGCAAATTAAGCTGACAGAGAAACAAAAGCACCGAGACCAACTCAATCAATACTTTACTAACTTAGAACGGAATAAACAAGAGTTAGAAGGAGAAAAATACGATTTACAAACTCAAATAAAGGTTCTGAAACAACGCCAAGATGAATTGAATATTCAGTTCTTGAATTTGAATTATCGCATATCTCAATTACGAGAAGAAAAAGCAAAAATTGAAACTAGCTTGGTGGCTGGAAAAGAAGCTCTAGATATTCTCCTAGACCAAATTTATAGCAAACAGAAACTGAAGCAACAAATAGATGATAATTTAGCCAATAACATCAGCCAAAACCATCCAGTAGGAATAAACTGATCGCTTCATTTAAATTATGATATTTTCTTATAGTCGTACAGTTCATTTATCAGATACTGATGCGGCGGGAGTACTTTATTTTGCCAATCTTTTAGTCATCTGTCATGAAGCCTATGAAGAATCTCTATTGACAGTAGGAATCAATTTTAACCAATTGGTAAGAGATACCGAGCTGGCTATTCCCATAGTTCATAGTTCTGCCAACTATTTTCTTCCCATACGTTGCGGAGATAAACTGTCAATTCAGCTACAACCGCAGCAATTAAGCGACAATGAATTTGAGATTAATTATCAAATTTTTAATTCTAGCTCTGAGAAACTATTAGCAAAAGCTACTACTAAGCATGTTTGTATAGCTACTGACAGCAGAAAGAGAATGTCTGTTCCTACTTCAATGATTGAATGGTTGTATAATTTTGCTAGTAGCGAGTATAACAATTAACAATTAACAATTAACAATTAACAATTAACAATTAACAATTAACAATTAACAATTAACAATTAACAACTAATATCAAATCCGGGTTAAAAAGTATAGTCAACGCTCTAGACACTGTCTGGGTTACAGGCTGTTTTTTCCTCTACTCTGTAAAGCGGATTTGGTATAACAGTTTTATTGTAGAGTTACGAGTCCGTTTATTAAAAATAAGCGTTTACAAGAATTGCCTATTTTACACCAACTATACAGGAATCTTTTCACATCTGCCCTCTTCTGTTATAATTATTTGTATTAAATCTTTACAAAAATTATAGATTGGCAATCTTAACATATGACATGATCACCTTCTGGAATCTTGTTCTAACAAATCAAAAGTTACAATGAAAATTTATATAAATTTATTCTAGCTTAAAAAGCTTAATATGCTATTCGGTTATTAAATTTGCTTGAAACTTAGAAAAAACAAGAGATTGCAATTGCTCATCTGTATTAAAGAAAATAAATAAAGCCAAAACTCCTTTTTTGTGAAAGTTATTTAACCCATTATGCAATTCCATAATTGTTTCTTGCAAAATCCGAAAAATAACTTCTCTAGAATCCGGTCAATTCCTTCTTAGCTTTGACTAAGTTATTAAACCGATTCACAACAGTTGGAAACTTAGCATCAACCAGAATGATGTATTCTTATTTTGGAGAACATCTATCCAGCAGTAGTTAAATCTTAATATTTCCCCTCAATGCTGCTGTCATCTAAAATGAAAGCAGGTTTAACTGGCAAATAGATGGTTTGGAAGAAATCCTCAAGAGAAAACAACAAAACAACAAAATAAGGAGTTAGAATCTTGAAAAAAGTAGAAGCAATTATTCGTCCCTTCAAACTAGACGAAGTGAAAATCGCCCTCGTCAATGCCGGTATTGTGGGTATGACGGTTTCAGAAGTCAGAGGATTCGGTCGTCAAAAAGGACAAACAGAACGCTATCGCGGCTCGGAATATACAGTTGAGTTCTTGCAAAAACTTAAAGTAGAGATTGTCATTGAAGATGACCAAGTAGAGATGGTGGTAGAAAAAATCATCTCCGCTGCGCGAACCGGGGAAATCGGTGACGGGAAAATATTTGTCTATCCCGTAGAAGAAGTCATCCGTATTCGGACGGGAGAAACAAATCTCGAAGCCGTTTAATCTCTCACTCTAGACAATTTTTTTTAATTGAGGGAGCAAAGCCTCAAAAGCTTTGCCCCGATGACTCAATTCGCGCTTGATGGCAGGCAACATTTGAGCAAAAGTTTTTTGTTCTTGAGGCACGTAAAAAATAGGGTCGTAACCAAAACCTTTATTTCCCAGAGGTTGAAAGAGAATTTCCCCTTCACAAACCCCCTCACTTTGATAAGCGATCAAACCATCAGGAGTAGCCATCGCCACCGCACAAATAAACCTAGCTTGTCGATCCTCCCTGTCTCCCAGTTCTCGCAACAATCTCCCAATCCGTTCTTCATCTGTAGAACCGTAACGAGCAGAATAAAGCCCCGGAGCGCCATGAAGAGCATCTACCGCCAAACCAGAATCATCAGCGATCGCCCACTCTCCCAGAGCCACAGCTACCTGAGATGCTTTCAAACAAGCATTAGCCATGAAGGTATCTCCAGTTTCCTCTATTTCCAAGCTATTGGGCTTTAACTGTAATTCCCAGTTTAAACCAGCTAAATATTCCTGCATTTCCCTCAGTTTACCGGGATTGCTCGTGGCAACGATTAGCTTTTTTCTTTCCATTAACTAGCCCAGTCCTTCGCCCAAGATAAAATTTGACGCACTTGAAGTAAAGTGGGCGCAAAGAGTACAAACGCAGTACTGGTTCCGTACCGCTAAAGCGAATCAGCAGCCAACTGCCATCCTCTAAACGAAACTTATAACCATCTATAGACAAACAATCTACCACTGAGATTCCCGCTATTTCCTCAAGCTGGGAAGTTTGTCCTAGCTCCAGCAATATTGTTCGCACATCCATACTGCAATAAGGCAAATCAATCCGGTCATAGGCAAAATTAAAATTAGTTTTTTCTTGTAATTCCTTATATATCTCGCTTAAATCCCAACCTGATTCTACTATGGCCTCCAGCACGTAAAGAGCGGATAATAAAGCATCTCTTTCTGGAATATGGCTGCCATAGCCAATCCCTCCCGATTCCTCCCCGCCAATTAATACCTCAGCAGTTAGCATTCGCTCGGCAATATACTTATAACCTATGGGCGTTTCCACTAGACTTCTATTATAAAGTTGGGCAACCCGAGGAATCAGATCGGAACCGCTAACAGTTTTAATTACTTCTCCAGTCAATCGGAGCCGTCCCGCTAAGTGTTGAATTAAAATCGGGATTAAGATTTGTGGACTGAGAAAATTGCCTTGACCATCCACGGCAGCAATGCGATCTGCATCTCCATCGAAGACTAAACCAACCCTCAAATTATTAGAATTTCTACGAGCTGCAGTTCTGATAGTCCGAAATAACTCGCTGAGGTAGCGAGGCAGCGGTTCCGGCGTACCACCACCAAAAGTTGGATCGCGATCGCTATTAATTTCCTCAATACTTTGCCCCAGCAAACGACCCAATCCACTAGCCGCTGTACCGTGCATAGCATCAACATAAATCTCCAGTTTCTTAGTGGCAACTGCCTCTTCAATAGCCCCAATTTTCACCTTAGAGCGCAACTCTTCGCAGTAACTCGGCCAAGGATCGAACAATTCGAGCTTTCCCTTGGCATCAATTACTTTGTTTTGCTTGTATAAATTATCCTCTATCTCTTGAGTTACATCTCCAGAAACGGAACCACCAAAAGCGCCTTTCACTTTTAATCCCAAATAATTCGCGGGATTGTGACTAGCCGTAATGACCAAAGCCCCCAGAGCCTTTTGTGCTTTAGCTGCCCAGCTAAAAGCCGGAGTAGGAGCATAAGTTTGAGACAGCAGAACATCAAATCCTGCGGAGCGGACCGCTTCAGCAGCCGTTTTGGCAAAATCTTCTGCCATGAATCGGCGATCGTAGCCAATAACGATCAGGCGATCGCCATCTGTTTCGGCGTAACGATCCGCTAATACCAGAGCTGCAGCACGAGATACTCTTGCTAGGCGATCGAATGTGAAATCAGCAGCGATTTTACCTCGCCAACCATCTGTACCAAACTTGATGGGATTTACGGCAACTGACATGACTTTTGAATGTTCCCGGAATAGCTGTTCGAGCCTCTTAGGGCAAGATCTTTTTTCCACAATACCATCAAATGTGGTCTCGTCAGTTCAGCCAGAACAACAAATCCTGGGAACATTGCAGGATTTGTTGTTCTTGATCAAAGCTGAAAGCTATATCTCGTTAGATTCAGAGGGAGCAGCCGAATTTACCTTTAAATTAGCCAGACAATCTTGAAGCCTCATCCGCTCAATATACGGCCAACCTCCTGTTTCTTCAATTTCTTTGAGCAAGCGGTAAAGTTCGTGGCGGGTATCTGGCAGACAAGGCTTGAATACCTGTTCAGAAATTTCTCGATGTAATCGCTCTAGGTTTTGCAGTAAAGACAACAAAACCAAAGGTTCCCTTTCATACCTCTTGGCCAAAGCCCAAACATCGGCATTAATTGCTTGTAGTTCGTTGGGTCGGTTATTTTTTTCCAAATCTCGGTCGCAGTTCATTTGCACAACTTATTTATATATGACAAGTGTCAATCTCTGGTAGAGTAGATCCCGATGAAACTAGCCAAACTTATCCAGCAACCTAAATATGGTGTTGATTGGGGCAAGTCTGTTAGAATTGGAGATTAACTAAACGAGGTTTAAAATGAGGTACCGAGCATTAATTGTAGCCTTTATGGCTTTGTGCCTGGGAATATTAACAGCTTGTAGTCAAAGTCCACTTGATCGTCTTAGCAGAGAGGAACTCACCTACGACGATATTCTTAACACTGGGATAGCAAATACCTGCCTTCAGTTAGATGAAACCGCTCTTGGTTCCATTGCGATAGATCCGCAGAAATCATACGTTTTAACCGATCTCTGCCTAGAGCCAAATGCCTTTTTTGTCAAGGAAGAACCTATTAATAAGCGCAAAGAAGCAGAATTTGTTCCTGGCAAGTTACTAACCAGATCTACATCAAGTCTGGACCAGGTTAGCGGTAGCATCAAGGTCAACGAAGATGGAAGTCTAACTTTCTTGGAAGAAGATGGCATTGACTTTCAGGCAATTACGGTTCAGGTTCCTGGAGGAGAGCAAACACCTTTCTTTTTCACCATTAAAAACTTAGTGGCTACAACCAAGCCCGGTCAAGACAAGATTGACTCCTCCACTGACTTTGAAGGAGAATTCAAAGTACCTTCCTATCGAGGAGCTGGATTTCTCGACCCCAAAGGTCGCGGAGCTGCTACTGGTTATGAGAATGCTGTGGCACTACCAGCAGGAGCAGATAGGGATGAGTACGCTCGTTCTAATATGAAGCAGATTGATACCGGGAAAGGAAACATCTCTTTGCAAATCACAAAGGTTGATGGCACAACAGGTGAGATTGCAGGAGTTTTTGAAAGCGAACAACCTTCAGATACGGATTTAGGTGCTGATGAACCTGAAGAAGTAAAAATCAAGGGTATTTTCTACGGTCGCATTCAATCAAAAGCATAATTAACAGAAACAAAAATAGTGTATAGATAGTTATTATATGCTATACACTATTTTATTTACAGATTAAAAAACAAGAAAAACTTTTAATTATAATTAAGACTGGTTAAGTGGCAACAGACTAGTTGAGATCACGAGAATTGATTACTAGATATATCTAGTAAAAATACTGTTGCAAATAATTAGAAAAAGTGATATTTTGAGGTAGTGAGTACTGGATGGGTGTGTTTAAAAGTAGTTGATAGAGTTTTTGAGTAGAGTGGGCAATGCCCACCACAACATCTATCGCCTCCGTCAAAAGCAGCATCAATAATCTCCTAACTCCCTGCAGTTACAATATTCGGAAAAAACTAGATCTCCTACTCAACTGGTTTGGACCACATCCGTACTACATCAAGTCAGTTCAATAATCAAAATTATTTGACTTTGAGGATTTCAGACCCTTATCAGAAATTATTAGCAATAAAGATATAGTAGCAGAACTCTAGACTAAGGTGATTTAAACATGTCTCCTAACCTTACCGATAAAGTTAAGCTCTCAAGCTTGCATTTGTTTCAAGATTATCAGCAATCTAGGAGGATAGAGCTGCGTAATAAGCTAGTGGAACTAAACTTTGGATTGGTGAGAAAAGAAGCACATCATTGGGTTGCTCAGTGTAATGAAAGCTACGAAGACTTGCTTCAAATAGGCTGTTTAGGCTTAATTAGAGCAATTGAAAGATTTGATTCAGCAAGAGGCAATGCTTTTAGTTCGTTTGCTATGCCCTATATTAGGGGAGAAATTCAACACTATTTAAGAGATAAGAGTAATCCTGTTAGGATTTCCCGACGCTGGTTAGAGCTAAGAAGGCAAGCGGTGGCGATAATAAGGGATTTACGGGAACAGTTCCACAGACAACCAACAGACTCAGAAATAGCAAAGGGACTAGATATTTCTTTAAAAGAATGGGAAGATATAAAACTGGCCCACCAAAATAGAGAACCTCTAAGCTTAGACTTATCAGTAGGTGATGGTGACGATGGTACAACCAGCTTAGGGGAACTGGTCGCAGATCCTCGATATCGTAGTTTTCAGTTAGCCGAAGAAGATAGAATTCGCTTACAACAAGCTCTCACTCAATTAGAAGAGCGGACTCAAAAAGTACTTGAATTTGTTTTTTTACATGACTTAACTCAAAAAGAAGCAGCTCAATTACTGGGAATTAGTGTGGTAACAGTAGCTCGCCATGCAAAAAAAGGAGTCAATAAGTTAAAAAAGTTAATCGCAACAGAATAATATTGGAGGTCTGTAATAGATAAACAGCAATTGTCAAAATTACAGCTTTAAGGTTAAGATAAAGACTATCAATATTCTACTTCAAGTACACTCAGGGTTTTCTGGCTAAATAATGGGAAGTAATCCACAAATAGTTCTCTATGTTACTTGTCCCTTTTTAGGAAAGAAGAATTGATTGTCTTCCTCTTGTTTCCATGTAAGTGTTTAGGAAAGTTTTTAGATAAGGGAATTTGTTATGAACAAAAAAACATTTATATTATCATTGATAATGATATCTCTTTCCAGTTGCGGTTTTTTCACTGGTACAAACAAAGACTCCGAAAAAATTTCCCAAAAAGAAAAAATCCGTCCAGATACCTCATCTGATGAAAACCCAGAATTCTCCCCTCCAACTGTACCAGGAGAACAGAAATTTTCGCCTTTTATCTCCCCTACTGACGCCCACGATCGAACTAAAAACGTTGAAGGTAGAAACGATCCCTTTGGTTTAATCCCAGTAGGGCCAATAATCACCATAAAGCCTACAGCACCAAAAGCTTCTACTCCAGCACCAAAAGCTTCTACCCCACCACAACCGACGATTCGTTCTGAACCACCACTTCCACCCCCACCCCCTCAACCAGTTCTGGCACAAGGAGTGACCGTAACCGGACTAATACAAGTGGGAGACGTGACAAAGATAATTGTTAAGGCTCCAGACGAGAAATACAGTCGCTACGTCGAATCAGGACAGTATCTTTCTAACGGACAAGTGCTAGTCAAACGTATTGAAACCGAAGGTAGTAACCCTATGGTGGTATTAGAACAATTAGGGATTGAAGTGATTAAGCAAGTGGGAAATAAAGCTGTTTAATTCTAAGAGATAAAATATATGAAAGTTGCACCGCAAAAAGAGCATATTTTTCATCCCTCTTTGCCTTTAGCAGTATATCGCGAGATTTCTGCTCATTTACGTCAAGTCCAAGGGGTTAAAACCGGATTACTAGAACGACATTCTTCGTCTTTTGATTACAATACTCGCCAAGTGAAAGGTTTGTGGATTGAATATCCCAAAAATCTAGATAGTTTTTATCAAGAGCGCTTGGAAGAAATATTGGCTTATTACGCTGGGTTATATGGTTCTTGGAATCGACAATCAATCTATGACAATGAGCAATGAAAAATTAGGAGTTATCTTATAATTCTCTCAAGCTTCTGAAAATGTAGCGCTAGAGTAAATAAGAGACCCAGGCTTGTTGCGGTTCTGGGGAACCGTACCAAGTACCAGGAGACTTAGGAGAATGCATTACTCCTTCCAAAGTAAGATTAGTTGCTCCTTCCAAATGAGCAGCGGCGATCGGCGTAATCCCATCTCCCCAGCAGTTTCCTTGGCCGCAAGTTAGTTTGTAGCTGCTGTAGGCTAACCAATTACTCAGTTTTCCACCGTATACTGCTTTTCCTGCTACACAAATATAACGCACGTCAGGATAGAAAGCTCCTGGATAATTATCTTGGACAAAATCTAGATTGCGCTTTGTCCATCTTTCTTTGCTTATATGGGGAGTTCCCAATGTCAACAAGGTGCTAACATAAGATCGAGCTTCCCAAATACCTTCAAGGTAGGTAACATCGCCGTGAATATTGTAGGATTTTTCTCCTAAATAAATCCGGGCAATCCAACCTCCAGCAGAGTGACCTACTAAGTTGACCGAATCAACTCTGTATTTGCTTAACATTTTTTTGACTGTTCGGTCAATTTGTCTAATAATTGGTGTTACCGAACGACCGCCGAGAGTTGGCAGCCAATCTCTTTTGCGTAAAGGTACTGTTACTGTAGGAATACCTCGCTCGTTCAAAGCTTTTTCTAAGTGTTGATAGTCGGTAGCCCTAGCTAAATAGCCCGGTAAAATTACTGTTGGTAATGGCATTGAGGATTGATTGGATTATTAATTCCATATTATATCTGTAGCAAATATTTTTGGATTTCATATTAGATCAACTGTGGTGTGCCTTTTTACCGCAGCGATCGCCTACAATAAGATCACCAATTTTGAGATACTTCTTCTTGCCAATCTTCCTGAGAGGATTCTCTTTCCCGGTATTCTACTTTTTTTTGTCTGGTTTTGTTTTTAATCTGTTTTTTCTTCCCTAGAGAAAGTTGCACTAAAAAAGGCAAAACAATCTGTAGAACCATACCCAAGCAAAAACAAAAAGCTAAGAGAATTCCTACTGGTAAATTAATTGATTGTAAAAAAAATAATTTAACAGAAACACCTTCTATGTTTTGGATGGAGAAAACGGCGATCGCTACAATCCAAAAGGTAATTATCAGAGAATTAAAAAGTTTAAATGAAGTTATCATCGGATTTTACCACAGTCAGGGGTAAAGCAATGCTTTCCCCCTTCTCAATAAATTTAAACCTAAACAGGTTCTAACTGCTTAATTGTCACTTTCATTGATTCAGCAATTTGTTCTTGTTTTTCCAAAGAGTTGGTTTCAATGTAGACTCGCATCAGGGGTTCCGTACCCGAAGGACGGAGCAAAACCCAACTTCCTTCTTCTAGGTAAAGTTTAATCCCATCTTTACGACCTACTTCTTTGACTTTAATACCAGCCACTTGAGTAGGAGGAGTAGTTTTGCAATACTCCAGTACAGCAGCTTTATGTGCTTCCTCCAAGTGCAAATCTAGGCGCTGGTTATAAGCGGGACCGTCTGCTTCGGCGATGGCCTCTTCTACTAACTGAGATAGAGGTTTCCCTTCGTAGGCGATGGCCTCTGCCACCAGCATATCTGCCAAAACACCATCTTTTTCAGGGATATGCTCGATGATGCTCAAGCCTCCCGATTCTTCTCCACCAATCAGAACGTCTGTTTGCCGCATTTTCTCACCGATGTATTTAAACCCGACAGCAGTCTCAAAAATTTCTAAATTGTGTTTGCGAGCAAAGTTATCTAACAGATGGGTTGTAGCCACGGTGCGCACAATAGCTCCAGTTTTGCCTTTATTTTTAATCAGGTGACGAGCTAAAAGCAGCAGTACCGTATTGGGAGTGAGAACGTTTCCTAATTCATCCACTATGCCAAAGCGATCGCTATCTCCATCGGTAGCTAAACCTAAGTCAGCGTTATCATTTTTCACTGCTGCCACCAATTCTTCTAATTGGTCTCCCTTGGGTTCTGGCATCCCACCACCAAATAAGACATCTCTGGTAGCATGGAAAACTTCCGTGGAGCAACCGGATTGATTTAACACCTCATCCAGATAGCCTCGAGAAGTGGAGTAGAGAGCATCGTACTTCACCTTTAATTTAGCAGTGCGAATTCGCTCTAGATCTAGGAGAGAGTAAATAAACTTGAGATATTCTGGTTTCGGGTCAAATTTAGAAATCCTATCCTCATTTTTACCAGCAGGAAGAGCATCAGAAGAGCTTTCAATATTAGCCACAATGGTATCTGTGATTTCCGGGGTTGCAGGTCCGGCATAATCGGGGATATATTTAATACCACAATAGGGAGCTGGGTTATGACTGGCGGTAAACATTAAAGCTCCCGCCGAGTTGAGGAAACGAGCATTATAAGCGATGACTGGCGTAGGACAATCTCGTTCTACAATCAATACTGTCCAACCTTCCTCAGCTAAAATTTCTGCAGCGGTTCGTGCAAACTCATCTGCCAGAAAGCGGGTATCATAGCCAATTAAAACCGGACGGTCTTTGGCATAGGCGCTATCCAGATAGCTGGCGATCGCTCTCGTTACCTTACAGACGTTGGGAAAAGTGAAGTCATTGGCAATTATTCCTCGCCATCCATCTGTACCGAATTTTATCTTGGCTTGCTTCGCAATACTCATCTAAACCTCACGGGAGAATGGAAACCGCCCCCCCTAGGGGGGGAGCGGACGAAATTCGACACTTCGACTACCCTTCGACTTCGCTCAGGGCTATCGCTCAGTGACCGCTCGACTAATTTATTAGCCTTCCCCATTAGGGGAGGGAAACCGCAAAGTTTCCCATAAACTCCCATTTCTGGGGTAAAGTTTGCCTCGCCAAAGTTATCGGTCGGTACTATCCAAGCCGCACTGCCTTGCCCCTCGTAGAGCTGTTTAACGGCTCGGTTCTAGAGCCTGGGACTGGCACGCATCCCAGGGTAGGACTTCTCGGAATAGGTAGACTCTTACAAGTTTTCCCCTCCACAGTACCGGACGTACAAGTTTCCAAGTATCCGGCTCCTGCTGTTTTAACCGCTTTTGGCTGAATATTTTCCATAAGATACTTTAT